>DATCPY010000092.1:0-9609 GCA_036569845.1 Candidatus Limnocylindria bacterium | reverse complement strand
CCCGCTGAACGCGGAGACGACCTGGTCCGAGCCAGCGCGGCCGACCGCGCGTCGCATGAATTCGACTCCCGACGCCCCGCCCTGCCCGCGCTGCGGCTGGCTGACCGTTCGGAACGGCACCTGCCACAAGTGCGAGAACTGCGGCGAGACCACGGGGTGTAGCTAGACACCCCCTCCACCCTCGACAGGCCCTGGCCGGCCCGCCCGTCGGCCAGTACGCCTTTCGGCCCGGCGGTTCCTGCTCCCCTGGACCGCCGGGCCGTTCTTTGTGTCCGTGTCTGACGAGCGTGCGTTAGCGGCTGGCGGGTGTCTCACTCGCTCGCTGGTCCCGTGCGTCCGAGACGGCAGCCGTTCCTCCGGACCAGTCTTCGCTCCTGAGACACCCGCCAGCCGCCATCACCGCGCGCCTCACGGCCAAAGCTCACTTTCGGCGGATGCCCTTCCGGTCATGGCCTCGCGCGCTCCGGTTCGCCGAGGTCGTCGTTCTGTCGCACTCCCCGATATGTGTCGGTGAGGTAACGGCAGAGCGGCCGGTAGGTCGTCCGCCCGGCGGTACGAGTTATGCCGTGTGACTTGGCGAGAGCTGTCTCGCTCGACGAACGAGCGAGCGGTGGCTCACACGGGGAGGCGACACCGGTGGCGATCATCGCGCGGCGCACGGCGACCTACGCGACGAGCCGGTTCCGGCGGCAGCATGTGCTGCGGCCCCTGCTGGCCCTCGCGGCGCTCTGCGCGCTCGCGTTCGGCCTGGATGCCGCCTTCGCCGATCGGGCGCTCCCGCGGGTGACCGTGGCCGGCATCGATGTCGGCACGATGCCGGCAGCCGAGCTGCGCGAGCGTCTGATGCAGGAGGCCGCGCGTCCCTGGGCTGCGGCGAGCGTCGTGGTCCGCGGACCCGAAGGTCTCGCCTGGACGACCACGAATGCTGATCTGGCGATCGCTCCGGACGTCGATCGCGCCGTCGCCGACGCGCTCGCGTACGGCCACACCGGATCGCTGACCCAGCGGCTCGTCGCGTGGATCAGCGCCGTCCGCGGACATGCCGCGATCGCGTTCGCGATGCGTGCCGACAGCGCCACGGTCGACGCCTGGGTCCGGTCGATCGCGGGTACGGTCGACCGGCCCGCCGTGGATGGAGCGATGGTGGCCACCTTCCACGGCATCGACGTGACCCGCGCCCTCATCGGCCTCGAGACGGATCGCTCCGCGCTACGCCGCGCGCTCGTCGGGCCCGACACGCTCGGAGACCGGCTCGTCGCGCTGCACGTCCACGAGACCTACCCCGCCGTCGATCCAAGCGGCATCCGCGACGCAGCCGCGAAGGCCGTCGCCGCCACCACGCCGCTCCTGATCACCGCGGGCGATCGCAGCACGACCGAGGACGCCGCGGGCCTTGCGACGCTCATCGTCATCGATCGCGTCGTCGCGGCGCCCGGCGAGGTCGATGCGGTCCCCGCCGGCGCCTCGGCGCCGGCGACGCGGTACGCGTATCGCGCGCGCTTCGACGAGCCTCGCGTCGCGCAGTGGGTGAGCCGGCTCGGAGCGTTCTTCGACCACCCCGCGAAGAACGCGACGTACGCCGTGCAGCCGGACGGATCGCTCACCGTCGTGCCGGCCGTCGAGGGCGTGAAGATCGATCAGCCGCAGCTCGTCGCCGACGTCATGGCGCGGCTCTTCACTCCGGTGCCGGCGCCGCGCGAGATCGCCGCGGTCTTCGTCGCGGATCCTCCGGCGTTCACGACCGATCAGGCCCGCCAGTACGCGCCGCAGATGACGCCGGTCGCCACGTTCACCACGACGTACCCCGCGAATGCCGCTCGCCACGCGAACATCACGACCGGCGCGATGCAGTTCAACGACCTGGTGCTGGCACCGGGGGAGTCGTTCAGCTTCTGGAACCTGCTCGGCCCGGTGACCGTCGAGCGCGGCTACGCGTTCGCCGGCGCGATCATCAACAACAAGTCGGACGAGAACGTGATCGGTGGCGGGCTCTGCCAGGTCTCGACGACGCTGTTCAACGCCGTCGCGTGGGCCGGCTTCGAGGTCCTCGAGCGGCACGCCCACGGCTACTACATCGATCGCTATCCCCTGGGCTTCGACGCCGCGGTGTTCGAGCCAGGCGTCGACTTCCGCTGGAGGAACGACAGCCAGTACCCGGTGATCATCAAGGCGTACCCGTATGCCGCCGCCCTCCGCTTCGACCTGATCAGCGTCCCGACGGGGCGCCGGGTCGTGATCGGAGCCCCGGCTCAGTGGAACCTGAAGGACCCGGCACCCGACCAGCCGGCGGACCCGGCGTACCTCCCGGGCGGGGTCACCCAGGGCCGTGACGCCTCCGTCACCTGGACCGTTTGGCTGGGCGACACGGTCCTCCGCCAGGAGAGCTTCTTCAGCCATTACGCGCCCGTCTGGGGTGGCCCGGCCCGCTGACTGGCCCGTTTTCCGGCCTATTTCGCCCCATCCGGGTGGCGTATCGGAGCGGTCAGCCAGGCCGTTAGTAGGTCTGGTGAGCGGACGCGCGCGGAACGACTTCACGGAGAACCTAGAGGCGGTCGCCCGAGGGGTCCGGCGCCTGGAGCAGATCCAGGACCCGATCCTGCGGGAGGCAGTCGCCGCGGCGCTCCGTCTCCGCGAGCGCGAGCTGCGCGTCGATCCGGCCAGCCGCGTCCGGATGCGCAACTCCGTCCTCGCCGCGCTCGCCCCCGCGAAGCCGACGCTGGCCGACCGCGTCTACGGCGTCTTCGCGATCCTCGGGAAGCCCGCGCCGATGCTCGTGCGAGCCCTCGTCATCATCATCGTCATCGCCGGGTTCCTTGGCAGTGCGACCGTCGCGAGCGCGGACTCGCTGCCCGACGACCCGCTCTATTCGTTCAAGCTCGCAGGCGAGCAGCTTCGCCTGGCGATCGCCGTCAGTCCCGAAGACCGCGCCTCCGTCGAGCTCTCGATCGCCGAGCACCGGCTCGACGAAGCCGAGCGGCTCGCCACGAGCGGGCGCGAGGACGACGCGATCATCGCGACCGCGAGCTATGGCAGCTCGCTCGCCGACGCCGCGGCCGATCTCGCGAGCGTGGAGTCGACCGACTCCGGCACCGCGGCGCTCGTCACGCAGATGCAGACCTCGCTCGCCACCAGCCAGCAGCGCGTCGCGGCTACCGCGACGAAGCTCGCGGCCGACCCCCGCACCACCGGCCCGGCCGCGGTCCTTGCCACGGTCGCGGCCACGACGTCGCCGAGCACGGTCTCGCCGGCGACCAAGATCGCCTACCAGGCCGCTGCGGTCACCGCGCGGCTCGCGACGGTCGCGGACGACCGGGCGAAGCTCGCCGACCCGAAGCGCAGCGAGACGGCGCGCGCGAGCCTGACGCCACGCACGGACCCGCCGACCGCCACCGCGGCGATCGCCGTCGCGACGACCCGGCCGAGCGCGAGCACCCGCCCCACGAACGCATCGACCGGGGCGTCGCCGAGCGTTCGCCCGACGGCCACCGAGTCTGCCCGCACCGCCGCCGTCACGCGGACCACGCCGGCCGTGCAGACCCCGCCGGCGAACGCGAGCGCCGCGCGACAGGCCGCCGAGAAGGCGAAGGAAGCCGCATTGAACGCGCTGCAGGCCGCCGAGAAGGCCAAGCGCGGAGCGACCCGGACCGCGAGCCCCAGCCCGACCCGTCGCTGAACCGTTACGCGCCACGCGGCGCGCTGGCATCGCGGCTGCCTGTTAGCCGAGCCGTCCGATCCCGCGGCGGTCTTCAAAGCACTCAGCGCTCCGGCCATCGCCGTCGCTCGGAGCGACCGCTGCGGGATCGTGTTTCCCGTGTTTCCTAGGACTCCTTCAGCGCGCGGCGGATGAGGTCGAGCGCTACGAGCGTCGCGCGCCGGCGCCCCTCGCTCGCCGACCGGTAGCGGACCGTCGCCTGTCGCGCGTCGCGCTCCGGGGTGCGCACGACGAGCTGCGTCTCGGTGTCGCCGGAGGGGGCGAGACACACCACCTCGGCGCCGAGCCGCATCACCCACTCCGCGAGCGTCGCCTCGTCCGCTGAGGGAAGGACGACCGCGCCGGCGAGCCAGGCGGCGCTTCCCTCGGCCTCGGTGAGCGCGCGCGCGATCTCGCCACCCGTGATCGCCTCGGCGACGGCCAGGCGCCAGCCGCGCGCCACGAGCGCGCTCCCGACCACGCTGCCGAGCGTGTCGCCGTCGGTGCCCCAGACGTGCTGACCGATGCGTTCGCGGATCGTGCGGTCCATCGCCTCGATCCGATCGGCCACCGCCGCCCCGTCGGTGCCCTTGTCCGTGATGCGAACGTGGACGCCGTCGTTCTTCGCGTACGTCGCGACGGTCGGCGCCGTCGAGTGCACGAGCTCGTCGAGCGCCTCCTCGACGCTCGATTCGCCGATCCCAAGGAGCTTGAGCGTGCGCGAGCGGAGGACGCTGCCGCCGACGAGCAACGGCTCGACCTCGACCTCCCACATCCGCGTCATCTCGCGGGGCACGCCGGGCATCGCGACGATCCGCCTGTCCCCGTGCCGGACGTCCCACCCCGGTGCGGTCCCCAAGGGATTGGGCAACGCGCGAGCCGACGGGATGAGCCAGGCCTGCTTGCGGTTCCGTTCGGGCATCGGCGTACCGCGGCCGGCGAACCACGCCCGCAGCTCCGCCTCGAGCCCCGGATCCACCGCCGGCGTTTCCCCGAGCGCCGCCGCGATGGCTTCCCGGGTAAGGTCGTCCTCGGTCGGCCCAAGCCCCCCGGTGCACACGACCAGGTCGCTCCGGTCGAGCGCTCGCCGGAGCGCGTCGGTCGCGCGGCCCAGGTTGTCGCCGACGGTCGACACGTGGAGCAGGTCGATGCCCAGCCCGGCCAGCCGCCCGGCCAGATAGGCCGCGTTCGTATCGACGATCTGGCCCAGCAGAAGCTCGGTGCCGATGGAAAGCAGCTCAGCGCGCAGTTCCGTCACTCCCTTTGCCGCTTGGCATGCGGCTTGCACCCTTGCCGACCGACTGAACAAGACTTCCCAACCCTTCCCTTCCTCACCACGAAGCCCCGCCCTTGTGGCGGGGTTTTGTGGGTCTGGGGGGTCGAATAGGGTGGGGGTACGATACCCGCCGCTTCAGAAGGGGCTCGCATCTGCGCTCGTTCTGAGGCGTCGCGTTCGATCCGCGCGTGGAGGTGACCGGTGGCAACCGGATACTGCGTGAAGTGCAAGGCCTCGCGGGAGATCAAGGACGCGAAGGCGATCACGATGAAGAACGGCCGTCCCGCGACCCAGGGCATCTGCCCGGTGTGCGGAACGAAGATCTTCAAGATCGGCGCGTCGTAAGCCGGTAGCGCGGCCCGCGACGTAGCCGCCGTTCGCATCAAGCGACCGAAACATCGCCGCGGTGGATAACCGCGGCGGTGTCGTCTTCGGTACGCTTGGTCGCGGGCCAGTAGCTCAGCGGTAGAGCAGGGGACTCTTAATCCCTTGGTCGTGGGTTCGAATCCCTCCTGGCTCACCGTGTGATGTGTCGCGACATCGGAGACCATCTCTCCCCGCCCTCACGGCGCGGGCCTTCGGTTTGCTAGAGCAGCCGGCGGAGGTGCGTGATGGCTGAGCTGAAGGCGAAACAGCGCAAGAGCATGAACAAGGGCGTGTTCGCCTACGTCGACAAAGAGGGCGAGGGCCACCTGCCGCTCAACGACCGGAGCCACATTCGCAACGCGATGGCCCGTTGGAACCAGACGAAGTTCGAGTCGCCCGCGAAGAAAGAGGCCGCCCGCCGCAAGATCGTCGGCGCGGCGCGGAAGCACGAGATCGATCTCTCCGGATCGGACAAGGTGCGCAAGACGCGCAAGAAGGTCGCCACCTAGGTCCAGTGGGGGAGGTCACCCTCCCCTGTCCGTACGCAGCCGGGTGAGGACGACTTGACCCCTTCTCTCGGCGGCGGGCCGCCTCTAGCGTTCTGCCCGTGTTCGGACCCCGGCTGCGGTCGCAGCAGGCTCTCGCGGCCGGCCTCGTCGGCGCCCTGGCCGTCTGGCTCGGCGAGCTGGTCGTTGGGCCAGGCGACCTCCGCCACTACATCGCTGACCTCGGTCGAACGGGCTTCGCCCTCGGCGCGACCGTGGGCACGGCGCGCGCCGCGCTCGCACCGCTGCGGCGCGAGCGGCGAGCCTGGACCTTCATCTTCCTCGGCGCGGTCTCCTGGGCCGTCGGTCAGCTCTTCTTCGATGCGTACGACATCGCCGGGATCGACACACCGGCACCGGCGCCCTCGGACTTCGGGTTCCTCATGGCGGCCGCGTTCTTCCTCATCGGCTGCGCGGCGTTCCTTGCCGGCCACGAGCAGCGCCTCGCCATCTACGCGCTCGTGCTCGACGTGAGCGCCGCGATCCTCACGATGCTCGCCGGCGTCGCGCTGTATGTCTCGGATCTGTTCGCGCCGGCGATGATCCACCAGCCCGCGACGATCGTGGTCGGGCTCGCCTATCCGATCCTGTACGTGGCCGCGATGGGCGCCGCGCTATCGATGTTCTGGGGCCTCCCCCCGCAGCAGACCCGCCGCGCGCACTTCGCGTTGCTCATCGGCGTCGGTCTTTGCGCCATCGGCTTCGTGTTCTGGTTACCCGACTTCGTCCATCAATCGTTCGCGCCGGGCACGATCCTCGACCTGTTCTGGATGGTCGGCATCCTGGCGATCGGCATCGCCGGCCGGCAGTGGGCCGAGGAGTCGCGCGGGCAGTCCGCGCCGTTCGTGCCGGCGGAGGCCGTGCAGTTCTCACGGATGCTCCTGCCCGGCGTCGTCGCGCTCCTCGCGGCGGGCATCCTCATCGCGAGCCAGCTCGACCGTCAGACCGCGACTGACCCGATCGTCGCCGCGGCCATCGGGCTCACCATCATCGTCCTCGCGATCCGCGCTGGCCTCGCGCTGTACTCGAACTGGCGGCTGGGCGTCCGCGAGCGGCGGCGCGCCGCGCAATTCGCTGCGCTCTACGACGTCGGCCTGGCGACCGCCGGCCTGATCTCGCTCGACGACCTCGCTCGCCTCGCGGTCGACAACGTCATCCGCCTCACCCAGACCGACGCGGCGATGATCGCGCTCGCCGACCCCGACGGTGCTCTCTCGATCCGGGCGATCAACCGCTCCAAGATGCCGGAGCTGCGCGATGACCCAGGTGGCCCGCTCCTCGGCGTCGCGCTCGAGTGCGTGCGGACCCATGAGGCCGCGGTCGTTCACGACTACGCCACGCACCCTGATTCGAATCCGCGGCTCCACGGCACCGTCGCCTCCGCCCTTGCGCTGCCGCTGATGGCGCATGGGGAGCTTGTCGGCACGATGACCCTGTACTCCGGACGGCCGCGGCACTGGGGCAGCGAGACCCTCCGGATGTTCCGCCTCTACGCCGCACAAGCGGCGATCGCGATCTCGAACGCGCGGCTGCTCGGGGAGAGCCGCCGCCTCGCGAGCGACGATCCGCTGACCGGGCTCACGAACCGCCGGGTCCTGGTGGAGCGTCTCGAGGCGGAGACCGCTGAGGCGCGCCGCCACGGGGACGCGTTCTGCGTGATCCTCTGTGATGTCGACGGCCTGAAGGCGGTGAACGACACCGCAGGTCATCTCGTCGGGGATTCCGTGCTCCGCTCCGTCGCGACGACCCTTCGCACGACCGCCCGGACAGAGGACGTCGTCGCCCGGTTCGGGGGTGACGAGTTCGTGCTGCTCCTCCCGCGCACCGCGATCGACGCCGCGCGCGCCCTCGTCATGCGCCTGACCCACGAGCTGCCCGAGCAGACGTACATGTGGGGTGGCATGCCGCACGCCCTGCCGCGGGTCTCGTTCGGGATCGCGGCGTTCCCCGAGGATGGGCTGCTCGCGGATCAGCTCATCGCGAAAGCCGACGAGCGGATGTACGCCGACAAGACGCACGCGCGGGGTCGGGTCCGCTAGCAAGTTCCCTAGACTCTCCCCGAGGGACCCGCATCAGCTGAGGGAGGGCCGCGTTCGATGCCCGCTACGAGCAAGTGCCCCGAGTGCGACGGCGACGTGTCCGTCGGCGCCGATGCCGTGAAGGGTGAGATCGTCTCGTGCCCGGACTGCGGTGCGGAGCTCGAGGTGACCGCGACCGCTCCGGTCGCGCTCGCGCTCGCACCGGAGGCCGAAGAAGACTGGGGTGAGTGACCTCACTGTCGGCGTCCTCCTCTCGCGCGTGCGGGTGGAGGAGAAGCTCCTCCTCGAGGAGCTCGAGCGTCGCGGCATCGCGACCAAGATCATCGACGACCGCGAGCTGGTGCTCGCGCTCGAGAAGAAGCCCGAGCTCGGCGTCGACGTCGTGCTCGAGCGCTGCATCCAACACTCGCGCGCCCTGTACGCCCTCGCGGTGCTCGAGACCTGGGGCATCCCGACCGTGAACACGTTCGAGGTCGCCGACGTCTGCGGGAACAAGCTGCTCACGACGATGCGGCTCATCCGTGACGGTGTGCCCTCGCCCCGGACGCGCCTGGCCTTCACGCCCGAGTCCGCGCTCGTTGCGGTCGAAGGCCTGGGGTATCCCGCGGTGCTGAAGCCGCTGGTCGGGTCGTGGGGCCGGCTCATCTCGCGGGTGAACGATCGCGACGCGGCGGAGTCGATCCTCGAGCACAAGGATGTCCTCGGCACGTACATGCACTCGATCTATTACGTCCAGGAGTACGTGCCGAAGCCTGGACGCGACATCAGGGCCTTCGTCGTCGGCGACGAGACCATCGGCGCCATCTACCGGTACTCGGATCACTGGATCACGAATACCGCGCGCGGCGGCAAGGCCGCCAAGTGCGAGGTCACGCCGGAGCTCAACGATCTCTGCGTCCGGGCGGCGAAGGCCGTGGGCGGGGGAGTCGTCGCGATCGACGTGCTCGAGGCGCCGGAGGGCCTGCTCGTGATCGAGGTCAACTACACGATGGAGTTCCGCAACTCCATCGACACCACCGGCGTGAACATCCCCGGCCGCGTCGTCGATTACGCGCTCGCCCTAGCGAAAGGCCGGTAGTGAAGGTCGGCGTCATCGGCGCCGGTGGCTATGCCGGCGGCGAGCTCCTTCGCCTGCTGGACGGCCACCCCGAGGTGGGCGAGATCGTCGCGGGCAGCGAGTCGCTCGCCGGCAAGCCGGTCACCGTGGCCCATCCGAATCTCCGCAAGCGCACGTCGCTCGAGTTCGTGCCTTACGAGGGCGTGACCGGATGCGATGTTGTGTTCCTGTCGCTTCCGAACGGCGCGCACCGGCTGACAGAATTCCGATCGCGTGGCACGCTGGTCATCGATCTCTCGTCGGATCATCGGCTCAACGACCTGTCTCGCTATCGGGAGTGGTACGAGAGCGATCACCCGCACCCCGAGCTCCTTCGGTCCGCGGTGTACGGCATCCCCGAGCTGCATCGCGACGAGATCAAGACCGCGAAGCTCGTGACCGGCGCGGGCTGCAACGCGACCGCGACGATCCTCGCGCTCCTTCCGCTCGTCCGGGCCGGCCTCGTCGATAGTTCGAGGCCGGTGGTCGTCGAGTGCAAGGTCGGGTCGAGCGAAGGCGGCCGCGAGCCCGGTGAGGACTCGCATCACCCCGAGCGTGCCGGCGTGGTCCGGTCGTTCAAGCCCGTCGGCCACCGG
>DATCPY010000091.1:0-8895 GCA_036569845.1 Candidatus Limnocylindria bacterium | reverse complement strand
CTACGTCGGTCTCGTCGATCACTTCGACGACGCCCTGCACCGCGCTCGCGACGGCCTCAGCGTTCTCGCCGTCGTCGATGCTTGGAACCGTTCCGCGCACGTGCACCACTCCGCCCTCGACATCGATGGTCAGCTGCAGGTCCGCGGTGGACGCGTCGAGGGCGAGGGAGTCGCGCACCGCGTCGGTGATGGCCTCGTCGCCGATGCGACCGTCGGACGAGCGCTCCGGTACGGACGGCTCGGCCGTCGGCGAGAACCCGCCGAGGATCTCGGGCTGCCCGTCGGCGCCCGCGCGCAACACGGGATCGGTCGGGGCAAAGAAGACCTCGTCGCCGTCGCTGTTCTCGACGATCTCGGTCGCGTCCGTCGAGAGGGGCTGATCGGTGAAGTCGACCTCGTCGTCGACGATCACCTCGCCCGAAGCGTTGGTGCGGGTCTCCGTGACGTCCTCGACCGGTCGCATCGGCGTGTCGTCCTGATGTTCTGGTTCTCTCATGCGAGCCATGGCTGCACGGCCGGTGCCATCACGTGCGGCCGGGCCCGGCTTCGCCGGCCCCGGCCGCCCATTCAAGAGGGCGCCGGGCCACGCCATCGGCGCGAGCCGCCGCGCTCACGGCCTTGGCGATGGCCGGGACGACCTGCGCGTCGAACACCGACGGCAGGATGTACTCGGCGGACCGCAGGGCCGCCGGGACGCTGTCCGCGAGGGCCGCCGCGGCCGCGAGCTCCATGTTCGTGGTGACCGTGCTCGCGCGGGCGTCCAGCAGCCCGCGGAACACGCCGGGGAAGGCGAGCACGTTGTTCACCTGATTCGGGAAGTCGCTCCGCCCGGTCGCCATGACGTCGACCTCGAGCGCCGCCGCGACCGGGTCGACCTCGGGATCCGGGTTGGCCATCGCAAAGATGATCCGCGGCCGGCCCATCGTCCGGATCATCTCGATGCTGACCAGACGCGGGCCGGACAGGCCGATGAGGACGTTCGCGTCCCTGAGCGCGTCGGCCAGCGGGCGCGACGCCGCCGCCGACCCCAGCTCCGTGGCGAGCGCCCGCTTCTCGTCGTTCAGGTCCGCACGCGCGGTCGTGACGGTGCCCTTGCGGTCGGCCACGATCACGTGCTTTGCCCCGGCGGTGCGCAGCAAGCGCGCGGTCGCGATCCCGGCAGCGCCCGCGCCGAGGACGACGACCCGCAGGTCGTTGATCGAGACCCCGCACACCGCAGCCGCGTTGCGCAATCCGGCGAGGACCGCGATCGCGGTGCCGTGCTGGTCGTCGTGGAACACCGGGATGTCGAGCCGTTCGCGGAGCTTCCGCTCGATCTCGAAGCAATCGGGTGCCGCGATGTCCTCGAGATTGATGCCACCGAACCCGACGGAGATCCGGGCGACCGCGTCGACGATCTGATCGACGGTCCCGGGCTGGATGACGATAGGGAACGCCGACACGCCCGCGAGATCCGCGAACAGCAGTGACTTGCCTTCCATGACCGGGAGCGCGGCGAGCGGTCCGACGTTGCCGAGGCCGAGGACCGCCGTGCCGTCGGAGATGATCGCGATGGCGTTCGCTCGCTGCGTCAGAGCCCACGAGCGCTCCGGGTCGGCGGCGATCGCGCGCGACACGCGCGCGACACCCGGCGTGTACACGAGCGAGAGGTCATCGCGATTCCGCACCGCGACGCGCCCAGCCATCGCGACCTTCCCCCCCAGATGCATCAAGAACGTGCGATCGGAGACCGAACGGACGACGACGCCCTTGACCGCCTTGAGGTCGTTGGTTAGGAGCTCGCCGGTCGCCTCATCGGGGACGTCGACCGTGACGTCGCGGACGTGCTTCGACGGCGTCGCCTCGACGAGATCGATCGCGCCGAGGCTGCCGCCGCGCGCGCCGATCGTGCTCGCGACCTCCGCGAACATGCCTGGCCGGTTGTCGATCTCCAGGCGGATGACGAGCCGATACGCGGGGGTGAGCACCGGGGGCATGTCGGTCACGGCCTCCGACGATACGGCGTCGGAGCCGAGCACGCGCTACAGCCCGAGGTAGGCGGACTTCATGTGCGGATCGGCGAGGAGGTCCGCGCCGCTGCCGCTCTTCGCGACCCGGCCGAGCTCGAGGACGTAGCCGCGCTGCGCGATCTCGAGCGCTCGGTGGACGTTCTGCTCCACGAGCAGCACCGTGATGCCCTGTTCGTGCAATGCGAGGATCGTGCGGAAGATCTCCGCGACGAGGATCGGGGCGAGGCCGAGCGATGGCTCGTCGAGCATCAGCAGCCGCGGCATCGCCATCAGGCCACGGGCGATCGCGCACATCTGCCGTTCGCCGCCGGAGAGCGTGCCGGCGAGCTGGGCACGTCGCTCCCGGAGCCGCGGGAATTGGCCATAGACGCGCTCGAGGCTCTCGGTCCGCTTCGCCTTCGCCTTCGGCAGGTACGCCCCGAGGATGAGATTCTCCTCGACGGTCATTCGTGGCCAGAGCAGCCGACCTTCCGGCACGTGCACCACGCCGAGCTCGACGATCTGGTCGCTCCGGAGGCGCGAGAGGTCGTGGCCGTCGAACGTCACATGTCCCGCACGCACCGGCAGGAGGCCCGACAGCACGCGAAGGGTCGTTGTCTTGCCCGCCCCATTGGATCCGATGAGCGTGACGATCTCGCCATCGGCGACCGTGAATGACACATCCCACAGCGTCGTGACGCGGCCGTAGGCCGCGGACAATCCCTCAACGGTCAGCAGGCTCATGCGCTCGACCCGATCGGCGCGCCGAGGTACGCCTCGATGACCCGTGGATCGGCGCCGATCTCGTCCGGCGTGCCCTCGGCGATCTTCTGACCGAAGTCGAGCACGATGACCCGCTGGCAGACCGCTCCGATCGCCCGCATGTTGTGCTCGATGTACAAGATCGTCATCCCGTCGGCGTTCAGGTCGCGGATCAGCTGCAACATGCGATCGAGCTCGACCGGCGTCACGCCGCTCCCGACCTCGTCGAGGCAGATGAGCTCGGGGCCCGTCGCGAGCGCACGGGCGAGCTCGAGCAGCTTGAGGTTCCCCACCGAGAGATTGCGTGCCGGCGTCGTCGCGAGCGGCTCGAGTCCGGTGCGCGCCAGCACATCGTCGACGACGCGGGTGGCTTCCTGATGCCGCCGGCCGAACGACGCGCCCACGCGGATGTTGTCTCGGACATCGAGGAACGGGAACGGCGCCGGGATCTGATGGCTGTGGCAGATGCCGCGGCGCACGACGGCGTGCTGCGAGAGGCCATCGACGCGGTGGCCGTCGAACATGATCGTTCCGGCCGTGGGCCGGATGAGTCCGACGACGCAGCCGAAGAGGGTCGTCTTTCCGGCCCCGTTCGGACCGATGAGGCCGACGATCTCACCGCGCTGGATGTCGAGCGAGACGTCGTTCACCGCGACGAGGCCCCCGAATCGCTTGCTGACGTGCTCGACGCGCAGAAGGGTCTCGCTCACTCGGGCCGCTTCTCCGCCGCCGGCCGGAGCCGCAGGCCGCGTCGGGCGACGACGCCGGCGCGGGCGAGCAGCCCGAGCAGGCCTCCGGGCTCGAACAGGATGATCAGGATGAGGAGCGCGCCGAACACGAGCAGGTTGACCGCGACCAGACGCGGATCCGACAGCACCAGCTGGCGGATCGGGAAGTAGATCAACGCACCGAGAACCGGCCCCCACAGGGTGCCGATGCCACCGATCACGTTCATCAGCACCATGCCGATGGAGAGATCGAATCCGAACACCTGATCCGGATGCGCGTACGACAGGTAGACCACGTAGAGACCCGCGCTCACCCCGACGAAGAAGGCGGCGACCACATGCGCCAGATTCTTGACGAACGCGGTCGGGACGCCGAGGCTCTCGGCTGCCGACTGGTCCATCCGCAGCGAGAACAGCGCGAGGCCGAAGCGGTGCCGCCGGATCCATACCGCGACCAAGAACGTGACCGTCGCGAGGATGAGGCCGGCCCGGTAGAACCAGGCCTTCTCCGGCACGGTGAACGGCAGCACGAGGCCGGACGCGCCGCCCGTGATGTTGTCGAGATTGATCGCGATGACCCGTGCGGCCTCGCCGACACCGATCGTGGCGATCGAGAAGTACGGTCCCGACAGGCGGAAGCACGGTAACCCGACGAGAAGGGCCACGACCATCGCGGCAAGGCCGGCGAACGGCAGCGTCAGGACAGGCTCCCAGCCGTAGCGGGACCACAGGATCGCCGTCACGTACGCGCCGGTCCCGAAGAACGCCGCGAAGCCGAACGAGACCTGGCCCGCGAAGCCGCCGACGAGATTCCATGAGACCGCCTGCGTCACGAAGATGAACGTGAGGAAGCCGACGCCGAGGATGGTCAGGTCATCCGGCCGCAGCACCGGGATCATCGCGCAGAGGCCGGCGACGATGAGTGCCAGGACGTACGGGTTGCGGTCGATGCTCATTGGACCGCCCGCCCGGTCCGTCGCGCGATGAGGCTGGCGATGCCGCCCGGCAACACGACCAAGGCGATGACCAAGAGGCCGAAGGCGAGCAGGTTCACGAGGCTCGCGCGCCAGCCGGGGATGAGGATCGAGAACGACTCGATCGTGGCGAGCACGAGCGCCCCGAGCGCGACCCCGAGGAAGCTCTCGAGTCCGCCAAGCACGATGATGGCGAAGCTCTTCAGCTGGAATACGCCGCCGAAATCAGGCGTGAACGAGAAGATGAGCGTGAACATCCCACCGGCGAACGAGGACAGCATCGTCCCGATCCCGAAGGCGATCATCGCGGTCCGCTCGGGCCAGATCCCCGCGAGACGCGCCGCGGTCGGATCCTGGCTCACCGCGCGGATCGCGCGGCCGAGATCGGTCGATCCGAGGAACCAGCGCATGACGCCGAGCATGACCAGCGACATGACGAATGGGACGATCCGTGTCACCGCGAGCCGCAGGCCGAGCACGTCGACCGTCGAGTAGGTGTACGCGGTGACGATCGACTGGTCCTCGCTGCCCCAGATCAGGTACGCGGCGTTCTGCGCGACCAGCCAGGTGCCGAACAGGAGCAGGAGCGAAGCGATCGGGACGGCCGCGACGCGCCGCACGGCGAAGCGATAGAGGGTCATCCCGGCGACGAAGTACAGCGGGAGGATGAGGATCGAACCGATGATCGGATCGAGACCGAACGACCGGTTCAGGGTCAGCACGGTGAAGGCGGCGAGCATCATCGTCGCGGCGTGAGCGAGGTTGATGATCTTCATCACGCCGTACACGAGGGCCAATCCGAACGACATGGTGGCATAGAGGCCCGCCGTCAGGATCGCCGCGACGGCCAGGGTCGTGACGTTCGACCAGTCGAGCATGGTCAGGACGCCCGGCGGGGCGAGAGGCCCGCCGTAGCAGGCCTCCGCCCCGTTCTCGCGCGGTCGGTCAACGTCCTACTTGGATGGGAAGGGCATGATGGCGTCGGCGTAGCCCTGGACGCCCTTGGGCCAGACGAGGGCCACCTTGCCGCCCGGAAGGTTCTGGGTCATGACGATCTGGGTCTTCGGCTTGCCGGTGGCGTCGAACGAGATGTGGCCACCAGGCACGATGGATCCGGAGAAGTCGAGGGACGCAAGCGCGTCCCGGATCTTCGTCCCATCGACCGAGGCCGCCTTGGTGATGCCCGCGTATAGGACGCGGGCCGTCTCATAGGACAGCGCCTGGAACCAGTCCGGCGTCACGTTGTACGCGGCCTTCCATTTCGTGGCGAAGGCCTGGCTGCCCGCGTCGGGCTGCGCCGGGGTCCACCACAGGCCGGCGACGAGATAGTCGGCGGCGGCGGCGAGGGCGTCACGGCCCTTCTGGTCCGGACCGCGCGCGCCATAGGACACGAATTTGTGCGCGAGACCGAGCTGCGTGTATTGCCGATGCATCGTGATGTAGTCAGGCAGATGGGCATCCGAGAGGAATGCGGCAGCGTTCGCCGCCTTCACCTGGGTGAGCAGCGACGTGAAGTCGCTGCCGTTCAGCTCGAAACCCTGATCGAGGAGGACCTTGAAGTAGTCGGGGCTGTTCTTCGCGGCAAGGTTGACGGCGCCCTGGTAGTCCTTGCCGTGGTCGGTGTTCTCCCAGACCAGCGCGATCGTCAGCGGCTTCGGGAGCTTGCCCTGATCGATCCAGTACTTGAGGAAGTCCATCGTGTTCTTGCCAAGGTCGTCGATCGTGGCAAGGGTGCCGAACAGATACTTGTTGCCACGCGTGAAGATGGCCGACGCGGCGCCACCGCCCTCGACCATCGGGATCTTGTACTGGTCGGGCACCGCTTGCTGGGCCTCGACGAGACCGGTGTCGTAGCCACCGAGGAGCGCCGTCACCTTGTCCTGCGTGACGAGCTGCTCGACGAGGCTGCGGGATTTCGTCCCGTTGCTGCCGTCATCGAGGATGGTCAGGGCGATCTGATGCTTCGAGCCGCCGACGTCAAGGCCGCCGGCATCGTTGATCTCCTTGGTCGCGAGCTCGTAGCCCTGCTTGAAGTAGGTGCCCGATGCGCTGAAAGATCCGGTGAGCGGCAGGACCGCGCCGACCTTGATCGGTCCGGCCGGTACCGCCGCCGCTGCCGCCGTGGTCGCCGCGGCGCTTGCCGCGGTCCCTCCGCCGGCGCCGCCGCCTCCGCACGCCGCGACGACGAACGCCGCCACGAGCGCGACCGCTGAAAGCCTCCGCATGTTCATCCTCCCGCCCGAGTGCTCCTGGACGCGGCGATTATGCGCCGCGTCCCGCTTGGCGCTACGGGCATTGCCCCCAGTGAAACGTGCCGCTCGGTCCAAGCCGCCAGACGGCCGCCCGGCCGCCGTCCGACCCGATCACCCAGATCTCGGTGCCCCGACCGAAGATCGCGCGAAGCGTGCAGGTCGTCCCCAGATCGAACTGGGAGAAGACCGGCGACGCCGGGCCGCCACTGAGCCGGAGGAGCGTGCCCTGGTCGCCGGCGAGGTAGGTGCCGTCATCGACCCTGAGCGCCGCGCGGAAATTGGTCTGGACCGGTGACCCGATCCGCTTCCAGCCGTCGCTCCACATGAGGATCACCGCGTCGTCGCCGACGACGACCGCGTCGTCCACCGCTCGGGCAGCGATCGCCCGGAGCGTGCCGGTCACCCCCGTGGCGACCGGGCGCCAGCCGGCAGGCTCCAGGCGGTACGTCACGCCGCTCGCCCCGACGGCCCAGGCCGACGCCGGGCCGAACGCGGCGACGCCGTAGAGATCCTCGTCGATCCCGCTCGCGTAGACGCCCCAGCCGCCGCCGCCCTGCCGCTGGACGGTCCCGGCGCGCCCCACGACCAGCACGCCGTCCGCGAGCGGAGCGACCCCAAGGAGATCGTCGAGCTGCACGGCGTCGGAGCGGATGGTCTGCTGGCGATCGTCGATCGTGATGACGCGCCCGCCGCCACCGATCGCGATCAGCCGATCGCCCTGACAGGTGGCCGCCGACAGCGACCGGGCGATCGGATCGATGAGCTGCCAGCGGTCGAGCGCGAAGCGACCGATCGCGCCGCCGTCCGAGACCACATAGACCGCATCGCCGGCCACGCAGCCCGCGGACAGCGGCTGGGTGAACACCAGGGGTCCCGTATCCGGTGCTTCCGTCGGAGACACGCGGACGAACGGTGTCGGGCTCGGCAATGGCGACGGCGTCGGCCGCGCGCCGAGCCGCGACGCACCGACGCCACCGAGGATGGCGACGGCGATGAGGGCGACGGACGCGACGACTGCGAGGGTGAGCGAGCTTTCGAAGTCGGACCGTGGCTGTTCGGGAGGTGGCTCCTCGCTCACGCCATCGCTTCGAGCCGCTTGATCCGCTCCGCGATGGGCGGGTGCGTGTCGAAGAGGCCGTCGAACTGGAAGGGGTGGTCCTTGAGCGGGTTCGCGATGTACAGCGACGCGGTGGCCTTGTTCGCGACGCCGAGCACGTTCTGGTCGGCGGAGATCTTGCGCAGCGCGTTCGCGAGTCCCTCGGGGTACCGCGTGAGGAACGCGCCCGACGCGTCGGCGAGGTACTCACGCTGGCGCGAGACCGCGAGCTGGATGAGCGTCGCGATGACCGGCGTGAGGATCGCGAGCACCAGGCCCACGAGCAGGAGGATGCCGCCACCGCCGCTGTTGTTCCGGTCGCGCGAGCGGCCGCCCCACCACATCGACCGGAGGAGCCAGTCGGAAAGGAGCGCGACGGTCCCCACCAAGACCGTCACGAGGAGCATGACTCGGATGTCGCGGTTGCCGACGTGGGACAGCTCGTGGGCGATGACCCCCTCGAGCTCCGACCGGTCCAGCTTCTCGAGCAACCCGCGCGTGACGGCGACGGACGCGTGCTGGGGATCGCGGCCCGTCGCGAACGCGTTCGGAGCCGGATCCTCGATGACGTACAGCTTCGGCGTCGGGATGCCGAGCCCGACCGCGAGCGTCTCGACGACGTCGCGCAGGACCTTCTCCTCGCCCTCCGGGACCAGGCGGGCGCGGCTCTGGGCGAGGACGAGCTTGTCGCCGGCGAAGTACGAGACGAGCGACGAGCCGGCCGAGAACAGGATCGCGGCCGGGACGAGTGCGGCACCCGCGCTCGTGCTGCCGCCGAGGATGTCGCCGAACACGAACGTGACCGCCACCACGATGGCCGTGAACGCGGCGATGAGCACCACCGTCCGCCAGCGGTTCTGAGCCTGCGCCTCGTACATCGAGACGCGCGGGACGAAGCTCGGTTCGCCTTGCAAGGTCATCGCGCTAGCTGAACTTCACCTGCGGCACTTCTTTGTCCGCCTGGTCGGCGAGCTCGAAGTACTGCTCAGGGCCGAACCCGAACATCCCGGCGAGGATGTTCGTCGGGAACGTCTGCAGCGCGGTGTTGTAGTCGCGGACGTTGCCGTTGTAGAAGCGCCGGGCGAACGCGATCTT
>DATCPY010000090.1:0-3713 GCA_036569845.1 Candidatus Limnocylindria bacterium | reverse complement strand
GGCGCGACGAGATAGCTGCGCGGCACGAGCGCGCGACCCTCGAACAACGCCAGGCTGAGCTTCCGCCGATCGATCGCGAGCTCCACAGCCTGGCGCAGCACCGGATCGGCGAAGCGCGCGCCGTAGCGGAGCATCTCGATCGACTCCGCCTGCTTGTAGAACGTCTGCAGGGTGGTGCTGTCGGCGAAGCGATCGAGCGTGGCGGCAAGATCCGCTTCGAGCCCGGGGGATGGCACGATGTCCACATCGCCGCGGCGCAGCGCATCGAGGAGCGCGGTGCGACCGGCGAAGAAGCGGATCTCGAGCCGGCCGAGCGCCGGCGCCCCAAGGGCGTAGCCCTTGAACGCGGAGAGCGTCACGCCGATGCCGGGCAGCCATGCCGCGACCGAGAAGGGTCCCGCGTGGACGGGCTCTCTCGCGTAGCGCGCGCGCTGCTGAGGGCTGGCGTTCGCGAGCAGATGCTCGGGCAGGACGCGCGCGGCGAGCGCGTAGCCATCCCATCGCTCGTTCGCGCGATACGTAAGCCGCACCAGCCGATCCGTGACGACGTCGACGCGCTCGACCCGGTCCGCGGTCCAGCGCTCTTCGGAACCGAGCGCCGCGGCGCGCTCCGTCTCCCACGCGAAGCGGACGTCGGCCGAAGTGAGCGGCGCGCCATCCTGCCAGGTGAGATCGCTGCGCAGCTCGAACGTCGCGACGAGCCGTCCCTCCGGTGCGACGGGATCGTCGGTCACCACGACCAGCCCCCCGTTCTCGATCGTCGGCACGGTCAGGGCGAGCCGCGGGACGAGATCGTCGTGGGCGTCGCGCCGGACGAGCTGTTCGGTCACGGCCGCGGCGATGATCCGCGCGTTCGGATCGTCCGCGAACACCGAGGCCGGCTCGCCGACGAGGCCGATGACGACGTCACGCCGCGCCGGCCGCGAGGGCGCGCAGGCTTGGAGCACGACGACGGCGCAGATGAGGGTGAGCGCCAGGGGCCGCGAGCGCACCGGCGAAGGCTACGGTCTGCCGGCGAACGGCTCCGAATCGCGCACGCTGTTCGCCGGCTCGGGCACCTCGGTCCGTCGGACGGTCGCGCCGTTCGCGGCGAACTCGTGGACCGTCATGCGGCCGTCGGCCGCGTGCGGATCGACCGGGGGCTGGAACGCGAGACGACCGTTCAGCTCCCAGGTCGCCGACACCGCGGCGTCGCGAGTCACGTCCGGGACGGCCGGGACCGCCACCATCGACACGACGGACCCGGCGAAGATGAACGCCGAGACGACGGCCGCGAGCGAAAGATCGGAGATCCGTCGCACAAGGGTCAGACCCCGGAGCGCGACCGGCTCGGGGGCGGCCCAGCGGACGGCGGCGCGGACGCGCGCCGGACCGACGTTCGCCGTGCGCGCACGCAGCGGCCCGAAGGCCTCCTCGAGTGCGGCGTCAAGGGGCAGCCGCCCCTCGAGCGGGAGTGCCGCACGCCCAAAGACCCTCATCGGGCCTGCCTGTGCATCTGCTGTTCCCTAGTGGCCAGGGCCAGGGCAGGTTCGAAGTCCAGCCCCGGATGTGCCGAAAGCTGCACCCGCAGCTTCCGCAGGGCGTAGTGAAGCCGCGACTTCACCGTCCCGACCGGCACGTCGACGATCTCCGCGATCTCAGCCAGGTTCAGCCCGTTCAGGTAGTGCAGGACCACCACGACCTTGTGCTTCGACCCGAGCGCGTCGATGCACTCGAGGACGACCCGGCGGCGCTCAGTGCGCTCGGCGGCATCGCTGGGCGACTCACCCTCGGCCGCGACGTCGTAGGCGGCGTCATCGAGCGAGCTCCAGGTGACGCCCTTCCGCGGGCGGCGGTTGTACGAGAGGTTGACCGCGACCCGGTACAGCCATGGCCGCAGCGTGTCGTCGGGCTCGAGCCGGTCGATCGCGCGGTGCGCGCGGGCGAAGGTGTCGACCACGATCTCCTCCGCGGCTGACGGATCCTTGGTGATCGCGAGGCCGAGGCGATAGATGCCGTCGCGATAGCGGTAGAAGAGCCCGTCGAATGCCAGGGCGTCGCCGTCGCGAGCGGCGTAGACGAGCTCGCGGTCCCCGCGCAGCTCCGCGTCGGGACCCTCCCCCTTCCGCGGCACCCGCGTCAGGGGAGGTACCGCCGGATGCCGCGGAGCCGCGCCACGTCAACCGGATCGGTGAGCTCCCCGCGCTGGACCGTCTGCCCGGACGCGGGCGCGTGGATGAACGTGCGCAGGCCGGTCGCGATCGCGGTGTGCGTCACTCGCTCGGCTCCGAAGAAGAAGAGGTCACCCGGACGCGCCTGGTCCACCGGCCTGCCTCCCAGCGCCTGCTGGTCCGCATCGCGGTCCAGCCCCACACCGTTCAAACGATAGACCTGCTGGGTGAGCCCCGAGCAGTCGATCCCATGTGCGCTCGTCCCACCCCACAGATACGGGACGCCGAGGAACGACTCCGCCGTCGCAAGGAGATCGTCCGCGGTCGGGTAACGGTGCGGGATCTCCGCGACCGCGATCGTCTCGTCGACGCGCAGCCAGCCCTCGGGCGCGATCTGCCACCACTCGCCGTGCGGCTGCTTCCAGATGAGCGGCGTGCCTGCCGGAAGCTCGTCATACCCGTCGGCGTCGTCCGATGCAGCGACGCGCGCGCGGGCGAACGGGACGGCGACGACCCACTGGTCTGGTGGGTCCGCGATGTTCGGGACGCGCGCGGTCGGGATCCATCCGAAATAGAGGTCGGAGCCTTGCACGTACGACCAGCCTCCGTCCTCGCCGAGCCGGGTCAGCTCCTCGCCGAAGTGGGCTTCGTCGACGAGCTCGGCGCCGTCGTCGGGCCTGACGCGCAACGGCACGATGCCGCGATTCACCATCCCCCGCGGCGGACGCACCATCGCGACGCGCGTCGCGGGAGTGACGCTCATGCGGGCGGCCGGTATCGCAGCACCGGCTTGCGCGCTGCGGCGACCTCATCGAGCCGGCGGAGCGGCGCCGTGACCGGCGCGTCATGGACGCTCTTCGGATCGGTCTCGATGCGCTTCGCGATCCGCAGCAACGCGGCGGCGAACGCGTCGAGGGTCTCCTTCGGCTCGGTCTCGGTCGGCTCGATCATCAGGGCCTCGGGAACGATGAGCGGGAAGTACACCGTCGGCGGGTGGAAGCCCTCGTCGATGAGCGCCTTGGCGATGTCGAGGCCGTTCGCGCCCTGGCGTTTCTGCCTCGCGGCCGTCAACACGAACTCGTGCATCGGCGACCGCTCGTACGCGACGTCGTAGCCCTCACGCACCAGCGCGAGCAGGTAGTTGGCCGCGAGGATCGCGTCCCGGCCGGTTTCCACGAGGCCCTCCTCGCCAAGCGTGCGGATGTAGGTGTACGCGCGCACGAGCACTCCGAAGTTCCCGACGAACGACCGGACCCGCCCGATGCTCTGGGGATGCACCGTGGCGGTCTCGCGCCGGAAGCTGCCGGCACCGTCCCTGACGACGCGCGGCACCGGCAGGAACGGCTCGAGGTGGCGCTTCACGCAGAGCGGTCCGGCTCCCGGACCGCCGGCGCCGTGCGGCGTGGAGAAGGTCTTGTGGACGTTGATGTGCACGCAGTCGAAGCCGAGGTCGCCGGGTCGTGCGACGCCGAGCAACGCGTTCATGTTCGCGCCGTCTCCGTAGACGAGCCCGCCGGCCGCGTGGACCGCGTCGCAGACCTCGCGCACGCGCTCCTCGAACAG
>DATCPY010000089.1:0-7487 GCA_036569845.1 Candidatus Limnocylindria bacterium | reverse complement strand
CTACTTCGCGCGCATCCGGTTGTTCTTCGGGTTGTGCTCGACCTCGGCAAGTCCGAGGGCTTCGAGCGGCGGCGGCATGTACATTCCGAAGCGGCCGCGCAGACCCTTCTTCAGGCCGTACCAGCCCTTGACCGGGTTCTTCGCCGAGCGGCCCCACGCCTCGACGGTGCCGTCGGCCGCGGGCTTCTGCTCGTCCGCGCTGCCGAGCAGCATCCAGTCGCCGTGCTTCTTGAGCATGGCGTGCAGGTCCTCGATCGCGCGCGCCTGATAGCGGAGCTCCGTCTTTCCGACGACGCCGACGATCGACAGCGGATCCGACGCGTCGTCGCGATACATCACGTACTCCGACGAGCCGCTCGGTGTCTTCAGCTTCCACGGCTTCTCTTTGGTGCCCGATCCCGCGCTCTTCGCTGCCGGCATGTCGGCCTCCCCCGCGCCTCGATAACGGCGCCAGGCTAGCCGAACGTACCCTGTACGCCGATGCCGGAGCGTGCGACCAAGACGAAAGCCACCTGCGCGAACTGCGGCGCGGCGATCCGCGCGAAGGACCGCTTCTGCGCCAAGTGCGGCACGCCGATCGCCGCCGCGCAGGCACCCCAGCCCACCGCCGCGCCGACGAGCGCCTCGCTCCAAGTCACGGCCGAGACGGCGGATGCGCTGCTCGAGCAGCGCAAGGTCGTCACGATCATCTTCGCCGACCTCTCGGGCTCGACGCCGCTCGCGGAGAAGCTCGATCCGGAGGAGCTTCGCGGCATCCTCGGCAGCTACTTCGGCGTGCTCGCGCGGCAGATCCAGCGCTACGAGGGCACGATCGACAAGTACATCGGCGACGCCGTCATGGCCGTCTTCGGGGCGCCGATCTCGCACGAGGATGATGCCGAACGCGCGGTCCATGCCGCGCTCGCGATGCAGGCGTCGATCGGTCGCCTGAACGACGACCTCGATCGCAAGTACGGCGTGCGGCTCACCCTTCGCATCGGCGTCAACACCGGCGAGGTCGTCGCGGGGCTGCTCGCGGGCGACGTGCAGCGCGCGTACACGGTCGTGGGCGACGCGGTGAACACCGCGCAGCGTCTCGAATCGGCCGCGCCGCTCGGCCAGGTGCTCGTGAGCGAGACGACCCGGCGGCTCGCGATGCATCGCTTCGAGTTCGAGCGCCGCGATCCCATCACGTTGAAGGGCAAGAGCGAGCCGGTGATCACGTACCGCGTCGTCCGCGAGCTCGACACCACGATCGAGCCCGACGCCACGCCGTTCGTCGGGCGTCAGGCGCAGCTTGACCAGCTCGCGGCCGCATTGCGCCAGGCTCGGGCCGGCCGCGGCACGGTCATCGCGGTCGTCGGTGAGCCGGGCGTCGGCAAGTCACGCCTCCTCGCCGAGTTCCGCAACACCCTCCCGCGAGAGATGGACCGTATGACCGCGCGCTGCGCGTCGTACGAGCAGTCGACGCCCTACGCGCTCATCGCGGATTTCATCCGCGGCGCCTTCGGCATCCACGCGGCGGACGACGAGGCCGCCGCGACCATCGCCCTCAACGACGGTCTCAAGCGCTACGCGCAGGAGGTCGAGCCGACGATCCTCGCCGTGATCCTCGAGGTCATCGGCTACCCCGCCCGGTCGGCGCTCGATCCGGAACGGAAGCGCGCGCTCCTGGTCGGGTTCCTCCGCGCGATCCTGCAACGTGCGGCGGTGCGTTCACCGTTCCTGCTTGCGGCCGAAGACCTCCACTGGGTCGATGACGCGAGCCTGCGGGTCCTCGGCGAGCTCGTCGGCGACACCAGCTCGCTGCCCTGTCTCTTCCTGACGACGAGCCGTCCGAGCTGGACGCCGCCCTGGCCGTCGCAGCAGCTCGAGGTCGAGCCGTTCGACGAGGCCGGGGGCCGATCGCTGATCGAGGCCGTGTTGCAGAGCCCGGTCGAGACGGCGTTCGCCGACAGCGTGTTCGGACGCACCGGCGGCAACCCGTTCTTCATCGAGGAGGTCGTCCGCGAGCTCCAGAGCGCGGGCCAGCTCACCGAGCGCGACGGGCGCATTGGCGGCGATCCACGAGCTGCCGAGCGGCTGCCCGCGACCGTACAGGAGGTGCTCGAAGCGCGGCTCGATCGACTTCCGGACGCCGCCACGCGCGTGGTGCGGCCGGCGGCCGTGATCGGGCGGACGTTCTGGTACCGCGTGCTCGCGAAGCTGCTACCACAGGGCTCCGTCAGCGGCGGCCTGGGCGTGCTCGAGGCCGAGGAATTCGTCGTTCCGCGGGCGACGAAGCCCGAGCTCACCTACGCGTTCCGGCAGGCCCTCATCCGCGACGTCGCGTATCAGGTGCAGCTCCTCAGCGTGCGCCGGACGACGCACACCGCCGTCGGTGCCGCGATCGAGGAGCTCTACGCCGACCGGCTCGATGAGTTCATCGACCTCCTCGCGTACCACTACGAACGTGGTGACGACCCGCAGCGCGCCCTCCCATGGCTGATGCGCGCTGCCGATCGAGCGAAGAGCCTCTTCGCGAACGAAGAGGCGCTCGCGCTGTACGCGTCGGCGCTCGACCGCGCGATCGATGGCGACGGACCATTCGACGCGGGGACCGTGCTCGAGCGGCGCGGAGATGTGCAGACCCTCATGGGCCGCTACGACGACGCGCTCGCCAGCTTCACCGCCGCACGTGAACGCGGAACGCCGGCGCCCGTGCGGATCGCCCGGCTCGAGCGTCTCTCGGGGGTCGCGCTGGCAAAGAAGGGCTCGTACGACGAAGCCCGCGCGAGCTACGCGCGCGGACTGGCGATCTTCGACGGCGAGGACGACGCCGAAGCGTGCCGGATCGGGTTGCAGCTCGGGCAGCTCCTATGGCGGCGAGGCGACTACGACGCCGCGCGGATCGCCCTCGTGCAAGCGCTGGCCGCCGGCGAGCGCATCGGAGCGCAGGACGTGCTCGCTGAGGGTACGAAGCAGCTTGGGAACGTCGCGTACCTCGAAGGGGACCTTCGGATCGCGAAGGAGATGTACGGACGTAGCCGCGACCACTACGAAGCCCTCAAGGACACGGCTGGGATCGCCGACATCCACAGCAATCTCGGCGCCCTCGCCGTGCGCGAGCGTCAATGGGACGAGGCCCTTGCGGAGAATGAGGCCAGCCTGACCCTCCGCCGGCTGATGGGGAACCCCTGGGGTGTGGGCACCTGCCTCAACAACATCGGCGAGATGCACCGGGCGCGCGGCGACGCGGCGCTCGCTGCAGCCGCATTCGAGCAGGCGATCGCGACCTGGACACCGATCGGCTACGCATCCGGTATCGCGATCGCGCTCATCGGACTCGGTGCGGCGCGTATCGAGCTCGACGACGTCGACGTTGGTCGCGCGCACCTTCGCGACGCCGAGCAGCGCTTCGACGCGGTCGGCAGCACGACCTATCACCCGGACATCTATCGGTACCTCGCCGGAGCGGATCTCGCGCGAAGCGACCTCGACGACGCCGCCGCGAACGCGGAGCGATCGCTCGGATACGCGCGCGACGCGCATGCGACGGCGCAGCTCGGCGCGACGGAGCGAGTCGTTGGGCAGATCGCGCTCGCCCGCGGCGATCGCGCGGCCGCGCGGGAGCACCTCGAGCTGAGCAAGCGAACCTTGAGCGAGGCCGGCGATGCAGCGGAGCTGGGAAGGACGGAAGCGATCCTGCGCGAGCTCTAGTGGACCTTGATGCTCCCGTTGCCGAGCGCGTTGCTCGCGATGTACCGCGGGTGATCGAAGGAGTTGCCGGCCGCGGCGGCGGGGTCCCAGATCCGGATCTCGAACCGGTCGGGGCTGCCCTGCGTCGCATTGATCTGGAACCGGAAGGTCCCGGCCCCGTTGACCGTCCCGCCACCCGTGATCTGCACCGTCGTGCTGCTGAGCACGAGCCCGTCGACCATCGTTGACTGGAAGTCGAGGGACGCTTCCTTCAGCTGGAAGAGGACGTTGCCGGTCGGCAGTCCATCCTTGTACTTCGCGTTGAAGCCGAAGTTCGCCTTCTTGCCGGCCGGCAGCGCCACGGTCCCCGCGGGTGTCGTGGACGCCGTGGTCAGGATCCAGCCGCCGCCGGTGGTCGCGTCGTACACGACGAAGGAGATATCGACGGTCGCGGGCGTGTAGAAGTCGCTGCCGCCGTACGAGAAGCTCGCGAGGTACGCGTTGGCCGGCAGGCTCCCGAATGTCTTGGTGTCGAACTGCGCGCGACCGAGACCGTCGGTCAGCAGCGCGCGCTGCGCGGTCGTCTTCCCGCCGGCCTTCAAGGTCATCACCACCAGCTCTTCGTTGAGCGGCTGGCCGTTGGCCGTGAGGACGGCGTTGAGGATCGCGCTACCGCCGTACTGCATGTTCAGCGGCGCCGCGGTCAGCGTGCTGGTGGCCGGCGTGATGGCGACGTCGGACCCGACCGACGACGCGAGGAGCTCGTCATCCTCGGGGAACGCCACGCGGAAGAAGTACGGCGATCCGAGCGGGTCGAAGCTCGCCGTGAAGTGCGCCGACGCCAGGCCGCCGCCTGCGGTCACGACGCGCGCGTGGTGTCCGCCAAAGCTGAAGTCGACGACCTTACCGTCCTTCGCCACTCCCCCGCTGGTGAGCCGGACGGTCGCCGAGATCGTCCCGCCGTACGTCGTGCTCGCGCTCGGCGCGGCCGTGAACGCAAGCGCGCTGGGCTGCTTCGGCGTCGCAGGCGTCGCCGTCACCGGTGCGAGGTGGTAGTACGCACCGGCGTCGGATGCGACGGACACGAGAGCGTTCCCACTGACGGCCTGCACGAACAAGCTGAGGGCGTACGGCGTCGCGGTCGCGATGTCGCCGCTGACGTGCTCCGAGAAGCCGTCGCCCGCCGCCTGGTACCCATCCTCGATCAGGGTCGCGCCCGCGCCATGGAGCCATACGGAGGCCCACGCCCCTTGCCCGTTCACTGCTCCATTCGTGTACGTGAACAGGACGTCTTCGAGGCCAGCGGCGGTGAGGCCCCCGATGACCGCGTCGACGTGGACCCCAGTCGGTGACGGCGTGAGGACCACGTTATTGATGGAGGGCGCGGCGGCGAGCGCCGAGGCGTCGGTACGCGTCGATGTGTACAGCCGCAGCCGGAGGTTGCCGGCGTCGTACAGCCGCGCGGTGCCGGTGACCCCGTCGGTCAGGTACTGCGCCGGCGTTACGACGAGCGACCGGCCCGCGATCTGGTTCAAGGAGAACAGCCGGAGTGGCGTGAACACGCTGGCGAACGCGGTCGGAATCTGGCCGCGCTCCTCGGTCGTCGCGACGTCCGTCCGCGGGAAGAACGGCGACGTCTCGGTGTACTGGGCACTGATCAGCGCGCCGCCGCGGAGCACCACCGTGTTCGGCAGCGACAGCGGCGTCACACTCCGAGGAAGGATCGGCTGCAACGGCGAGACCTGCACGTCGCCGCCGTTCGCGTCGTAGTAGCTGAGCTGCACCGTGCCACCGGTCAGCGAACCGACGATGGGGACCGTCGCGGTGTGCAGCGTCGTCGTGTAGCTGAGGGCGGGCTCGACGTACTGCAGGCCGCTGGAGAACCCGGTGCTGAGCTCGAGCGACACCCCGTCGCTCGTGCCACCGGCCGGCGTCGGGACCGCGAACTTCATCATCGGCAGGCCATAGAGGGTCGCTTCGGCGGCGGCCTTCACGTCGATACCGGCGGGCGCCGCCAGGCTCGCGAGGTACGCGGTCTTCGCTGTGCGCAGGGCCTCGCCGATCGCGACCGGTCCGCCGGCCGCGCCGAGGGCTTTCGCGGTGTTCGACAGCACGAGCTCGCTGTACTGGACGAAGTCGGTGTCCGCGTAGCCGTAGCCGGTCCCGCCGACGACCGTCGCGCCCCGCGCGTTGAGCGCCTCGGCCCAGGCGACGGTCTGCGTCAGGTTCGGGATGCCGTCGGCGTCGACGATGCTGTACGCGGCGTGGCAGCCCATCGAGAGGAACAGCGCGTTCCGGAATCGGAGGTCCGAAGCCGGCAGCGCCACGACCTCTTCGCTGCCGACAAGCGTGGCGTAATCGGCGGCGAGCGCGCGGTTCGCGGAGAAGTGGCCATTGATCGCGTAGACCCCGTACGCCTTCGCGCCGAACAGCACCGACCGGAGCTGGGTCGCGGTCCACGCGAGCGGATCGGTCGCCTTGAGCCCGATCGGCTCGATCAGCGTGTCGACGGCGAGGCCCTCAGCGAGGAACGTCGTCTGGAGCTCGGTCGCGAGGTCGGCGATGAAGTCGTAACCGGTCGACACGGACGTCGTCGGGTGCGCGATGCCATTGACGCCAGGGGCGTCGAATGCGTCGAGCATCGCGGTCATGTCGCTGACCGACTCGACGAGGCGGCCGATGTTCTGCATCGGCAGGTCGATGCGCAGGTTCCCGCGGAGGATCGGCTCCGGCGAGGCATAGAAGTCCTGGGAGAGGAAGAAGCCGCTGTGCAGCGCGGCCTGGCTCTCGCTCGAGTCGAGGACCGGGACGTGGTACGTGCTCTCGTTGCCGAGCCCGGCGAAGTCAGGGACCCGGCGGAACGGCACGACGTTGTCGCCGCCGGCGAGCACGATGTTCTGTCTCGCGCTGTAGCGGCCGATGAGGTCGTGGATCGAATCTGCGACCGTGTTCGCCGCTAGGGCGCAGCCCTTGTGCGCGTCCCAGGTCGCGTAGTTCGCCTGGATGCCACTGTCGGCGGCGAGGTCGATGACTGCTCCACCGTTCGTGACCGCGAAGGCGCTGAGGCGGTTCATGAATTGCGCGACGGTCATCGCGGCCGTCGGAGCGAGACGGCTCGAGTTGGTGAGGTACAGGGTGGTCGCGGTCCCACCGCTGAGCACCGAGGGGCTCTTGGTGAGGTCGACCCCGACGCACGCGCCGGGCAGGACCCGCGCCGAGACGGTGAACGGCTGCAGGCTCGTGTCGCCGTTGTGGCTCAGCACCCGGATGTAGAAGTTGCCGGTGTGCTCCCAGGTGTTGCGCACGATGAGCTCGGGCGACAGCCCTGCGTGGGCCGAGATCGCCATCAACGTCTGGGTCTGGGCGGACGAATAGGCGGCGGCCGACAGCTCGGCCGGGGACAGCTCGGCCGGACTGAGCTCGGCGGGCGACAGCTCGGCGGGCGACAGCTCGGCCGGACTGAGCTCGGCCGGACTGAGCTCCGCGGGTGACAGCTCGGCGGGCGACAGCTCGGCCGGTGACAGCTCGGCCGGACTGAGCTCCGCGGGTGACAGCTCGGCCGGTGAAAGCTCGGCCGGGCTGATCTGTTGCTGCGTGCGCTGCACGTTCGCGATCGTCCCGGCCTGGAGCGTGGCCGCCGCGGCTGCGATGTCGGTAAAGAGGACCAGTGAGCAGTCGAACTGGCAGTCGCGCAGGCTCACCACGATCTGCTCGCTCGGACCGATGGCCACCTTGAACCATGCGTCCCGCGGCGTCGCGATGTAGTCCTGCACCGGGCCGCCGCCGCCGTCCAGCGCATAGGCGGTCGGCCAGGTGCTGTTGTGCAGGTT
>DATCPY010000088.1:0-21279 GCA_036569845.1 Candidatus Limnocylindria bacterium | reverse complement strand
AGGCCCGCGACTACGGGTACGTCCTCCCGGGGGAGGCGCTCATCGGCGTGCAGCGGGAGGCGACCACTCCTGTTGCCGTCGCGAGCGCGCCGGGGCCGTCGCGCGTGCAGAAGTGGATCGCGCTCTTCTTCGGATCGCGCTGATCTCGTTGACCTTGCTGCGACCGCTCGCTTCATTCGCGATGACCACGCGGACCGCGTAGCATTAGATACGCGGGATGGAGCAGCGGTAGCTCGTCGGGCTCATAACCCGAAGGCCGAAGGTTCGAATCCTTCTCCCGCAACAGAGCGCCCGGGCCGAGGCCCGGGTGTTTTCGTGTCCGAGTCCTATTGCACCGACGTCGCGGCTTCGGTATCACGCATGGATGCCGTACCGAGACCCAGACGCGCGGCGGGCGTACGGGCGGGCCTGGGTGCGCCGGAACGCCGATAAGGCGCGCGCCGCGATGCAACGCTGGCGTAGGCGGCATCCGGACCTGCACCGGGCGGAGAACGCCGCCTACTACGACCGGCACGCGGAGCGTCTCAAGGCGCGGATCGCGGAGTACCACCGCGCGAATCCCGCCATCGTCCGAGCGAAGTCGAACAAGCATCGGGCGCTGCGGTTGGCCGCCGAGGGCGCATTCACCGCAAAGGAGTGGAGCGAGCTCGTGGTGGCACATGACGGCCGATGCGCCTACTGCCGTCGGACCGCGGTCCTCGAGCCCGATCACCGGGTCGCGCTCTCACGGGGTGGATCCAACCGGATCGACAACATCCTTCCGGCGTGTCACCGCTGCAATGCGCGCAAACATCGGATGAGCGAGGCCGAGTTCCGCGCGCGCCTCGCCGCTGAGAAGAACGAGCCGCCCCCATACAATTGACCTCTCCGGCTGGGTAGCTCAGTGGTTAGAGCAGGCGACTCATAACCGCCCGATCGTGGGTCCGACTCCCACCCCAGCCACCGTTGACGACCACTCGATCGATCCGCGCCGCGGTCCTGGCCTTCGTGCGTGAGCACGACCTCCTGCCGCCCGGCCCGCTCGTCGTCGCGGTGTCCGGCGGCGCCGACTCCACCGCGCTGCTCCTGCTGCTGAGCGAGCTCGCGCCGCAGCTCGGCCTCGACCTCCACGTCGCGCACTTCGATCATCGCCTGCGCCCGCGCTCGTCGGCGAAGGATGCGCAGTTCGTCGCCGACCTCGCGCAGCAGCGCGGCGCGACGATCCGCATCGGTCGGGCTGACGCCGCGCCGAAGGGCGAGGATGCGGCCCGCGAGCTCCGCTACGCGTTCCTGCGCCGCGCGGCTCGCGAGGTCGGCGCGACGCGCATCGCGACCGGGCACACGCGCGACGATCAGGCCGAGACCGTGCTGCTCCACGCGACGCGCGGCAGCGGTCTGGTGGGCCTCGCCGGCATGCGCCCGCTGCGCGACGACATCGTTCGCCCGCTGCTCGCGATCGGCCGGGCCGACACCGAAGCCGTCTGCGCGGAGGCGAAGATCGCGCCGCGCGAGGATCGCTCGAACGCCGACCCCGCGTACGCGCGCAATCGGATCCGCCACAGGGTGCTGCCGGAGCTCGAGCGCATCAACCCGCAGGCGCGCGCCGCCCTCGCGCGCCTCGCCGATGCGGCCGCGCAGGCATCGGACGCCGCGCAGCACGCCGCGGAGCAGGCCCTCGACGGCGCGACGACCGGCGACGGCATCGCCCTCGATCGTCTTGAAGACGCCGTCCGAGACGACGCGCTCGCGCTCGCGTGGGGCCGAGCGACCGGCCGCGGCCTCGCGACGAAGCATCGCGCTGCCCTCGCCGCGCTCGCGGCCACGCGCGACGGAAGCGCCAGCCTCGATCTCCCCGGCGGCCGGGCGGTACGCGAGTACGGCACGCTGCGCATCGCGACCGGCTCCGAGGCAGCCGGCGAACCGCCCGCGGACGCACCCCTCGTCGCCGGCCGGCCGGTGGTCTGGGGTGGCTGGACCTTCACGCTCGGTGAGGGGGGAGCCGGGGCGTTCAAGGCGCCCGCGCCGGCTACGGGCGACCTGATCGTGCGATCGCGCCGTCCGGGAGATCGGCTCGGCGGGCGGCTTCGTATCAAGGTCCAGGACCTCTTCACCGACGCGAAGGTGCCGCTGCGGTCCCGGGCGGCCCATCCGCTCGTGGTGACGGGCCCCGGCGAGGTCTGGTGGGTGGTCGGCCTGAAGCACGCCGATGGGGACGCGGCTCCGGGCCGGTGGATCTTCGCGAAGCCGCCCCCGGCACAGATCCAGGCATTACGGCGTTACACGGGTAACATCGATGGAAGCGATCGCCTGACGGCGGATTAGAGAGGACACGCCAACGAACCTCGACAACCGGATCTTCAAGAACGGCATCCTGACCCTGCTCCTCGTGCTGATGGGCGTGGCGCTTCTGTACGCGTATCGGGCCCAGAGCCCGTCAGCGGCGATCACGACGTACGACAAGGTCGTCTCGGAGATCCAGGCGGGTCAGGTCTCCAAGGTCATCATCAACACGGACACGGCGACGATCGAGAAGCTCGACAAGACCCAGGAGACCGTGAACATCGGAACGAACGACACCGGCACGTTCCAGAAGATCGTCCTCGACTACAACACGACCCAGCCGGACGGCCGGAAGGTCCAGCTGAGCATCCAAAAGGATTCGGCGACATTCGGCATCATCGGCTCGGTCCTGTTGAGCCTCTTGCCGGTGCTGCTGATCGGCGGCTTCTTCGTCTACATGATGCGGCAGGCCCAGGGCACGAATAACCAGGCGCTGTCGTTCGGGAAGTCGCGCGCGCGCATGTTCATCGGTAACAAGCCAGCGACGACGTTCGACGACGTCGCCGGTGTCGACGAAGCGAAGCAGGAGCTCACCGAAGTGGTGGAGTTCCTCAAGTACCCCGAGAAGTTCTCCACTTTGGGCGCTCGGATCCCAAGGGGTGTCTTGCTCGTCGGCCCGCCCGGCACCGGCAAGACGATGCTCGCGCGCGCGGTCGCCGGAGAGGCCGGCGTGCCGTTCTTCTCGATCTCGGGCTCCGAGTTCGTCGAGATGTTCGTCGGCGTCGGCGCCTCGCGGGTGCGTGATCTGTTCGATCAGGCCAAGCGCAACGCGCCGTGCATCGTGTTCATCGACGAGATCGACGCGGTCGGCCGCCAGCGCGGCGCCGGTCTCGGCGGCTCGCACGATGAGCGCGAGCAGACCCTCAACCAGATCCTCGTTGAGATGGACGGCTTCGACACCGGGACGAACGTCATCGTCCTCGCGTCCACGAACCGTCCCGACGTCCTCGACCCGGCGCTCCTGCGGCCCGGCCGCTTCGACCGCCAGGTCGTGCTCGACCGTCCGGACATCAAGGGCCGCAAGGGCATCCTCGACGTTCACGTCCGCGGCAAGCCGCTCGACAAGTCCGTCGACCTCCTGCGCATCGCGCAGATCTCACCCGGCTTCTCCGGCGCCGACCTCGCGAACGTCGTGAACGAGGCCGCGATCCTCGCCGCGCGCCGGAACCGCAAGGTCATCACCCAGATCGACTTCGAGGAGGCTCTCGAGAAGGTCTCGCTCGGACCCGAACGGCGGTCGCGCGTCATCTCCGAGAAGGAGAAGAACATCGTCGCGTACCACGAGGCGGGCCACGCCCTGTGCTTCAAGCTGCTCTCGAACACGAACCCGGTCCACAAGATCTCGGTCGTGTCGCGCGGCATGGCGATGGGTGTCACCTGGTCGCTCCCGCAGGAGGACCGCTACTTCCGGACGAAGCGCGAATTCGAGGACGACATCGCCGCGGCGCTCGGCGGCTGGACCGCCGAGCAGCTCCACCTCGGCGGTGACGTCACCACCGGCGCCTCGAACGACATCGAGAAGGCCACCGAGATGGCTCGCCACATGGTCACGAAGTACGGCATGAGCGAGAAGCTCGGTCCGCTGCAGTACGGCAAGACGGACGAGCTCATCTTCCTCGGCCGGCAGATCCAGGAAGAGAAGAACTACTCGGAGGAGACCTCGAAGCTCATCGACAGCGAGGTCCACGAGATCGTGGATCGCGCGCGCCGCCGGGCGTACGAGCTCCTCAGCCAGCACCGCAGCGTGCTCGACGCGGTGGTCGCCAAGCTCATCGAGCAGGAGACGCTCAGCTCCGACGAGTTCAACGCCCTCGTCGACGGCCACCTCGGCCAGCTGCCCGTTGCCGCGAGCACCGCGGGCAGCGGCACGACGCCGCCGTCGGGTGCCCCGGCCGCCGGCGCTCCCGAAGCGAAGCGCCGTCCGGACCCTGGCACGGGCAAGGGCCCCGCTCCCGCACCCACGCCTGCCTAGACCAGACGACAAGGGCCCGACCGCGACGGCCCTCGCGCGCGCCCGTGGCGTGGCTTTGGACGGACCCTTGATCCGCGTGCGGTGATTCGGGGCTGGCGGCCGTTTCCTGAGCGAAGACTCGTCCGGAGGAACGACTGACGTCTCGGACGCACGGGACGAGCGAGCGAAGGGAATGGCCGCCAGCCCCCAACGCACGCAGGTCCTCCCGGCCCGATACACAGTCGCAACAAAGCGGCGAGCGAGGGCATAACGGTCGGCACGCGAAGTGCTTATTGCGGATGCGTGAGCACCATCGTTTACGAGATCAAGTCGACCGTCGAACAGAATGAGCGCATCCGCACGGCGCTCCTGGCGGCGTTCGCGCTCGTCCTCGCCGTCGCCTTCATGGTGCTACTCATCTCCGACCAGGTGCAGGCCGCCGTTCTCTAGCGCCCGCCCTAGCCTCGGTCCATGCGGCTCTTCATCGCGGTCCCGCTCCCCAAAGAGCTCACCGACCGCGCCGCCGCGCTCCTTCCCTCAGCCCTCCCCGCGCTGAAGCGTGTCCGGCCCGAGCTCATGCACGTCACCCTGGCCTTCCTCGGATCGACCCCTGACGAGCGGCTGGACGAGGTGACGGCCGCCGCTCGCGCCGCGGCCGCCGGTGCGGGGGCATTCGATCTCGTGTTTGCCGGCGTCGGCCGGTTTCCGGCCTCGGGCCGGCCAAAGGTGGTCTGGCTCGGGATCGGGGAGGGGCAGGAGCCCCTCGCAGAGCTGGCCGCGCGGGTCACGGACGAGCTCCGACGGCGCACCCTCATGTTCGACGACCGGCCCTTCGCGCCGCACCTCACGCTCGCCCGGCTGCGGGTCGAGGCATCGGGCCCAGAGGCCCAGACGGTCGCCGCGGCAGCGGACGAGGTCACGGTGCCCGAGCTGCGTACGCGGGTCGAGCGGATCGTGGTCGTCGAGAGCGTCTTGTCGCCGAAGGGCCCGCGCCACACCGCGCGCGCCCTGGTCCCGCTCGGTTAGCGGCGTGTCTCCGACGGCGCGTGGAGGATGGGCGAGGAGGTCTTCGCCGAGATCGCCGCGCTGAGGTCGGTCTTGGAGATGCGCTCCTCGAGCCGCTCAGCGTGGGTCGCCGCGGGCGCGGCGCTCTTCCTCGCGGCCACGACCTCGCCGATGAACGGCCCAACGAGCAGCGCGGCCATCACGAGCGCCACGCCGACCCCCGCGAACAGCCGGAGCTCGTCGCCGACGCTCGGGGGCACGATGCCGGTCACCAGGCCCGGCACGCCGGAGAGCACCAGGACGGTCATGCCGAGGACGTACGCAGCGGCCGCGAGCGTGTACGCGAGGAACCCGGTCTCCAGCCGCGTCCGGAGCCGGCGCGGATGGCGGATGAGGTCGGCGAACACGAAGCGGAGCGCCTTTCTCCGGAGCGCGTTCACGTTGGCCAGGTCTGAGAGCACGTAGTAGCCGTCGAACTCGAGGAGCGGTGACAGGTTGAATGCGACGCTCACGAGGTTCGCGACCGCGAGCCACACGGCGAGGTCCTGCACGCGTCCGGACGACAGCGCGGCCACGATCCCAAGGACGCCGGCGAGCGCGAAGTTGAACAGCGGGCCGGCGGCGTTCACGATCGCCCGCCGCGACCGGCCGATGAACCACGCGTCCGACGTGTCTACCCAGATGACCGGCGTGAACCACAGCAGTCCGATGCCCGCGCGCCCGACACGCCGGCCTTCGGCCTTCGTCGCGATCGCGTGCGCGGCCTCGTGGCCGACGCCGGCGAGCGCAAGCCCGACGAACGCGACGACCAGGCCGCCCAGCCCGAAGTCCGCGGACGATGCCTGGCGAAGGGTGCGCGCGAGCGCGACCGCCCCCCCGACGCCGACGACCATGGCCAGGATCGCTCCCGGCCGCGTGAAGATCGGGCCGAGCACTCGGTGCAGCGAGCCGGCCAGACGATCGGCGTCCTTTATCTCGAGCCGCGGCGCGAGCACGAGGTCGAGGAGCCGCATCACGCGCGCGTCCGGCTCGTCGCCCGCGATCCGCGGCGTCGAGACGAGGCCCGCGGCTTGGAGTGCGGCGACCGTCGCGAAGACCGTGGCCGGATCATCGAGCCCGGTCCGCTCCGCGTGGCGCATCGCGAGCTCGCGCAGGCTGCGATCCCCATCGAGATCTTCGTAGATCGCGAGCCCCTCCGTCGAGAGCCGCAGGTACGTGCCGCCCTTCGGATCGTGCAGGATCACGTTCGTCGGATCATCGGGGGCTGGGAGCACCCGCACCGATGCGCTCCGCTGCGGCGAGTGCTTCACCTGCATCGTGGACTCGAGGCGTGAGACGACCTGGCGGTACTTCTTCACGATCGCGCGGACGTCGTCGCCGCCGATCCGGAATGCGCGCACCGGAGTCACCGCGCGCGCCGTCGCGCTGCGGGGGGCGCCGGTGAGGACCGAGACTTCGCCGAGGAACGCACCGGCCGTGCCGTGCCCGACGATGCGCTCGAGGCCGTCCTGCAGGTGGACGACCTCGACGTCGCCGCTCCGCAGAAGGTACGCGTCGTCGCCGCGCTCGCCCTGCCGGAGGATCACGTCACCGGGCGCGAAGGTCGCCGGGGTCAGCTGCGCCGCAAGGTCCGCGATCGCTTCGGAGGGAAGGTCCGCGAACGGGCTGTCGCGACGTAGGAAGTTCGTTGCCGCACGAAGGTCTGCGAACGCCTGCAGCTCCTGGGCGAAGTCGCCCTCGGCGGCGATGACCGCGAGCAGCGCGTCCTTCGGGATCCGCACGCCGGCCGATGCGGCGGTCGCGACGACCGTGGCGTTCCGAGGCTGATCGAGGACGACGGCCATCTCGCCGACGAGCGCCGGCGCGGCGAGCGTTGCGAGGGTCCGCAGCCGGTCGCCCGTCATCACGCGGACGCGGCCCGATGCGAGGGCGATGACATCGCCGGGCGGGTCGCCTTCCGCCACGAGCGTTTCGCCGGGGGAGAACCGCGCGGCCGCGCTCGCGGCGAGCAATCGCGCCCGGACGTCCGGCGCAAGGCTCAGGAATGGTCCGAAATCAAGGGTCCCCACCGGCCGCGAGCCTAGCGGAAGGTCTGTCGCCCTCCGCCGTTCAGCGCTGCCGCGCCGCGCGCTTCGGGGTCGAAAGCAGGAGGCGCTCGCGTGGTCGCCGCCAAGCGGGCGGCGCGACCGCCGTGCGCTTCCGGAAGTTATCGAACGCGTACGTGTCGCAAAGGACCTCTGCCGACGTACCCCAGCCATGGGTCAGGTAGAGCCACCAGTGGCAGAACTCGTGGAGGTACAGGAACCGGATGACGTCACGCCGGTTCCGGAAGGGGACCAAGGGGTAGCCGCGTGATCCGAGGTCCACCATCTCGCGGAACGGCCGGAAGGGCTCGGGCACCTGGATGAGCATCTCCGCCGTGTCCCAGAAGGTGAACGCCACGAGATGCGGCCGGCTCCGGTACCGGAGCGACTTCACCGTCACCGTGTAGCCCGTCGCGGTCGGCAGGCCACGGAGCACGGCGCGGATCTCCGCGGGGGTGTGCGTCGAGAGGGCCGAGCGCACGGCCATCGGGCCGAGGGGTCGGCCAGGACCTTCGGTGATGCTCCGGACGGCCATGGATCCAGCGTAGGGAGCAAGCGCCCTGCCCATTTCTGTCTGCCAGTTCGGCGCTGGCTTGCCTGGCGGCCGGAGCCCCGACTAGGATGTGGATAACGTCGTTCGAGCGGGAACGAGTAGCCATCGCGAGCCGTGTAGCGAACCGGGACAGGTGTAAGCCGGGACGGCGGACGCAGGTGAATGGATCCCGCGAGACGCCGCGGCGAAACGAGAAGTAGCTGCGGCCGGTGGCCCGCCGTTATCGCCGGGCGCTGCGTGTTCGCGCAGGCTGAGGGCTTGCTTCCAAATCTGGGAGCGGCCGAGATCGGGTGGCACCACGACCCTCGTCCCGAGATGGGAGCGAGGGTCTTTGTTCTTCCAAAGACCGAAGGAGCGGACCGTGGCCAGCGCGGTGGCGAGCGTGATCCGGTTGGAGCCGGTCGTGCGCGAGCGCATGGCCGACCTCGAGACGCCGGTGTCCGCGTTCGCCAAGCTGCGCCGCCTGGGGGGCGCGTTCCTGCTCGAGAGCGCCGAGGGCGGCGAACGCATGGGCCGGTACTCGTTCATCGGTGTCGCGCCCCGGGAGCTCATCGTCTCGCGGGACGGCGATCCGCTCGCGGCATTGCGCCGCGCGCTCGCCGGCTACGCGCGGCCTGCGACCGCGGGGCTGCCCCGCTTCTCCGGCGGTGCCGTGGGGTATGTCGCATACGAAGCGGCGCGGCACTTCGAACAGCTGCCACTCGCGGCGCGCGACCCGCATGGACTGCCCGACGCGGTCTTCGGCATCTACGACACGGTCGTCGCCTTCGACCACCTGCGTCACACGATGTTGCTCATCGTGCACGCGGCCGATGGCGATCGCGCTGCCGCGAAGCGGCGGCTGGACGAGCTCGACACGCTCCTCGACGCGCCACTCGTGCTCCCCGCGGCCGAGCGCGTACAGCGCACCCTCCGCGCGAACATGACCCCCGCGAGCTACGAAGCCCTCGTGCGCCGCGCGCGCGAGCTCATCGCCGAAGGCGACTGCATCCAGATCGTGCTCGCGCAGCGGCTCGACATCCGTCCCGCACCGGAGCCGCTGTCGCTCTACCGCGCGCTGCGCCATGTGAATCCGTCGCCGTACATGTTCCTGCTGGAGACCCCGGGCGCGACGCTCGTCGGCGCGTCACCGGAGCCATTCGTGCGTGTCGAGGGCGGCACGGTCGTCATGCATCCGATCGCGGGCACGCGGCCGCGCGGCGCTGACGCGACATCGGACGCGGCGAACGAGGCGGAGCTGCGCGCATCGGAGAAGGAGCGCGCCGAGCACGTGATGCTCGTGGACCTCGGCCGCAACGACATCGGCCGCATCTCGAAGCCGGGCACGGTCCGGGTGCCCGAGCTCATGCGCGTCGACCGGTTCTCGCACGTCATGCATCTGACCTCGGTCGTCGAAGGCACGCTACGCGACGACATCGACGCGCTCGATGCCTTCCGAGCGTGCTTCCCGGCTGGGACCGTCTCCGGTGCGCCGAAGATCCGGGCCATGGAGCGCATCGCCGAGCTCGAGACCGATCGCCGCGGGAGCTACGCAGGCGCTGTTGGGTACCTCGGGTTCGACGGCTCGCTCGACACCTGCATCGCGATCCGCACTGCGCTCATCGCCGACGGCGTCTGCCGCATCCAGGCGGGTGCCGGTATCGTCGCGGACTCGGATCCGCGCGCGGAGGAGGCCGAGACGCGCGCGAAGGCGGGCGCGCTCCTTCGAGCCTTCGAGGTGATGGACGGGCGCGAGGTGCGGTCGTGACTCGCGTCCTGCTGGTCGACAACTACGACTCGTTCACCTTCAACCTCGCGCAGGCGATGAGCGCCCTCGGCGCCGACGTCACCGTCCTGCGCGCGGACGATCCGGCGCTCGACGCGGCGCTCGAGGCGCGGCCGGATCGCGTCGTCGTCTCGCCGGGCCCCGGCCGGCCCGAGGCGGCTGGCCGCTCACCCGAGATCGTCCGGGTCGCGCCGGAGCGGGGGATCGCCACGCTCGGCGTCTGCCTGGGGTTGCAGTGCGCCGCGGTCGCCTTCGGCGCGTCCGTGGTGCGCGCACCGGAACCCCGGCACGGGAAGACGTCGCCCATCCGCCACGACGGCCGGGGCGTCTTCGCGGGCGTGCCCGACCCCACGGTGGCCACCCGATACCACTCGTTGATGGTCGACGCCGCGACGCTTCCGGCAGAGCTCATGGTGAGCGCACGCAGCGACGACGGCGTCGTGATGGGCCTCCGCCACCGCACGCTGCCGCTCGAGGCCGTGCAGTTCCATCCGGAGTCGATCCTCTCCGCCGACGGCGTCGCGATGCTGCGGAACTTCCTCTTCGATTTCAGGGAGCCCCCAGCGGACGCCGCCGAAGGCGGTGGTGAGTGATGGACGCGCGCGAGGCCCTCGGCGCCGTCGCCGGTGGCCGCACGCTGACGCGCGCCGAGGCCGAGAGCACGATGGCGAGCGTGATGGCGGGCGAGGCGACCGCCGCCCAGCTGGGCGCGCTGCTTGCCGCGCTCGCGGTGCGCGGCGAGACGGTCGACGAGATCGCGGGTTTCGCCGCCGGCCTGCGCGCGGCGGCGGTACCGGTCGCCATCGCGGACGGCGCGATCGACACCTGCGGCACCGGCGGCGATCGCTCACAGAGCTTCAACATCTCGACGGTGTCCGCGATCGTCGCGGCCGCCGCGGGGGCGCGCGTCGCGAAGCACGGCAACCGGGCGGCGTCGAGCGCCTGCGGAAGCGCGGACGTCCTCGAGGCGCTCGGTCTGAAGATCGACCTCGGCCCGGAGTCCGTGGCGGCGTGCATCGACGACATCGGCGTCGGGTTCATGTTCGCGCCGCGGTTCCACCCGGCGATGCGCCATGCCGGCCCGGTGCGGCGCGAGATCGGGATCCGGACCGTCTTCAACGTCATCGGGCCCCTGGCGAACCCAGCGGGCGTGAAGCGGCAGCTGCTCGGCGTCCCGTCGGCGGCGCTCGGCGAGCGGATGGTCCAGGTGTTGCGCGAGCTCGGGGCGGAGCGCGCCCTCGTCGTGCACAGTGCCGAGGGGCTCGACGAGATCAGTCCGAGCGGCCCGACCCACACCTGGGAGCTCTGCGCCGGCGGCGCGATCCGCGAGGGGGAGCTCACGCCGGTCGCGATGGGCCTGACGCCGGCGCCGCGCGAGTCGATACGGGGTGGCGACGCGACGACGAACGCGGGGATCGCGCAGGCGATCCTGAGCGGCAGGGAGCGCGGCGGTGCCCGCACGGCCGTGCTGCTCAACGCCGGCGCGGCGTGCTACATCGCGGGGATCGCGCCCGACCCGCGCGGAGGCGTCGCGCTCGCGGCGAACGCCATCGACACCGGCGCGGCAACGGCGACGCTCGAGGGCTGGGTCGCCCGCAGCGGGACGTTGTCCTGATGGATTTCCTCGAGACCGTGGTCGCGGAGCGCAGAGCCGATGCGCAGGCGGCCCGCCGCGACGAGCGCGCACCGTCCCGGTCCGGCAAAGCGCGCCCGTCGTTCACGGACGCGATCCGCGCGAAGCGCGTCATGGGACGCATCGCCGTCATCGCCGAGGTGAAGCGCCGCTCGCCCGCGCTCGGAACGCTCGGTGAGGACGTTGATCCCGCGGCCCTTGCGTTCGTCTACGCGCGGTCCGGTGCCGCGGCGATCTCGGTGCTCACCGAGCCGCGGCACTGGGGCGGATCGGTCGCCGACCTCGTGGCGGTGGCCGGAGCGGTGGACCTTCCGGTCCTCTACAAGGACATCGTCGTCGACGAGCAGCAGCTCCGTGAGGCCGAGGCGGCGGGCGCGTCCGCGGTGCTGCTCATCGCCGAGGCGCTCGATGACGCCACTCTCGCGTCGTTCGTACAGCGCGCGGCGGGCCTCGGCCTCACCGCCATCGTCGAGGCGCACGAGCATCGCGCGTTCGCTCGCGCGGTCGCATCCGGCGCCCCGGTCGTCGGGGTGAACGCGCGCAACCTCCGCGTGCCGGCGGAGATCGACCGCGAGCGGATCGTTGCCTTGCATGGTCTCGTGGGTGCGGATCAGCTCCTCGTCGCGGAGTCGGGGATCGCGTCGGCGGCCGATGTCGCTGCGCTCCCGGGGCGCGTCGACGCGGTCCTGGTGGGGAGCGCGCTCATGACCGCGGTGGACCCCGGGGCACTCCTTCGAGCGCTTGCCGCGGTCCGCCGATGAACGGCCGCTTCGGCGAGTTCGGCGGCCAGTACCTGCCGGAGACGCTCATGCCGGCGGTCGCGGAGCTCGAGGAGGCATACGTCGCCGCGCGCGCGGACCGAGCGTTCGAGGACGAGCTCCGCCGGCTCCTGCGCGACTGGGTCGGTCGGCCGACGCCGCTCACGGACGCGACCCGGCTCGCGGCCGCCGTCGGGCTGCGACGCGTGCTGCTCAAGCGCGAGGACCTCGCGCATACCGGCGCGCACAAGATCAACAGCGCGGTCGGCCAGGCCCTGCTTGCGAAGCGGATGGGGAAGCATCGGGTGGTTGCGGAGACCGGCGCCGGCCAGCACGGCGTGGCGTCGGCCGCCGCATGCGCGCTCCTCGGCCTCGAGTGCGTCGTCTACATGGGCACGGAGGACATGCGCCGCCAGGCGCCGAACGTGTTCCGGATGAAGCTGCTCGGCGCGGAGGTCCGCGGCGTCGAGACCGGGACGCGCACGCTGAAGGACGCGGTGAACGAGGCGATCCGCGACTGGGTGACGAACGTGCGCTCGACGTACTACCTCCTCGGGTCGGCCATCGGCCCGCATCCGTATCCGACGATGGTCCGGGACTTCCAATCGGTGATCGGGCGCGAGGCCCGCGCGCAGAGTCTGGCGCTCCTTGCGCGGCTGCCCGACGTGGTGGTCGCCTGTGTCGGTGGCGGCTCGAACGCGATCGGCATCTTCGCGGCGTTCATCGGCGACGGGGCGGTCCGGCTTCGCGGCGTCGAGGCGGGTGGCCGAGGGATCGCCACCGGCGAGCACGCTGCGTCGATCGTCGGTGGCACCGCGGGCGTGTTGCACGGCACGCGCACGATGATCCTGCAGACGGAACAGGGTCAGATCCGCGGCACGCACTCGATCTCCGCCGGCCTCGACTACCCGGGCGTCGGCCCGGAGCACGCCGATCTGGCGGCGCGCGGCCGCGCCGAATACGTCGCGCGCACCGACACCGAGGCGCTCGAGGGCTTCGGGCTGCTCTCGCGGACCGAGGGCATCATCCCGGCGCTGGAGCCGGCGCACGCCATCGCCGACCTCGGGCCCATCCGCGAGCTGTACGGGCCCGACCTCGACGTGCTCGTCTGCCTCTCGGGACGTGGGGACAAGGATCTCGAGACGGTCATGGCGGAGCAGAGGTGAGCGTGACGGCGTTGAGCGGTACCGAACGGATCGCCCGCGCGTTCGCGCGCGCGAAGGCCGAGCGACGGCTCGCCGTGGTCATCGGCCTCACCGTGGGCTACCCCGACCGCACGGCCACCGGCGTGTTGCTGCGGGCCGCGCTGGACGGTGGCGCGGACGTGCTCGAGCTCTGCGTCCCGTTCAGCGATCCGCTCGCGGATGGCGCCACCGTCCAGCGTGCGAGCGAGACCGCGCTGGCCAATGGGACCACGCTCGCGGACTGCCTCGCCGCGGCGGGCGACCTCGTCGCCGAGCGCGACGCCGCGGTGCTCTTCATGGGCTACGCCAACCCGTTCTTGAAGTACGGGCTCGAGCGCTTCGCGCGTGATGCAGAGGCGACCGGCGCGGCCGGCGTCATCGTCCCCGACCTGCCCGCGGAGGAATCCCTGCCGTTCGACGAGGCGCTCGCGGCGACCGGCCTGACGCGCATCGATCTCTACGCCCCGACGACACCCGACGACCGCCTCGCGCGCCTCGTCCCGCGGTCGCGTGGCTTCGTCTATTGCGTCTCGCTCACGGGCGTCACGGGCGCGCGCCGGGCGCTCGGCGCGGACGTCGAAGCATTCGTGAAGCGGGTCCGCGCCCACACCCGGCTGCCGATCGCGCTCGGGTTCGGGATCAGCGAGCCCTCGCATGTCGCGGCGCTGCGTGGTGTAGTGGACGGCGTGGTGATCGCGAGCGCGGCGATCGACGCCGTGACTGCGGCGAGCGACAAGCCGGCGGCGCTGCGCGCATTCGTGCGCGGCCTCGCCGATGCGGGGAGGTCCTGATGGCGACGCGCGGTATCCGCGGCGCGACCACGGTCGAGCGCAACGACCGCGACGCGATCTTGAGCGCGACCCGCGAGCTCCTCGAGGTGATCGTGCGCCTCAACGGCCTCCGCCCCGATGACATCGCCTACATCTGGTTCACCGTCACGCCTGACCTCGACGCGGAATTCCCGGCGTTCGCAGCGCGCGAGCTTGGCTGGACCGAGGTCCCTCTCATGTGCGGGCGGGAGGTCCCCGTCCCGGGCGCGATGGCGGGCTGCATCCGCGTCCTCATCGACTGGAACACCGCGAAGTCACAGCGGGAGGTACGGCACGCGTTCCTGCACCGGGCCAAGGAGCTGCGGCCGGCGTGGGCGGTGGAGGTCTGATGTGCTCGTAGTCATGAAGCGCGACGCGACGAAGGAGGAGATCGACGGCGTCGTCGCGCGCATCTCCGAGCTGGGCCTCTCCGCGATCCCGCTTCCCGGAGCAGAGCGGACGGCCATCGGCACGTTCGGCGTCGCGGCCCGCGAGTACGCCGATCAGCTCGAGTCGCTTCCCGGCGTCGCGGAGATCGTCCTCGTCAGCCGGCCGTTCAAGCTCAGCTCGCGCGAGGTCCATCCGGCGGACTCGGTCGTTCGCATCGGTGGCGTGCCCATCGGGAACGGTCAACCGCTCGCGGTGATGGCCGGCCCGTGCTCCGTCGAGACCCGCGAGCAGACGATCGAGACGGCGCGCGCCGTGCGCCGGGCGGGCGCGTCGCTCCTTCGCGGGGGCGCGTACAAGCCCAGCACGTCGCCGTACCACTTCCGCGGCCTCGGACCGTCTGGGCTCGAGATCCTGAGCGAGGCGCGGGCCGCGACCGGCCTCCCTGTCGTGACCGAGGTCCTCACGCCGGCCGACGTCGAGCTCGTCGCGTCGCACGCCGACTGCCTGCAGATCGGCGCGCGGAACATGCAGAACTTCTCGCTCCTCGATGCGTGCGGCGAGCAGTCGAAGCCGGTGCTGCTGAAGCGCGGAATGGCCGCGACCGTGGAGGAGCTGCTCCTCTCGGCCGAATACATCCTCGCGAAGGGCAATCAGAACGTCATCCTCTGCGAGCGTGGGATCCGCACCTTCGAGAAGTACACCCGCAACACCTTTGACATCAACGCGATCCCGCTGCTGAAGAAGCTGTCGCATCTTCCCGTCGTCGCAGACCCCTCGCACGGGACGGGGAAGTGGTACCTCGTCGCGCCGGTCGCGCTCGCTGCGGTGGCGGCCGGCGCGGACGGTCTCCTCATCGAAGTCCATCCGACGCCCGATCACGCGCTCAAGGACGGCTTCCAGTCGCTCACGTTCGAGAACTTCGAGAGGCTCATGGCGATGCTGCCCGCGATCGCCGGAGCGGTGGGCCGTCCGGTGGCCGCGACGGTCTGATGCGCGTCGGCATCGCGGGCTGCGGCCTCATCGGCGGCTCCCTGGCGCTCGCGCTGCGCGGCGCGCACGACGTGCGCGCATTCGACCCGGCCGGGACCGGCGAGATCGCCGGGACCGCGCGGCTCGAGGATCTTCTGGCGGCGGACATCGTCGTCGTGGCGACGCCGATCGCGCAGGTCGTGCCGACCCTGCGTTCGCTCTCCGCCCACGCGAACGGCACGGTGTTGATGGACGTGGCCAGTCTGAAGCGCGACGTCGCGGCCTTTGCCGATGCGGCTCCGGCGACCGCGCGGATCGTCGGCGGGCACCCGATGGCCGGCGCGACGGACCATGGGTTCGCGGCGGCGCGCGCGGATCTGTTCCGGGGCCGGCCGTTCTTCCTCGTCCCCACGGCCCGCGCGGACGAACGCGCGATCGCCCTCGCCGGTGACGTCGCGCGTGCCGCCGGCGCGATCCCCACGGTCGTCTCCGCGCAGGAGCACGACCGTATCGTCGCGACGCTTTCGGGACTGCCGCTGGCCGTGGCCATCGCACTCACCCGGGTCGGTGCCGATCTGGGTGAGTTCGCCGGTCCGGGATTCCGCGACGCGACCCGGCTGGCCCAGACCCCGCCCGAGCTGGCGCATGCGCTGTTGAACGGCAATGCGGCCGAGGTGCGCGCTGCGCTCACGAAGCTCCGCGCCGTGTTGGAGGACATCGAGCGCGAGCTCGGCTAGCCCTCCGCGGTCACGGCCCAGCCTTCGCCCCGCAGCCGCGCCGGCGCTCCGGGCAGATCAGCCTCCGTGCCGATCGTCTTCCAGTCGTTGTCGACCTCGGGCAGACCGGGGTTCAGCTGCTCGAGGATCGTCCCGTCCGCGAGGTAGAGGCGCGTGAGCAGATAGGCCGTGCCCGGACCGACCGAACGGGTGACCTCAGCGCGCAGCACGACGGGCGCGCGCCTCAGCGGCCGAGCTCCGTGAGCATCTCGTAGAAGTCGGGGAATGTCTTCGAGACGCTCTCCGAGCTCTCGATCGCCACTCCGGGGACCTGAAGGCCGAGGATCGAGAACGCCATCGCGACGCGATGATCGCCCATCGCGTCGACCACGCCGTCGTGCAGCGGCGCGGGCTCGATCCGGATCGAGTCCGCGTACGCGACCGCCCTGCCACCGAGGGCATTGATCCCATCGGCGACGGCACGGATGCGGTCGCTCTCCTGGAGCTTGGTGTGGGCGATGCCCCCGATCTCCGACGGCGTCTCGCACTGCGTCGCGACGACCGCCAGGCTCGGGAACACGTCGGAGCAGTCGCGCACATTGTCGACGATCCCCTGCAGGCGACCGACCCGCTCGACGGTGACGGTGCCCTTGCCGCGCGAGACCCGGCAGCCCATCTCCTCGAGGATCGAGAAGAACCGCACGTCTCCCTGACCGCCGTGGGTCTCGTGCGCGTCGACGTTCTCGATCGTCACGCTGCCGCCGCAGATCGCCGCGGCCGCGCCGGCATACGTCGCCGCGGTCGCGTCGCCCGGGATCTCGAATGAGCGGGCCTTCACTTTCTGCGGCCTGATGGAGATCCGATCGAGGTTCGGCGCATCGACCGCAACGCCGCGCTTCTCGAGGGCGGCGATGGTGAGCTCGACGAACGGCGCCGAGACCAGCGAGCCGGTGATCTCGAGGTCGATGCCGTGCTCGAGCCGCGGTCCGATGAGCAAGAGCGCTGATGCGAACTGGCTCGACTGGGTCCCCGAGACCGTCACGTGGCCGCCGCCGATCGGGCCCTTCACCGTCAGCGGGAGCGCGTCGGCATCGACGGTCGCTCCGAGATCCCGCAGCGCCTTCACCAGCGGTGCGAGCGGGCGGAGGTACAGGCGGTCCGATCCGTCGAAGCGCGTCTCGCCGTCAGCGAGCGCGGCGAGGCCGAGCGCAAAGCGCGCGACCGTGCCGGCCTCGGCCGCGTGCACGGGTCCGGTGGCGTGCGGGATCGTCTCGGCACCGACGACCGTCACCTGGAACGTCTGATCCCACTCGACCTGATACCCGAGCGAGGCGAGCGCCTGCCGCATGGCGCGCACATCGTCGCCCGGATCGAGCCGGCCCAGGTCGAGTCGCGAGCGGCCCTCCGCGATGGCCGACAGGACGAGCTCGCGGTTCGCGATGCTCTTGGACGCGGGCACGCGGACGCGCACGTCGCGCAGCGGGTGGCGGAAGGGGACGATCGGACGTGGCGTCACGGGACAGGGGATTATGGCCACGGATCGGATGAGAGCGCTTTCGGCCGCGTCGCTGTTGAGCTGCGCCATCGTTGCGTCGGCGTGCGTGGCCGCGCTGCCCGACGCCGCGGTGCGCTCGGGATCCGCGAGCCCGGACGTGACGCGGGCGAGCCCATCGGCCGCGGCCGCGGTCATCTCCTTCGACCCGCCGCACGACACGTCTCAGGCGCCGCGGTACGTCGCGGGTCGCTGGTCGTCGACGCAGCCGCTGCTCGACGTGCGGCTCGCGCAGGTACCGCAACAGGTCTTCGGGTGCAGCGCGACGGTCGACGCCGGCCGTCAGACCGGCACGTATGCCTGCGACGGGCTGCTACCGCCCGCGGCCGACGTGCGTCTGGAGCTCACCGGCACGGCCGGCGGCGGGTCGCTCGCGCGCGCGACGTGGAACTTCCGCACGATGGCGGAGCGTCTGAGCGGCGTGCCCTGGTTCACCGAGTTCGAGGACCCGAACGGCGAAGCGCTGGCGTGCGCGGCGGCGAGCATCCGGATCATCCAGAGCTTCACGACAGGCCGCGATATCGCGACCGCGCGGCAGATCCTCGCCCGAGGCCGGCCGTTGAACAAGAGTGCCGATCCGGGCATCGATCCCGCGGCCATCGCGGCCGTGATCACGGCGCTCGATCCGGGTAACCGCTACCACTACTACCGTTTCCCGACCCGCGAGCTGGCCACTCGTGCGGCGGTCTACTGGCTCGCGCGCTCCGCGAAGCCGGTCATCGCGCTGGCGCTCGCCGGCCAGCACGCCCCGATCATCACCGGGTACACCGGCACGATCGGGCTGACCTTCGCCGATCCCGGTGCGATCACCGGCCTGATCGTCGAGGATCCGCAGCGCGGCGATCTCGACCCGGCGACGGCGAAGCACCGGCCCGACAAGTCGCGGTCGGCCGAGTTCCAGACCGGGAAGCTCATCGGGATCGACGAGTGGTACGCCGACGACTGGTGGTTCCGCGACTCGTACCAGGGCTCGATCGTCTTCAACTCCGACGCGAAGCTGCATGACGTTGATCGCAGCGACGGGGCCTACCCGAGACCCCACTGGTCGGGGACCTTCGTGATCGTCGTCGACGACGGCGACGCGGCGAACCCGCCGGATCGCGAAGGTCGCGTACCGGTCCCCTAGGCCCGCGCCGCCGAACGGACGACAATGGCGCCCATGCCGCCCGAGGTCCGTTACGCGCGCAGCGACGGTCTGCGCATCGCCTACCAGGTCGTCGGCGACGGCAATGTCGACCTCGTCTTCACGAGCGGGGCGTCGTCGCACCTCGACCTCGCTTGGGAGAATCCCCACTGGGCCCGCACCTGGAACCGGCTCGCTGAGTTCAGTCGGCTCATCGTCTTCGACAAGCGGGGGACCGGGCTGTCCGATCGTCCGGATCACCTCGCGACGCTCGAGGAGCGCATCGACGACATCCGCTCGGTGATGGACGCCGCAGGAAGCTCCAAAGCGAGCATCGTCGGCGTGTCCGAGGGCGGACCGATGGCGATCCTGTTCGCGGCCACACATCCCCAGCGCGTGCGATCCCTCATCGTGCATGGGGCGAGAGCGCGTTACGCGTGGGCGCCGGACTACCCCTGGGGTCAGACCGATGCCGAGCTCGAGGAGATGCTCGCCCGGAATGATGCCCAGAACTGGGTGACGGATTACTCGCAACCCCGTGGCCGCCGCTGGCTCGGCCCGGAGCTCAGCGACGACGCGGCGTTCCTCGAGTGGATCGGGCGCTTCTGGCGGAGCGGCGGATCGCCCGCCGCGAGGTCGGCCCTCGCGCGTATGAATCACTCGATCGATGTGCGGGACGTGCTGCCCGCGATCCGCGTGCCGGTCCTCATCACGGTCCGCGAGGACGACCCCGTCTGCCCGGTGCCTGCCGCCGAACAGATGGCAAGCCTGATCCCCGACGCGCGGCTGGTCGTGTTCCCAGGTCAAGGTCACCTGATGTTCGCCATCTCGCGCGAGTGGACCGCGGTCGTCGAGGAATTCGTCACCGGAAAGATCGGCGCCGCGACGCACGACCGGCTCCTCGCGACGTTGGTGTCGATGGACATCGTGGGCTCGACCGATCTCATCGGTCGCGTCGGCGACGCCGCCTGGCGCGATATCCTCGACCGCCACTACGCGCTCGTCGCGCGCGAGCTCGCGGTCTATGGCGGCATCGAGGTGGATCGGGCGGGCGACGGGTTCCTCGCGCGGTTCGACGGCCCGGGCCGGGCGATCCGCTTCGCCCAAGCCGTCAGCCGTGACGACCGCTCCATCGGACTCACCGTGCGGGCCGGCGTCCACACCGGCGAGGTGGAGCTCGCCGGCGCAGGCGTGCGCGGCGTGGCCGTGCACACGGTCGCCCGCATCGCAGCGCTCGCCAAGTCCGACGAGGTCCTCCTCTCGAGCACGGTCCGCGATCTCGTCGCGGGCTCGGGACTGACGCTCGCCGACCGCGGCCTCCACGAGCTCAAGGGGATCCCCGAGCAGCGCCAGCTCTTTGCTGTCGCGTAGCGACAGAGCGAACACGGCTCTGCGACCATTCGGGCGTTGACGAAGAACCGGCTCGAAGGCTTCAGCGATGGCGTACTCGCCGTCATCGTCACCATCATGGTGCTGGAGATGAAGGTGCCGCGCGGCGCCGACCTCGACGCGCTCGCCCCGCTCCTGCCCGTGTTCATCAGCTACGTCCTGAGCTTCATCTTCATCGGCGTCTACTGGAATAACCACCACCATCTGCTCCACGCCGCGACCCATGTGACCGGGCGGATCATGTGGGCGAACCTGCATCTGCTGTTCTGGCTGTCGGTCATGCCGTTCGTCACGGGCTGGATGGGGGAGAACGACTTCGCCGCCGTTCCGGTGGCCGTGTACGGCCTCGTCCAGCTCCTCGCCGGCTTCGCCTTCTTCATCCTGGCTCGATCGCTCGTCGCCGCCGACGGCGATGACTCGGCCATCGCGAGAGCGATCGGCCGGGATCTCAAGGGCAAGGCCTCCCTCGTGGTCTACGTGGTCGCGATCCCGATCGCCTTCTTCAACCCGCTCGCCGCGTTCCTCCTCTACGTCGCCGTCGCGATCGTCTGGCTGGTGCCGGACCGCCGCATCGAACGCGTCCTCGCGGGCTGAGGGCGGCGTGACCGTCGAGCCCGGCGGGCCCGGGTGGCAGTGGGAGGCCGCGAAGCGCCTCGACCGGCTGGCCCACGAGGTCGCGCTCGATTGGGAGATCCGGCTTGGCCCCCGGTATGAATGGGCGCGGTATTCGTTCGCGGCGCCCGCCGGCGACCACGCGGTCCTCAAGCTCACGCCGCCCGAGGATGACGAGGCCGACCACGAGGGCGACGCTCTTGCGTTCTGGAACGGCCGGGGCGCCGTGCGGCTGCTCAAGCGCGATCGAGCGCGCCGGGCGCTGCTCATCGAGCGCTGCGTGCCCGGGCATGACGCATCCGCCATCGACGATCGCGAGGCGATCCGCGTCGCGCTCGCTACGGGGCGCGAGCTGTGGCGGCCCATCACCATCGGTCCGTTCCGCCGCGCCGGTGAGGAGATGGCCCGCTGGCTGCGCGCGCTCGCGGAGAAGAGCGATCACCCATACGTCACGGTCGCGACGAAGC
>DATCPY010000087.1:0-4116 GCA_036569845.1 Candidatus Limnocylindria bacterium | reverse complement strand
GCGCAGGACCGCGACGAGCTGCTCGAGATAGGCCTCGGGGAGCTGCTCGTGTTCGGCGACGGCGTGGAGCGAGACGCTGCCCTTGCCGTAGTTGCGGGCGAGGTCGACCATCAGGCGCATCCCGTACTCCCCACGGGTCGAGACGTGGAACGCGGCAGGCGTGGTTGGATTCCCGAGCACTACAGTCGGAATTCTAACCCCGCTCAGAGGCCTCGGCTAGTGCTCCGTAGGCTCGGGGCGATGGCACTGGGATTCACGAGCGCGGCCCTGGGATCCACGAATCCGGCAAAGGTCGCGGCCGTCAGCGCGGCGCTCGCAGCGCTCGCGCCATCGTGCACGGTCGTCGCCATCGCGGTGCCGTCGGGTGTGGGCCATCAGCCGTTCGGCGACGCCGCGACGCGCGCGGGCGCGCTCGAGCGCGCTCGTAAGGCCCTGGCGATAAGCGGCGCGGACATCGGGTTCGGTCTCGAGGGCGGGGTCGAGCTCGAGGGACCGCGGGTGTGGCTGCTGTCGTGGGTCGCGGCGATCGACCCCGCGGGACGTGAGGGCTACGCGAGCGGGCTGCGCATGCTCCTGCCCCCGTCGCTCGCCGCGGGCCTGCGCGAGGGCGTGGAGCTGGGCACGCTCGTGGATGAGCTCTTCGGCGTGAAGGACAGCAAGACCGCGAGCGGCGCGATCGGCCTGCTCACCGCGGGCGCCGTCTCACGCACGGACGCGTTCGTTGACCTTGTCGCCATGAGCCTCGCCCCGTGGATCCATCCCGACCACTATCGGTAGCGTGGGCTCGGCCGGCTTGTCGTCCCTAAAGGCTCTCGTGTACAGACGCCAGTAGAGCGCCTCGCGACCCATGAGCTCGGTATGCGTGCCGTCCTCGACGATCCGTCCGCGGTCGAGCACGAGGATCCGGTCCGCCGCCTCGACGGTCGTGAGGCGGTGGGCAATGACGATCGTCGTCCGGCCGAGCATGAGCCGCGCGAGCGCTTCCTGGACCAGGTACTCGCTCTCGTTGTCCAGGGACGAGGTCGCCTCGTCGAGCAGGAGGACCGGCGAGTCGCGGAGCAGGGCGCGCGCGATCGCGATGCGCTGACGCTGACCGACCGAGAGCTTCACGCCGCGCTCGCCGACGATCGTGTCGTACTTCTCTGGAAGCCGGTCGATGAACTCCGTCGCGTTCGCGGCCGTGGCCGCGGCGATGAGCTGCTCTTCGGTCGCGTCAAGCCGGCCGTAGCGGATGTTTTCCGCGACCGTCGTCGCGAACAGGATCGGCTCCTGTGGCACCACCGCGATCTTCTCCCGCACCGAGCGCACCACCAGATCGCGCAGGTCGTGGCCGTCGAGCGTGATGCGGCCCGCCGTCGGGTCGTAGAACCGCGCGACGAGGCTGACCAGCGTCGTCTTCCCGGCGCCCGACGGGCCGACGAGGGCCGTGGTCTTCCCGGCGTCGAACGTCGTCGTGACGTCGGTGAGCACGAGCGGGCCCTGCGCGTACCGGAACGAGACGTCCTCGAACGCGATGCGGCCGGCGGCGGTCTGGAGCACCGTCGCTCCGGGACGGTCCGAGATCTCCGGCGCGGTGTCGAGGAGCGCGAAGATCCGGTCGGCCGCGCCGAACGCTTCTTGGACCTGCGTCCACTGTCCGGCGAGACCGCCGACGGGCCCCGCGACCATGCCGGCGTAGAGGAGGAAGGCCACCAGCTCGCCGGTGGTCGCCTCGCCGCGGATCACCTGGTGACCGCCATACCAGAGCACCACGATCGAGGCCGCGATGCCGAGGAAGCCGATGAGCGGGAAGAGCGTCGCGGAGAGCCGTGCGCGCTGAAGCACCTTCGAGAGCGTGATCAGGAGCTTGGTCCGGAACCGGTCGGATTCGTACTGCTCGCGCGTGAACGCCTGGACCGTGCGCACCTCCGCGATCGCCTCCTGAAGGACGCCGACGGCGTCGCCCTGCGCGTCCTGGGCTTCGCGCGAGATCGCGCGGATCCGGCGTCCGAGGTACTGGCCGAGAAGGCCGATCGGTGGCGCGACGACCAGCGTCAGGAGTGCGAGGCGCCAGTTCATGATGAAGATCACGACGAGGCCGCCGACGAGCGTCATCACCTGTCCGAGGACCGAGATGATCGTCTGCGTCACGACGCCGTGGACGAGCGTCGCGTCGCTGGTCACGTGCGACATCAGCTCTCCGGTCTTACGCCGGGTGAAGAAGGACAGCGATAGGGATTGCAGATGCCGGACGATCTCCATCCGGAGATCGAAGATGACGCGCTCGCCGGTCCACGCCATCACGTATTGACGCACGCCGTCGATCGCGGCGCGGAACAGGAGCAGGCCGATGAGGGCAAGCACGAGGGTGTCGAGCAGCGCCGCGTCCTTGAGGCCGGCGTCGAGGACCCGCAGGACGACCTGCGGCCACAGGAGGCTCAGGACCGTGGAGAGGATCAGTAGCGCGGCCGCGAGCACCAGGTTCCGGCGGTACGGCTGGACGAAGCGCAGCAGCCGGCGGTACATCGCGATCGTCGGCCGCTTTTTTTCGCGGCCGCCGGAGCCCATGAACATCATGTGCATCCCGCCACCGCCGCCCATCATCATGACTTCAGGGTACGGCCTATTTCCCCATCCCGACGTCCGCGAAGAGCGTTCCGCGCGCGTTCACCAGCTTCCCCGTCGCGGCGGCCGGCGGCGAGCTCCACGCCAGCGGGATGCGCGGGATCTCGCGCTGGACGATCTTCGTGACCTGCTTGTAGAGCTCCGCGCGCTTCGACTGATCCGGCTCGCTATGCGCCTTCCGCAGCAGGCCCGCGGCCTCCGCGTTGATCCAGGCGCCGGCCTCGGTCGGCTCATCCTTTCCGGTGCCGATCCCGATCTTCGGGATGAAGAACGCCCCCAGCAGCTCGTCCGGGTCGAATGACGCGGCCGACCCGAGGCCGAGCCACATCGGGTACCGGTTGTCGCGCACGCTCTGTGCGAACGTGATCGGGTCGATCGTCTTGGTGTCGACGCTGATGCCCGATGCGGCCAAGTCCGCCGCGATCGCCTCGGCGGCCTTCCGCATGTCCGGCCCGGCCACGTTGCCGTCCGCGAGGAACCACAGGTCCAGCTGGAGAGTCGGGTGCGCCGAATCGGCGAGCAGCTTCCTCGCCGCCGCAGGGTCCGGCTTCGCGAACTCGGCGACGGAGTCGTCGTACCCGAGCATCGTCGACGGCGGGAACTGCGAGGCCGGCGTCGCGACGCCTGCGTACAGGCGGTCGACGAGGCTGCGCGGGTTCAGGGCCTGGGCGATCGCCTGGCGGACCCGAAGATCGTCGAGCGGCGCCGAGCTGAGGTTGACCCCGAGATAGAGGACCGTCGTCTCCGGCCGCACGACGAGCTGCAGGCTCGGATCGGTGCGGATCGTGCCGACGTCGCCGAGCGCCAGATCCTGGATGAAGTCGACGTTGCCGGTCCGGATGGACGCGAGGCGCGTGCCCGGGTCCGCGATGGTCGTGAGGCTGAGCTTGTCGAGGTACGGCAGCTTCTGGCCCGACGCATCCGCGCGCCAGTAGCGGTCATTGCGGTCGAGGATCAGCGGCCGGACGCCCTCACCGCCGGCCGGCACCCGGAACGGGCCGGTGCCCCAGGTCCGCGACGCCGGCGAGACGATGAGGTACGGCGCCGTGGTGAGCGCGCTCAGGAACGGTCCGTACGGCACGCGGGTCGTGACCACGACGGTGCGCGGGTCGGGCGCCTCCACTTTCTCGATGAGCGGATCGTTGGGACGGCCAAGGCTCTTGGCGACGGCGGCGGCGTCGAGCGGCGCGCCGTCGTGGAACGTGACCCCGTCACGAAGGGTGAACGTCCACGCCCGTCCATCCGCGCCGACCAGCCACTTCGTGGCGAGCGCCGGCACGACCCCGTTCGCGCCGCTGGCCACGAGTCCCTCGAAGATCTGCCCGACGACGACCGGGTTCGCGTCGGCGAGCTGCGGATCGACCGACCCGATCGCCCCCGACAGCGCGACCCGCAACGTGCCCCCAAGCGGCGTCTTCGGCGTCGGTGACGGCGTGCTCGTCGGCGTGCTCGTCGGCGCGCTCGACGGAAGCACCACGGACGACGGGCTGGGCGACGGTGTCGGAGTGCTGC
>DATCPY010000086.1:0-9787 GCA_036569845.1 Candidatus Limnocylindria bacterium | reverse complement strand
CAACAAGGTCTGGCGAGCGGACACTACTCGTCGGTCCGATTACTACTACGAATACCTCCGGGTGCACTTCGTCTCGGGTAGCCGTGATCATGTTGAGTGGCTGCACTCTCAGCTGCGCGAGGCTCTCGGCCTGCGTGGATGGATCGGTACGTTCAATCGTCCTGACAGACAGCCGAGCCACCGCCTCGCATTTGGAAAACACGACTCCATCACGCTGCTTGAATGGCTCTATTCCGATCCGACCGCACCATGTCTCCTTCGGAAGCGAGCGATCTGGAGTGATTACGTTCGTCGTGCCTCGGCACCGTTCTCGTAGCCATCGCTACCATCTTGGGATCGCCGCCCGAGCGGTGAAGTTCGGTAGACACGTCGGTTTTAGGAGCCGATGAGGGAAACCTCGTGTGGGTTCGAGTCCCACCTCGGGCACAGTTACTCGCTGGTCGCGATCTTTGCCTTCTCCGCCAGCGCGTCGTCGAGCTCTCGCAGTCGCGCGGCATCGGAGCGCCGCTCGTGCAGCCCGCGCATGGCGCCGATGTGCTTCGCGATCGCGCGCGCGTCGCCGCCGTACGCGTCGAGCGCGAGGATGACCTTCTCGCACTGATAGGCGTGCTCGGCGATGTGCGACGCGAACCGATGGAGCCGATGGCGCACGTCCACTTCGAAGCCGCCCCACATGGTCGGCCGCGCGAGTGCGACCTCATCCAGCGCCGCGAGGGCCAGGTCCGTCTCAGTGCGCCGCTGCGCGAACCGCGCGACGATGTCGCCGACGCCGCCGGAGGTATCCGCGGGATCGGGCTGCGGCCGGCGCTCCGTCGGCATAAGCACCGGCTCGGACTCGGCGCGGGTCAGCGAGTACTCCGTGTTCGCCCGATAGGAGCGCTCCACGCCGATCGCGTGGGTCAGCGTCTCGCGTAGTGACCACTCGCCGGCCGCGGGCGCGCGATCGAGCAGCGCATCATCGAGGCCGGCGAGGAGGCCTCGCAGCTCGCCGAACGCGCTTTGCGTCAGGCCAAGAATGCGCGCGCTCTCGGTCGGCGCGCGGGGCGCGGCAACGACCGCGCGCTGCTCCTCCTCGAGCGCGTGGTAGAGCGCGTAGCCGATCTCCGAGGGCTTGCCACGGAACGTCCACGGGCGCCGCAGATCGAGGTCCGTCAGCGTCGCGAGACGAGCGAGCGATTCGTCGAAGGTCAGGATCTGACGCGAGCCTCGATCCCGGAGAGCTGCTCGATGACCTTGATGATCGCGAGGTTGCCCTCGCGCCCGCCGCCGTCGTGCTGCAGCGCGGTGTAAAGCGCATGTGCGAGGGACGTACCCGGCAGCGACAGGTGCGCCGAGTACGCCGCGTCGAGCACGTTGCGCAGGTCCTTCTGCTGGTGATCAACCATGAACCCCGGCTTGAAGTCGCCCGCGAGCATCTTCGGCGCGTAGTTCTGCATCGCCCACGAGCTCCCGGCGCCGCCGGCGATCACCTGGCGCGTGCGCTCGAGGTCGATCCCCATCGCCGCGGCGAAGACGAGCGCTTCGGACACGCCGAGGTTGTTGATCGCGACCGCGATCTGGTTCGCGAGCTTGCAGGCCTGCCCGGCGCCGTGATCGCCGATGTGGACGATGGTCTTCCCGAGCGCTTCGAAGAGCGGCCGCGCGCGCTCCACGTCCTCCGCGTCGCCGCCGACCATGATCGAGAGCCGCGCCTCGATGGCGCCGAGCTCGCCGCCGGACACCGGTGCGTCAAGTGTGCGGAAGCCCTTCTCCTGGGCGCGCTCGGCGAACGCGCGCGTCGCGACCGGCGAGATGCTGCTCATGTCGATCACCAGGAGCCCGTCGTGCGCGCCGTCCGCGATGCCATCAGGACCGAACGTGACCGCCTCGACCTCGGGCGAGCTCGTCACCATCGTGACGACGATCTCGGAGCTCGCGGCGACCTCGCGCGGCGTCTTCACGACCGTGGCGCCATCGGCCTTCAACGGGTCGGCCCGGCCGAGGGTGCGGTTGGTGACGGTGACCGGGAAGCCGGCCTTCATCGCGTTCCGGGCCATCGGCTGGCCCATGATCCCGAGGCCGACGAAGCCGATGCGCGGCTTGCTAGTTGGGCCGGTCACCGTTGCCCTTCGGCTCGTCACCTTCCACGTAGACCGTGCGTACGCCTTCGTCCGTCGCGACGAGATACGTGTCCTGGTCGGTGTCCCCGACGCTCACCGATGCGAGCAGCCGCTCGTCGGTGACGTGGACGAACTGACTGGAGCGTTCGAGCTCGTTCGCGATCGCCTCGGGGAGCGACGCCTCCTCGAAGGCATCTTTCACGAGCGCGCGGGCCCGCTTGACCATGTGGAAGAACTCCTCCGGCGAGAACCGATCCTCGTGCGAGAGGAGGACGGCCGTGCCAAGGTCGTCGTCGGGCTCGTGGATCTCGTAGAAGTACATCGGGCCGTTCGCAGCATAGGCCGGAGGGCCGTAAACTTGGGTTCCCATGACGACAGAGCAGCCGACCACCGACACGCCTGCGGAGACCCCGCCGGCCCGCTCGTATACGCACACGATCGAGCGCAAGCCGGGCTCGATCGTCTCGATGAACGTGGAGGTCGACGCCGACCGTCTCGAGCGCGCGAGCGACCGCGCGTTCGAGAAGCACGTGCAGCATGCGAAGATCCCGGGCTTCCGTCCGGGGAAGGCTCCCCGAGCCCTCTACGAGCGGACCTACGGCGCGGGGCACCTCTGGGACGACGCTGCTGCCGACGTGGTCGACGAGACATTCAAGGAGATCGCGGACCTCGAGGGGATCGACTGGCTCGACCGGCCCGAGGTCGCCCTCAGCCAGCTCGAGCCGGGCAAGGCGCTGAAATACACAGCCACCGTGCCGGTCCGTCCCGACGTCGCTCTCGGTGATCCCGCGGCGTCCGGTGTGACGGTGCAGCCGACGCCGATCACCGACGAGCAGGTCGAGCAGACGATCGCCGGGATGCGCGAGCATCACGCCGAGCTCAAGCCCGTCGAGCGGCCGGCCGAGAGCAACGATGTCCTCACCATCGATCTCGACGTGAAGCTCGACGGGAAGCAGATGCCCCCGATGGGCCGCAACGCGCACCTCGAGCTGGGCAAGGACTACGCGATCCCCGGTCTCGCGGACGCGCTCGTCGGGACGAAAGCCGGCGACACGAAGGAGTTCGAGCTCTCGTTCCCCGACGACTATCCCGACCTGGACCTGCGCGGGAAGACCGGCGCGTTCACCGCGCACGTGTCGCAGGTGGCGGAGAAGATCCTGCCATCGCTCGATGACGATTTCGCCAAGACCGTTGGTGTCGCGACCGTCGTGGATCTCGACAAGGCCGTTCGCGGCGAGCTCGCGCACGCGGCGTTCCACGAGGCTCGCGACGATGCCGCGGAGAAGCTGCTCGCGCACCTGCTCGACACGTCCACGGTCGAGGTCCCCGAGATCCTCGTCTCCGACGAGCTCGACCACCTGATGGCGGACCTCACGACGCGGGTGAAGGAGCAGGGCCTCGGCTGGGAGCAGTTCCTCCTGCAGGCGCGCAAGACGGAGGACGAGATCCGCGCCGACTGGCGGGCGACGGCCGAGCGCCGCGCGAAGTCGCTCCTTGTGCTCGATGCCCTCGCCAAGAAGGAGAACGTCACGATCTCGTCCACCGAGCTGGCGCAGGAGGTCGCGCTGACGCCGCTCGCGCAACAGGATCCGAACGCGCTGCGCAATCCCGCGGTCCTTGGCGCGCTCGCGCGGTCGATGCGCAACCGCAAGCTCGTGGACAAGCTCATCGGCCTCGACGCACCGGACGCCGAGCGCGCGCTCATCCGCGCCGCAGGGGGACCGGAGGATCTCGAGCTCCCACATGCCGAGTCGTCGAGCGAGCAAGCCATCATCGTGCCGCCGGCCCGGGCGCCGGTCCCCGAGAAGTCGCCAGAGGGGCGCGAGGCGATCCGCGCGATGCTCAAGGAGCAGTCTGGCCAGTAGCATTCCGCCCGAGTGACGGCACTGCAGCTCGTTCAGGGCATCAACAACGTCCTGTTCGTCGTCATCTTCGTGCTCGTCGCCATCAACCTGTACCGGCGTCGCACCCGCACCACCCTCGACACCACGCTCTTCTTCGGCGCGCTCGCGTTCGCCGTACTCGAAGCCCCGGCCCTCCAGCTGCTCGGTATCCAAGCGAACGCCGTGACCGCGGCCGCCGCGGCGCTCCTCGTCATGGCGCTCCCGTACCTCATGCTGCGGCTGCTCGCGGACTTCGCCGGCGTCCCGCTGCTCGTGCGGGCCGCCACGCTCGGCGGGCTGATCGCGACCGTGATCATCGTCGTCACGAGCGAATCGCCCCTCGATCCAGCGGCGACGCTGTTCCTCATCGCGTACTTCGGCATCGTGGCGCTCTACGTGGCACTCGGCTTCGTCCGCCTCGCGCGCCGCTCGTCTGGTGTCACGAAACGGCGCACCCAAGCCGTCGCCGGAGGGATGGGCCTGCTCGGGCTCGCGGTGTTCGTGGCCGCGGGCAGCACGATCGCGCCGAGCTCGGCCGGGCTCGTCTCCGGGGCCACCCAGGTGCTGGCGCTGTTCGCGGCGATCTCGTGGCTGCTCGGGTTCGCCCCGCCGGTGCGGCTGCGCCGGTATTGGCAGGAGCCCGAGCTCCGGGCGTTCCTCGAGCGCGCGGGCACGCTGCCGCGCCTGCCCACGACGGACGCGATCCTGCGCGAGCTCGAACGCGGCGCCGGGGAGTCCTTCGGCGCCCGTGCGGTGATCGGTCTGTTCGACGAGGACGCCCGGGCGCTGCGCTTCGACAATGCCCAGGGCGCGCTGCCGGAGGGGGTCCCGGTGGACAGCCGGTTCCTGGCCGCCCGGGTGTTCCTCTCGCAGAAGGCCGAGTACTTCCCGGATGCCGCACGGGCCCACCCGGAGCACGCGAGCTTCTACCGATCGGCACGCGTCGGGCCGGTGCTCATCGCCCCGATCACCGCGGGCTCGCGGCGGATCGGCGTGCTCGAGGCCTTCGCGTCGAACCAGCCGGTGTTCTCGAGCGACGACCTCGCGCTCGCGCAGCTCCTGGCCGACCAGGCCGCCGTCGTGCTCGAGAGCCGCGCCCTGATCGACGAGGCCGCGCGCGTGCAGGCCAAGGAGGCGGCGGCGAAGCTGAAGGAGGACTTCGTGTCCGCCGCGGCGCACGACCTCAAGACGCCACTCACGACCCTGCTCGGCCAGGCCCAGATCCTCGAGCTCCGCTTCGCGCGCGACCCGTCCCTCGCCCCGCATCAGCCGGCGATCGGGCGGATCGCCCGCGAGGCGCGACGGCTGTCCGCGCTGGTCGAAGACCTGCTTGATGCGTCGCGGATCGAGGAGGGGAAGCTCGATGTGCGACGCGAGCCGGTGGATGTCGCGGCCGTGGTCCGGCAGGTCGCCGAGCAGGCCCGCCCCGAGAAGGAGCGGATCGTCGTCGATGCGCGGGAGCGGCTCCCCGGCAGCTTCGACCGGCGGCGGATCGAGCAGCTCGTCGAGAACCTGGTCGAGAACGGATTGAAGTACAGCGGCGAGGACAGTCCTGTTGAAGTACGTGCCTGGCACGACGCCGTGGCCATCCGCATCAGCGTGCGCGATCACGGGATCGGGATCCCGGCCGTGGACCTCCCGCACGTCTTCGATCGGTTCCATCGCGCAGCCAACGTCGATGCGCGCCGCTACGCGGGCATCGGCCTTGGTCTGTACATTTGCCGCGGCATCGCACAGGAGCATGGCGGTCGGATCTGGGTGGAGAGCACGATGGGCGAAGGCAGCACGTTCCACGTCGCGCTGCCGGATGCCGGAGAAGGAACGCTGAATTGATCTCGATGGTCGATCTCGAACGCGTCCTCCTCTCGTCGGATCGACTGAGCGGCCCGGATGCCGGTGCGGTCGTGCGCCCGCGCACCGGAGATTCAGCGGCCGGTCAGCGCCCGATCCTCGTCGTCGACGACGACCCCGAGATCCTCGCGATGCTTCGGGACTTCCTCGAAGGCGAAGGCCTCGCGGTCAAGACAGCCGCGAATGGCGCCGAAGCGCTCGACGCGCTGCAAGAGCTCGCGCCCGCGCTCATCTTGCTCGACATGCGCATGCCGGTCCTCGATGGCTGGGGCTTCGCCGAGCGGTTCCGGGAGCTCCGGCTCGGATATCCGATCGTCGTCATGACCGCCGCCGAGAGCGCGCGCCGGTGGGCCGACGAGATCGGCGCGACGGGCTACATCGCGAAACCGTTCGACGTGAACGAGCTGCTCCAGACCATCGAGCGCCACCGTCAGCGGGACTCCAAGCCGAATTAGCTAGCCCAGGTATCTCCGGAACCACTCGATCGTCGCGACCCAGGCGTCCTGGGCCTGCGCCGGCCCGTAGCGCGAGGGCCCGTTCGTGTCGTTGTGGAATGCGTGGCCGACCCCCGGCTCGACCTTCTGGGCGTACGGCGCGCCGCTCTTCTTCAGCTGCGCCTCCGCGTCCGGCCAGCTCGCGGTGATCCGTGGGTCCTGCTCGGCGTAGATCGCCAGGACCGCCGTCTTCGTCGTGGCCAGCCCGCTCGCGTCGGACGGTAGTGGCCCGTAGAACGGGACGGCGGCCGCGAGCGGCGCACCGGCGATGACGAGGTTCCAGGTCGTTCCGCCGCCGAAGCAGAATCCGACGGCCCCGACCTTCACCGACGCCGCGGCGGCGCCGGCCTTCGCCTGGAGATACGCGATCGCCGCGGCCAGATCGGCGTTCAGCTGTCCGACCGTGGTGTTCGCGAGCGCGCCGGAGTAGCCGGCGCCGAGCTTGTCCGCGCCGCCCTGCCGGGAGAGCAGGTCGATCCCGAACCCCATGTACCCCGCGGTCCCCACGCGCCGGATGACATCGCGGATGTGATCGGTGAGACCGGTGTTCTCGTGCATCACGAGCACGCCGTGGCCGCTCGCCGACGCTGGGTAGGCCTCGTAGCCGATGAGCGCCGCCTTTCCGTCGCCCGACGGGATGCTCACGGCACCCGCCTGCCGCAGGCGCACGTCATCGGGACGCACCGTCACCGCGCTCGTCGTCGCGGTCGACGGCGGCGTCGCGTACGGCACGTTCGGCTGGGGCGAGGCGGGCGTCGGGGAGGCGGCCACGGCGGCCGCCGTCCCGGCCAGGCCGCTCGCCTGCGCGGCTGGCCGGTCGACGTTGCAGCCGAGCGCGGAGAGTGCCGCGAGCGATGCTGCGACGCCGCCGGTGATGTACGTGACGCGCCTCAGCAGCTCGCGGCGCGAGATCCGGCCCTCGGCGTACTCCTCGAAGTGCTCCTCGATCACGTAGCGCTGGAGATCGGTCCACTGCTGGCTCACTTCTCGATCTCCGCGGATCGCGACAGCCACGACCGCACGCGCGCGCGCAGCTGCGCGACGGCGAACGGCTTCGTGATGTAGTCGGTCACGCCCTCGGCGAACGCGGCCTCGATGTCCTTGTCCGCGGTGCGCGCGGTGAGCATCACGATCGGCACGTTCGCGAGCTTCGGCTCGCGGCGCAGCAGCCGGGCAGCGGCGAGCCCGTCGAGCTTGGGCATCTGGACGTCGAGCATGATGAGATCGAAGCTATCGGTGCGCGCGAGCTCCACCGCGCCGTCGCCGTCAGCGGCCGTGATCACCTGGTACCCGTCCCCGCTCAGCACGGTCTCGAGCACCTGGAGGATCGCCTGGTCGTCGTCGGCGACCAGGATCCGCGCGCGCGTCTGGATCTTCGGCGCATGCGGCCCCTCCGCTTCGGCGTGCTCCTCGGGACCGCTCTCGCGCAGCACGAGCTCGTCGCCTTCCGCCGCGGCGACCACATCCATCGCGCCCGCGCGTGCGCGCGCGGCGCGGGTGAGGGCATCAACGCCCGCGTCGTCGCGGTTCGGATCATGGTGGAAGAGCACGAGCCGCTTCACGTTTGCGACGCGGGCCATGTCGACCGCGTACTCGATCGTGCTGTGACCCCAGCCGTTCTTCGCCGGAAGGTCCGGCGCGTGGTACTGCGCATCGTGGATGACGAGGTCGGCGTCACGCAGGAACGCAGCGTGACGCTGGTCGCCCGCGTGCAGGAGGTCCGCCTCGTCGTACGTGCCTTCGGCGTGACCGGCCCGCCACGTCGCGCCTTCGTGAGCCTCGTGGTCCGTCGCGTAGACGAGCGTGCCGCCCGGGCCGCTCACCCGATACCCGAGCGTCGGCGCGGTGTGGTTCATGAACTGGGTGCGGATCCGGAGCGAGCCGATGCCGAACTCACCTTCGCCAAGCTCGACCACATCGACCGTCGCCGGCAGCTGCTCCATCGGCACGGGGAAGTAGGCGTAGTCCATCTGACCGCTGAGCGCGGCCGGAAAGGACCGGTCGATGCCCGCGGGACCATACACCGTGAGGTGCGAGCCTTCGAGGAACGCCGGCAGGAAGAACGGCAGACCCTGGATGTGGTCGGCGTGGGTGTGGCTGATGAACAGGTGCGCGTGCACCGGACCGCCGCGCGCGAGGACGATGCCGAGCTTCCGCGCTCCGGTCCCGCAGTCGAAGATCAGGAGCGTGCCGTCGTCGGCGCGCGCCTCGACGCACGGCGTGTTGCCGCCGTAACGCGCGGTCTCTGGACCGGCCGCGGCGATCGAGCCGCGGACACCCCAAAATCGGATACGGATCAGTGCTTCACCGGCGCGACCACTGTGAACTGCGCCGCGAGGTCGCGCACCGAGACCGCACCGGCGTTCGATGGCGAGCTCGCGACGAGCGGCTTGCCGGCGTCGGCCGCGTCGTCGAATGGGGCGGTGAACGGGATGATCACGTCCGGCTTCCGGCCGAAGAACCGGGTGACCTGATCGGTCTGGAGGCCGGAGGCGGTGAGCCGGTTCAGCACCAGCAGGGTGCGCTCCTTCGGGATGCCCAGCTTGTCGATGACGGAGAAGAGGTCATTCGCCGACTTTAGCGAGGCGAGGTGCGCCGACGTCACGACCGCAAGCACGTCCGCGCTGTCGATCGCCGCGAGCGTGTGCTGGGTGAAGGTCGCGGCCGTATCGACGAGCACGTAGTCGGACGTCGCTCGGAGGCGGTCGAGCGCGTGGTGTACCGCGGGCACCGTTACGAGCTCGGCGAGCTCCGGCCGTTCGGCTCCGGTCACGAGGCGCACGCCGCTCGCATGCCGGGCGACGAACAGCTCGAAGAGGTCGTCGCTCATGTCCTCGATCAGGACCGTCGAGAGATCCGCGAGCGTCTGCTGCGGCATGAGGTCCATGAGCATCCCGGCATTGGCGAACTCCAGCGAGAGGTCGAGCACCGAGACGCGGTAGATCATCGTGCTGGCGAGCGCGAACGCGGCGTTGACCGTCATGGTCGACGCGCCGACGCCACCCTTTCCGTGCAGCAGCACGCAGACCCGGCCGTGCGCGGTGGGCGCGGCTCCGCCGTCGGCCGCCCGCACGCGCTTGAGCAGGAGATCGACCTTTGCGGCGAGCACGGCGAGCTCGACCGGCTTCGCGACGTACTCGTCGGCACCCTGGGCGTAGCCGGCGAGGATGTCGTCGGCCTGTTTCTTCGCCGACAGCATGATCACCGGCAGCCGCGCGGTCGATGCCTCGGAGCGGATCCGCCGGGTCAGCTCGAGGCCGTTGAGGTTCGGCATCGCGACGTCGGTGATGACGATGTGCGGCCGCTCCTTCTTGATCTCGCGCAGCGCCTCGTAGCCGTCGTTCGCCGTCGCCACGACGTAGCCGTGTTTCGTCAGGAATGCCTGAACGAGCTTGCGGATCTGCCCTTCGTCGTCGACGAAGAGGACGCGTTCACCGGCCACCGGTCAGCCGGCGGCCGG
>DATCPY010000085.1:0-33826 GCA_036569845.1 Candidatus Limnocylindria bacterium | reverse complement strand
GCGGGCCTCCCCGTCCCCGCGGGCTTCACGATCACCACCGCGGCCTGCAACGCGTACTTCAAGGCTGGGAAGAAGCTGCCGCCGGGCCTCTGGGATCAGGTCGAGCGCGGCCTCGCGACCGTCGAGAAGACGACGAAGAAGAAGCTCGGCGACCCGAAGGACCCGCTCCTCGTGTCCGTCCGTTCGGGCGCGGCGATGTCGATGCCCGGGATGATGGATACGGTCCTCAACCTCGGGCTGAACGACCAGAGCCGCCAGGGGCTGGCGACCCTGACGAAGAACGAGCGATTCGCCTGGGACGCGTACCGCCGATTCATCTCGATGTTCGGCCGGATCGTCCTCGACATCCCAGCGGAGAAGTTCGACTCCGTGCTCGAGAAGCGCAAGCACGCGAAGGGCGCGAAGTCGGACACCGACCTCGGCGCGAAGGACCTGGCCTCGCTCGTCGATGAGTTCAAGGCCATCGTCAAGAAGGAGACCGGGAAGCCCTTCCCGACCGAGCCGCACGACCAGCTCCGCCTCGCCGTCGAGGCGGTGTTCGGCTCGTGGTTCGGGCAGCGCGCGAAGGACTACCGCAAGCAGTTCAAGATCTCCGACGACCTCGGCACCGCGTGCAGCGTCGTGACGATGGTCTTCGGCAATATGGGCGACGACTCGGGCACGGGCGTCGCATTCACCCGCGACCCGAACACCGGCGAGCGCACGCTGTACGGCGAGTACCTCACGAACGCGCAGGGCGAGGACGTCGTCGCGGGCATCCGCACGCCAGCGAAGATCGCCGACATGAAGCGTGACATGCCGAAGGCGTACGGCGAGTTCGAGAAGATCGCGCAGCGGCTCGAGAAGCACTATCGGGACGCGCAGGATCTCGAGTTCACCATCGAGCGCGGGAAGCTGTACATGCTCCAGACGCGCTCCGCGAAGCGGACCGCGCGTGCCGCAGTGAAGATGGCCACGGACATGGTCCGTGAGAAGCTCATCACCAAGGACGAGGCGATCCAGCGGGTCGACCCACTCCAGGTCGAGCAGCTCCTCGTGCCCGGGTTCGACCAGAAGGCCGTGGAGCGCGCGCGCAAGGAGGGGAAGTACCTCGCGAAGGGCCTCAACGCGTCACCGGGCGCTGCCACCGGCCGCGCCGTGTTCGACGCCGATCGCGCGGTCGTGCTCAAGGGTCAGAAGCAGCTGGTCGTGCTCGTGCGGCCAGAGACTTCCCCAGACGACTTCCACGGGATGATCGCCGCGACCGGGATCCTCACGGCGCGCGGCGGGTCGACCTCGCACGCTGCCGTCGTCGCGCGCGGGCTCGGCCTGCCGTGCGTCGCGGGCTGCGCTGAGCTCTCGATCGACCTGCACAAGCGCGAGATGCGCGTTGGCAACACGGTCATCAAGGAGGGCGACTCGATCTCTATCGATGGGACGACCGGCGAGGTCTTCGCCGGCGAGCTGGCGACGAACCCGCCGAACTACGAGAAGGAGACCGAGCTCATCGAGCTCCTCTCGTGGGCCGACAAGCGGCGCCGCCTCGGAGTCTGGGTGAACGCCGACACGCCGGGCGAGTGCATCGAAGCTCGGAAGCTCGGCGCAGAGGGTGTGGGCCTCGCGCGCACCGAGCACATGTTCCGGCAGGCAGAGCGCCTGCCGTTCGTGCAGGACATGATCATGGCCGACACGCTCGAAGGGCGTCAGACCGCGCTCGCGAAGCTCCTGCCGTTCCAGCAGGGCGACTTCCGCGAGATGTACAAGGCGATGGACGGCCTGCCGGTGGTCATCCGCCTGATCGACCCGCCCCTCCATGAGTTCTTGCGGGAGTTCGCGGACGTCGACATCGATATCGCCGTCGCTGAGGCGACCGGCAAGGACGGCCCCGAGATCGAGGAGAAGCGGAAGATCTGGCGGCGGCTCGAGCAGATCCACGAGGACAACCCGATGCTCGGCCTGCGCGGCTGCCGGCTGCTCCTTGTGTACCCGGAGATCCTCGAGATGCAGATCCGCGCGATCTTGGGCGCCGCGGCCGACTCCGCCGAGAAGGGCGTGGGCGCGAAGCCCGAGATCATGATGCCGCTCGTCGGCACGATGGGCGAGCTCGATCGCCTGCGCGATCAGGTCATGAGCGTCGCGGCCGCTGTCGAGAAGGAGCGAGGCCGCAAGATCCCCTTCAAGTTCGGCACGATGATCGAGATCCCGAGGGCCTGCATCATCGCCGACGAGATCGCCACGAAAACGGAGTTCTTCTCGTTCGGCACGAACGACCTCACCCAGACCGTGCTCGGCATCTCGCGCGACGACGCCCAGAAGAGCTTCCTCACGAAGTACGTCGAGCAGAAGATCATCCCCGACGACCCATTCCAGGTGATCGACCGCGGTGGCGTCGGCGAGATGATGAAGATGGGCGTCGACCGCGGCCGCAAGACGAAGCCCGACCTCAAGATCGGCATCTGCGGCGAGCACGCCGGCGAGCCGAGCTCGGTGGCGTTCTGCCACGACATCGGCCTCACCTACGTGTCGCCGTCGACGTACCGCGTCCCGGTCGCGCGGCTGGCCGCGGCGCAGGCCGCGCTCGCGTCAGGAGAGCGGGACCGCTAGAGGCCGCCGCCCCGCACAATGTCGCGCGTGCCGCCGATCATTCGCGTCACGGATCTGCGCAAGGAGTTCCGACGGGCGAAGCGCGACCCGGGGCTCGTCGGCGGTATGCGCACGTTGCTCACACGCCGGACCGAGGCCACCAATGCGGTGGATGGGATCAGCTTCTCGATCGATCCAGGTGAGCTCGTGGGCTACCTCGGCCGCAACGGCGCCGGGAAGTCGACGACGATCAAGATCCTCACCGGCATCCTCGTGCCGACGAGCGGTGAGGTCGTCGTCGACGGGATCATCCCGTGGCGCGAGCGCCAGCGGAACGCGCTGAACATCGGCGTCGTCTTCGGCCAGCGCACGCAGCTGTGGTGGGACCTGCCGCTCGTCGAATCGCTCGAGCTCATCGGCCGCATGTACCGCCTCGATCGCTCGACGTACGACCGCAACCTCGCCCGGTTCACCGAGCTGCTCGAGCTCGGGCCGTTCCTCCGGACGCCGGTGCGCCAGCTGAGCCTCGGCCAGCGGATGCGCGGCGATCTGGCCGCCGCGATCCTTTACGGCCCGCGCGTCCTCTATCTGGACGAGCCGACCGTCGGCCTCGACGTGATCGCGAAGGAGCGGGTCCGGTCGTTCATCGAGGAGACCAACCGCGTGGAGCACACCACGATCATCCTCACGACGCACGATCTGCGGGATGTCGAGCGCCTCTGCCGGCGACTCATCCTGATCGAGGCGGGCCGCGTGCTCTTCGACGGCGCGGTCCAGGAACTCAAGGACCGCTACGCGCCCGGCCGGGTGCTCGTGCTCACGCTCGAGCAGCCGGTCACGACGGTCGATCTCCCGGGCGCGACGCAGATCAAGCGCGAGGGCCCGCGAGCGTGGCTTCGTTTCGACCGCGACCAACCGGTCGCCCCGCTCATCGCAGCTGCCACCGCGCGCTACCCGGTCCTCGATCTCGCGATCGAAGAGCCCGAGCTCGAGGACGTCGTAAGAACGATCTTCGCGACGAAGGGCACCGCCGAATGAGCGGTCTGGCCACCCGCTGGGGCGGCGTCATCAAGCTCGTCGACGTGAACTCGCAGCTCGCCTACGTCTACCGCGGCGAGATCGCGCTCCGGCTCCTCGGGGTCCTGCTTCAGGTCTTCCTGCTCAAGGTCGTCTGGAGCGCGGTGTACGCGGGCCGTGCCGAGGTGAACGGGGTCCCGATCGCGCTGATGATCAGCTACCTCACTCTCGCGAACCTGCAGGTCTGGCTGCTGTATTGCGATATCCCGAACGTCGTGTACGAACGGGTGCGCGAGGGGTCGATCGCGCTCGACCTCGCGCGGCCGATCGACGTGCTCCCGCAGCTCGTCTGGGGTCAGGTAGGGCGCACCGCCGGCATATTGCCGTTCGGCCTGCTCGCGCTGCCGGTCGCGGCGGTGATGGGCGCCCTGGCCTGGCCCGCATCCGGTGAGGCCGCCGTGCTCTACGCGGTGAGCCTCGTCCTCGCCTACGCCATCAGCATCCTCGCATCGCTCATTCTCGCGCTGCTCGTGTTCTGGACCTACGAGACGCACGGTGTGACGGCGATCTACTCGTTCGTGACGCAATTCTTCGCGGGCGCGCTCGTCCCGCTCTGGTTCTTCCCCGACGGTCTTCGCGCGGTGGCCGAGCTCCTGCCATTCCAGACGCAGGCTTACCTTCCCCTGTCCATCTACATCGGCCGGCTCGCGGGCAGCGATGCGCTCCGCGGCCTGGGCGTGCAGGTGTTCTGGATCGCGGCGCTCTCGCTCGCAGCGAACGCGCTCTGGCGCCGCGCGATCCGACGCGTCGTGATCCAGGGCGGGTAGAGATGAACGCATCTCTCTATCTCGCCCTGACCAGCGCGGGCCTGCGCGGAGCGCTCCAGTACCGCGCGAACTTCGTCATCTGGATCGTGATGGGCGTCGTGTACCAGACGACCGGCTTCATCTTCATCTGGGTGCTATTGAGCCGCTTCACGGTGCTCGCCGGCTGGAGCCTCGGTGAGATCGCGTTCCTGTACGGCGTTCGGCTGCTAGCGCACGGCCTGAACCTGCTGGCCTTCGGCTACATCCACCGGATCGAGTACCTCGTGCGGCGTGGCGAATTCGACCGCTTCCTCGTGCGACCGGTGCCGGTGTTGTTCCACGTCATCGTCGACCGGTTCCCCGTCGGCGCCATCGGCGACTTCGGGGGCGGCGTCGCGATCTTCATCGCCGCGAACGTCATGGTCGGCATCGCCTGGACGCCGGTGGCCCTCGTCTACCTCGTGCTGGCGGTCATCGGTGGCGCGCTCATCGAGGCCGGGATCAAGCTCGTCATCGCGTCGCTCTGCTTCCGCTGGCTGAGCACTCGCGCGCTCGTGTTCCTCGTCGACGATCTGTTCAGCAACTTCGGGAACTACCCGCTGCGCATCTTCGGCGGGACGATCCAGCTCCTCCTCACGTTCGTGTTGCCGGTCGCGTTCATCGCGTACTTCCCCGCATCGGTCCTGCTCGGCCGCACCGCGGAGCTCTCGGTCGCGCCCGCGGTCGCGTATCTCGCGCCGCTCGCGGGCGTCCTCGTCTTCGGGCTCGCGTATCTCCTCTGGCGGCACGAGCTGCCGCAGTATCAGAGCTCCGGGAGCTGAAACGTTCGTCGGACCTCGATCGCGGCGAGGTCGCGCTGGCCCCGGGCGGACGCGGCTGCTAAGGCGTCAGGAACGAGAGTGCCGACCTGAGCGTTGCGGACATGTCCGGTGGGTACTCGTGACCGAGATCCGCGTGCGCCTCGAGGCGTACCGGAACCGCGTGTGCGGCGAACACCTCAGCAAGTCCCTTGCTGCCCGCGTAGCCGCTCTCGTCCTCTTCGCCAACGACGAGGTAGACCCGTAGCGCGCTGGCAGCGCCCCCTTGGACACGTCGCGTGAACTCAGCGATGACCGGCAGGTAGGACGCGATCGCGATGACCCCCTGTGCAGCGAATAAGCCGGTGAGCGTGACGGCGAGCGCATGGGTCGCGCCTCCGGAGAAACCGGCGAGCACGACGTGCCGTTCGTCGATGTGGAATCCCTCGCGCAGCGTCGCCATGTGTGTCGCCAGCTCGGATGCCGCGCGTTCCCGACCCGCCCAGAGATACGTGCCGGGAGCTGAGCCGACCTCGCTTGACTGAGCGAGCGCCAGAAGCCAGCCCAGCTCCGTGGCCGAGCGCCAATACGGCGCGGTGAGGTCGATGTTGCTGCCGTTCCCATGGAGAGCCACGAGAAGGGGGTAGCCCGCAGCCGAGGCGGGCTGCCGTGCCGCGATGACCTGCAGGTCTGGTTTGGTGCCGACCATCGCGAGCGCGTACTCGCGGTCCGCACGTGCCGTGAGGTCGGCGAAACGCGGATCGGTCGCGAGCATCGCAAACTCCGGGTCTTGCAGCCATTCCTCTCTGAGACGGTACCCCGCATCGAGCGCCCCCTCGAGGCACACGAGAGCCTGACCCACTTCCCCGAGTTGTCCGAGCAGCTTCGCACGTGCCAACGCCGCGATCGCGGTGTAAAGCGGAAATGCCGGAGCTTCACGGGACAAGAGGTCAAGTGCGCCTCGCGCGTCTCCGCTGGCGGCGAGTTCACGCGCTGCGCGAGCAACGGACTGATACGTGCGATGCGCCATCGACGTCACTCCTCAGAATGCGGCCGAGTCGAGTTCGATTAAGCGACGATCCGCGCGAGCCAGACTGTGGCGTGAGCGCTAGGCAAGCAGAGGCTCGAAGTGGCGCTCGACGTCCGCGGTGATGTCCGCTAGCGACCGGGTCCCGTCGATGTCGATGATCGTCAGCCCACGCGTGGCAGCGGTCTGCCGAACGTGCTCGGTCAGCAGTGCGTCGCGCGCCAGCTTGTTGGCCCGCGCGCGATCAGGGTCACTGGTGCCCTCGATCGTGCCCCAGCCTCGCTGCGCGAGCGACCATTCGCGGAAGGCGGGCGTTGGCAGGAGGAATATCGCCTGGCGCCGGTCCACGAGCAGGGGCCCGACGAGCTCCGGCAGCAGCCCGAAGCCATCGGCGACGACTCGGTTGGCGGAAAGCGCGGCCAGATCCTCGAGGACCATCTCGAATCGCTCCCGGAACTCGATGACCTCCATCTCGGCCATCTCGGCCGCTGATCGCGTGACCCACCGTTCGTCCATCGACATGGCGAGGAACGCTGCGCGCTTCGGATGGCGGTCCGCGCGCGTGCGGTCGGAGTGGCCGCGGGAGTCGTGCCAGTCGTAGTTGTACCGCTCGAGCCCGTGATTCTCGGCGACCGTGATCGCGATAGACGACTTGCCGCCGCCGGTGCCGCCGCCGATCCAGAGGACATCGCGCAGGCCGGTCACGCGACCACCCGTTCGCGCACGCGCTCCAGCTCGGCTCGGGACACGCCGCTGTCCAAGAGGTAGCGCGCGATGCCGCCGTAGAGCTCGTCCAGCGCGCCGAGCGTGAGCTTCATCTGCTCGGGATCGGTGCGCAGAGCCTCCGCGAGCTTCTCGCGAGCAGCCAGGTCGGGCTGCGCATCGACCCACGCCGCATACGCCGGTTCGAGGTAGCGATCGCTCAGCGCGTGCTCGCGCGCGAGCGTCTCCGGACCGACGCCGGCCACGGTGAGCACGAGGGCTGCGGTGAGTCCGGTCCGCTCCTTGCCGGCGTGGCACATGAGCACGACGCCGCCCGCGGGCGCCTCCGCGATAGCGACGAACAGGGCGGCGAGGCTGTCCCGGCACGTCTCGAGGATCAGCAGATCACCCTCGTGCGGGGTCGTGTCCTGCCGCCAGACCCGCCAGAAGTCTTCGGTGAGCAGCGGGATGCGGGTCCGGCCGACGTCGGCGAGCTCCTCGCGGGAGAACGGGTCGTGCTCGAGGCCGTATTCCTTCGGGTCGCGGAGGTCGATGACCGTTCGCACTCCGTATCTGACGAGCGCGAGCCGGCCATGATGGGTCAGCCGGCACAGGTTGTCTGCACGGATGACCGTGTGGTCGCGGGTCATGCGTCCGCCGCGGGTCGAGAAGCCGCCGAGGTCGCGGACGTTGAGGCGCGCATCCCAGTGCAAGTGGCGCGGATCGGTGGCCAAGACGATCCTCCAGCCGATGGGGCACGGGAGTATCGCTCCGGCCGTCGACGAAAGAACAGTCTTGTTCTTCGCGCGCGGTCGGCTCACACTTGATGGCATCCCCAAGCGGTCCGGTAACCTGTAGCCGCCATGGCCAGCGTGACAGACCTCACCGCCCGGCTTTCGCGCACGAAGTCCGTCGCCGCGCTCCGGATCCGCCAGCGTCAGGAAGAGGCCGAGCAAACCACGCTCGCGCCGTACGCCACGAAGAGCGCCGGCGCGAAGCGGGATCACCCTGAGGAGCCGTCGGCTACGCGTACCGCCTTCCAGGTCGACCGCGACCGGATCGTGCATTCGAAAGCGTTCCGGCGGACGAAGCACAAGACCCAGGTGTTCTTGGCACCGGTGGGGGACCACTACCGCACCCGCCTGACGCACATCCTTGAGGTCAACTCCATCGGCCGCGCGATAGCGACCGCGTTGCAGCTCAATGAGGATCTGCTCGAGGCGATGGCCCTCGGCCACGACATCGGCCACACCCCGTTCGGTCACGTCGGCGAGGAGCTCCTTGCGCGATTCCTGCCCGACGGCTTCCGTCACAACCAGCAGAGCGTCCGCATCGCCGAGCGCATCGAGAAGAACGGCAAGGGCCTGAACCTCACGCACGAAGTGCGCGACGGCATCTTGAAGCACTCTGCGCCGACGGAAGGTGGTCTCGAGACGGCGGCCTGGGGCGTACCCGAGACGCCGGAAGGCTGGGTGGTGCGCTACGCGGACAAGATCGCGTACCTGCATCACGACACCGACGACGCCATGCGCGCCGGGATCATCAGCGAGGAGGATCTCCCGAAGGACGTCCGCAACGCCCTCGGCCACGACCGAGCCGAGCGGCTCGACACGATGGTCTACGACGTCATCGTTCACTCGTTCGGTAAGCCGACGGTCGGCCTTTCCCCCGAAGTCCTCGAGGCCACCAACGCGTTGCGTGACTGGATGTTCGAGAACGTGTACCTCGCCGGTCCGGCAAAGACCGAGGACGAAAAGGCCCAGGGCGTCCTGCTCGGCCTGCTCGAGTACTTCGAGGCGCACCCCGACCGGATGCCGCCCGAGTACCAGCGGATCGCCGAGGAGGACGGCGCCAAGCGCGCCGTGGCCGATTACGTCGCCGGAATGACCGACGCCTATGCCCTCGATACCTACGAGAGTTTGTTCATTCCGGCCGCCTGGGGGCACCGCTAGCCGTTCTGTACAGAAACCTGTACAATGACGGCATGAAGACGCTGCCGCTCACCGAAGCGCGCAAGGACCTGTCGAAGATCGTGGACGAAGTGTCGAACGTCCATGAGCACATCACCATCACGCGGCAGGGAAAGCCCGCGGCCGTTGTCATGTCGGCCGACGAGTTCGAGAGCTGGCAGGAGACGCTCGAGATCCTCGACGACCCGGATGCGATGGCGGCCATTCGTCGCGGCCTCAAGGACATCAAGGCCGGCCGCGTCCGGCCGCTCGAGGACGTGCTGAAGCGGCTGGGCGTTTGATCTAGCGCGTGGCCGACGTCCGTGTCTCGAGGCAGGCCGCTAAGGACCTGGAGCGCCTGCCGAAGCCTTATCTCGCCGCTGCCGCCGCCGCGCTCCGGACGCTCGGTCCGGCACCGCTGGCCGGCAAGCCGCTGGCCGGCGACGTCACCGGACTACGCTCGTTGAGGGTCGGCATGTACCGGATCGTCTATCGATTCGATCCCCAAACCAAGGTGGTGGACGTGGTCTGGATCCGTCATCGGCGCGAGGTCTACCGGCGTGCCCGGTGATTTCGACCTCGTCAAGGAACGCGTGGACATCGTCCAGCTCGTGGGCGAGCGCGTGCAGCTGCGCAAGGCCGGGCGCTCCTATAGCGGCCTCTGCCCGTTCCACGCGGAGAAGACACCCTCGTTCAGCGTCGATCCCGAACGGCGCACGTTCCACTGTTTCGGATGCGGCGAGCGGGGAGATGTCTTCGACTGGCTCATCAAGACAGACGGGATCGACAAGGCCGAGGCGTTGAAGATCCTTGCGGAGAAGGCCGGCGTGCCGCTCACGGGGGGCAAGCCGCCGGCGGAGCGCGAGCGCGAGAAGCGACTCCTCGCCGCGCACGAGACCGCGCACTTCTACTTCCGCCAGGCCCTCCGCGGGACGCCGAAGGGCCAGGCCGCAGCGGAGTACGTCGCCGCGCGCGGGATCGACCAGAAGATGGTCGAACAGTTCGGCGTCGCGTACGCACCGGACCTGCCCGACGGCATGCTCGGGTACCTGCGCAAGAAGGGCTACACGGACGAGGAGATCCTCTCGACCGGGCTCGTCGTCGAGACCGAGCGCGGGCTCCTCGACCGGTTCCGCGACCGGCTCATTGTCCCGATCCGCGACGCGCGCGGCCGGATCATCGCGTTCGGCGGGCGCGCGATGCGGGCCGACCAGCGCGGGAAGTACATCAACTCGCCGCAGACGGTGCTCTTCAACAAGAGCGGGACCCTGTATGCGCTCGACGCGGCCAAGGCCGAGGCTCGCAGACAGAGCGAGGCGGTGATCGTCGAGGGGTATTTCGACGCGATCGCCTGCCACCAGGCCGGGCTCACCAACGTCGTGGCGTCGATGGGCACCGCGCTGACGGAGGACCAGTACCGCACCCTGGACGATCTCCATATCGAGCGCGCGGTCGTCGCGTTCGACGGCGACGCGGCCGGCCAGCGCTCGGCCGAGGCGCGCGGCAAGGAGCTTGCCCGGATCGCCCAGCGTGCCAGCTTGCGCGCGCGCAAGGGGACGGTCACCGCTCGCACCGGTCTGGGCGTCTACGTCACGGTGCTTCCACCGGACACCGATCCCGATGACCTCGCGCGACGGGATCCGGCGCAGCTGCGCGGACTCATCGGCGCTGCCAAGCCGGTCCTGGAGTTCGTCATCGACGCGATCGCCAAGCGCTTCGAAGGCCGGTTGGACAGCCCCGACGGCCGGCGCCGGTTCCTCGCCGAGGCGCTGCCGATCCTGGCCGAGGAGCCGGACGCGCTCACCCGGGAGCTCTATCTGGGGACGCTCTCGCGCCTCTCGGGGCTCGATCAGGAGACGCTCCGGGCCCAGGTCGCCACCGCAGGGGCCATCCGGCCGCCCGCCGCGAACCTATCTCTTCGCGCAGAGCCGACTGCGGCGCCCGAACGGAAACAAACGACTTCTCTCGAGCGTTACTTGATGGCACAATTGACCAAGTTCCCCGAGGAAGCCGCGCGCCTCGACCTGGACCCCGCTGACCTGGCAGACCCTGCCCACCGAGCGATCTTCGAACAGCTCCGTGGCGGGCGATCGACCGCTGACCTTCCGGCTCACCTTGCCGCTACGGCGGCGACATTGGGCGCAAATGCGCCGGAGCCCGGAACAACTGGTTCAGTGGCCGACCCGGGTCACGAGATCGAGATCGTGGCGCTCCGGCTTCGGGAAGAGAACTTGCGGCGTCGGTTCATCGAGGTACGCGCGGCACTCGCGCGTGCGGATGGCGACGTGGGCGGGCTCGACGAGGAGGTAAGCCGCTTGGCGCACGATCTGGAAGAGGTCCAGCGTTCGCTCCAGCGGTCGACCGTCCTTCGAAGCACTGAGCAGGAGTAAGAGCGAGCAAGGGCCGGTTGTGCCGGACCGAGCGAGTCCCGACAGAGGTCTATGGACGAAGTCCATAGATCGAGCAGGAGTAAAGATGGCCAAGACAGCGACCAAAGAGAAGGAATCCGCGAAGCCCGCGACGCCAGAGCGTGTCGGGATCCATCCCGAGCACCGCGAGGCGGCGGAGAAGCTCATCGCGCGCGGCAAGCAGCAGGGCTACCTCACCCAAGAGGACATCGCCCGCGGCATCCCCGACGCCGAAGCCGGTGAGATCGAAGAGCTCCTCGTCACCCTCGACGACAACAACGTCGAGATCCTCGAGGCCGACCGCGGGCCAACGTGGCACCAGGTCAAGGAAGAAGAGGAAGAGACCGAGGAGGCCCAGCGCGAGGACAGCATCTCGGCCGTCCTTGCATCTGACCTCATCAGCGTCGACGACCCCGTCCGGATGTACCTCAAGGAGATCGGGAAGGTCCCGCTCCTCACCGCCGAGGAAGAGGTCAACCTCGCCAAGTCCATCGAGCTCGGCGAGATGGCCCTCGAATCGCCGGCGCTGTCCGTCGTCCACCTGTACGAGCTCGGCGTCGAGACCAAGAAGCGCATGGCCCTCGGTCGGCCGAAGGAATTCGTCGACGAGGCCACTCGCTTCACGGGCAAGGCGCTGCGCTACACGCTCAAAGAGGCCGAGGGCGGCAAGGAGCTGAAGCGCCTCACGAACCGGCTGCTCCGGCTGCGTGAGCCGTTGGAGGCCGAGTCGAACAGCAAGGAGATCTCGGCGGAGGCCGCGATCCTCATCGGCGAGCTCGTCGCGATCATCGACGCGGCGAAGCGCGATCCGGAGCGGCTCACGATCCGGATCCTGCCGGCGTACTCGAAGATCCACGGGCCGGCCGAAGGTGCGGAACGTCTTGGCGAGCTCGTGATGCTCGGCCAGGAGATGCGCACCGCCATGGTGAAGCATCTCGACCTGCTCGTGCGCGACGACGCCGACGAGCAGCGCGGTCTGCGCCGGCTCGCGGACGAGCTCATCCAGAAGGGCGATGACGCGCGGCACAACCTGACCGAAGCGAACCTCCGACTGGTCGTGTCGATCGCGAAGAAGTACATCGGCCGCGGCATGAGCTTCCTCGACCTCATTCAAGAAGGGAACATCGGCCTCATCCGCGCGGTCGAGAAGTTCGATTACCGCAAGGGGTACAAGTTCTCCACGTATGCGACGTGGTGGATCCGCCAGGCGATCACCCGCGCGATCGCGGACCAGGCGCGGACGATCCGGATCCCGGTCCATATGGTCGAGACGATCAACAAGCTCATCCGCGTGTCGCGTGGCCTGCTCCAGGAGCTCGGTCGCGAGCCGACCGCGGAGGAGATCGCCGAGCGGATGCTCATCACCGCAGACAAGGTCCGCGAGATCGTGAAGGTCTCTCAGGAGCCGGTGTCCCTCGAGACGCCGATCGGCGAGGAAGAGGACTCACATCTCGGCGACTTCATCCCCGACAACCAGGCGCTCGCGCCATCCGACGCGGCGTCGCACAAGCTGCTCAAGGAGCAGGTCGAGAGCGTGCTCGAGGGCCTCACCGGCCGCGAGCGCCGCGTCCTGCAGCTCCGCTTCGGGCTGGAGGACGGCCGCACCCGCACTCTCGAAGAGGTCGGGCGCGAGTTCAACGTCACGCGCGAGCGCATTCGGCAGATCGAGGCGAAGGCGCTCCGCAAGCTGCGGCACCCGAGCCGGTCTCGCAAGCTCAAGGACTATCTGGAATAGACGTGGTGCGGAGCCGCCGATCGGGCGGCTCCGCGCGCGTTCAGGCCTTCGCTTTGCCCCAGCGCTCGTAGCTCACGATCTCGGACAGCGGCTTCCGTCCGCCCTTGCGCGGATCGGGCCGGGGATCCTTGATCGAGGTCGGGCGGCCGATCGCCACCACCGAGCGTGCCATCCGCTCCGCCGGGATGCCCAGGATCCGCTTCGCCTCGGCCTGCTGCGCATCATCGCCGAACCAGGCCGTGCCGCCGCCCAGCCCGAGCGCGTGCGCGCCGATGAGCAGCCGTTCGGTCACCCGGCCTTCGTCATACGCCTCGCTCGTGCCCGCGCCGTCGAGCACGATCGCGATCGCCAGCGGTGCTCCGGACAGCCAGTTGATGTTCGGCCGCAGCCCGCTGATCCGCTTGAGCGCGTCGCGGTCGCGGACGACGACGAAGTGCCAGGGCTGCGTGTTCTTCGAGCTGCCGGTCCAGCGCGCGACCTGCATGAGCTGCGCGATGACGTCATCGGGGACGGGGTCGGGCGCGTATTGCCGGATCTGCCGGACGGTGCGGAGCTGCTCGATCACCAGGGCGAGCATATGGCCGTTGGCCGTGGCACCATCCGAGGCGTGACCGTCGATCAGGGCGAGCTCGAGCGCCTGGCGTCCGCGCTCCGCCTTGCGAGCTCTGCGCTCGAAGAGGCGCTCGAGGCGGCCGAGAACCTCGGCAACTTCGACCATCGCTTCGACGTCCCCCGCGCGCTCGGCGGCGCCCAGCGGCTCATCGGGAATGCGGAAGAGGCGGTCGCCGCGGCGCGCGAGGTCCGCTAGCTCGGGGTCGCCTCCACGGTGAGCGCGACATTCCCCTTCAGCGCCTTCGAGATCGGGCAGTTCTCCTTCGCATCCTCGGCCACGGCCTTCAGCTTCGCGGCGTCGCCATCGGGTGCCTGCGCGCGCACTGCCAGGGCGCTGGAGAGGACGGCGTTGCCGCCCTCGGGCTTCGGCCCGAAGGTCACCTTCGCCGTGACGGTGATGTTCGGATCTGCGACGCCGGCCTTCGCGAGCCGCGCCGAGAATGCCATCGCGAAACAGCTCGCGTGCGCGGCCGCCAGCAGCTCCTCGGGGCTGGTCGCGCCGTCGGTGCCGGTGCCCTCGGTCCGCTCCTTCCAGCTCGTCGCGGCCTGCTTCAGCGCGCCGCTCTTCGTCGAGACGTTTCCCTTGCCCGAGGCCAGGTCGCCACGCCACGTGGCGGTCGCTTCATGAGTGGTCGGCATGTCGGTCCTCCGCAGCTCTGATCGCTCGAGGCTATCGGCTCCAGCGCACGTCCGCTGGCAGCGAGTCCTCGAGGATCGGCTCGAGCACGCGCACGTACTTCACGAGCGTCGCGGTCACCTGCGCGCTGAACGGCTCGTCGAACTTCTGGAGTGGGATCGGCTCCCACACCCGCGCCCAGCCCTTGTCCCAGCTCTCGATGCGCGCACTCGGGAGCCGCCGGGCGATCGTCTTCACGTGTCCGCGAATGGCGCCGAGCAGAAGCTGGTTCGTGAACGCATCGCTCTCGAAGTGCAGCCCGAGCTCGACGACCTTGCGATGGAGATACACGCCGCACTCATAGTGCAGATCCTTGTTGCCGAACCAGAGCTTGACCATCCAGCCGGTGGCGCTGCTGTGCGGCGCCGCTGCACTGCCGAGTTGATCGGCGACGGCCCGGGGCAGGCCCTTGCAGAAGGTTTGGCGCGTTGTCACTAGGAGGCGTGGCTGCGCGGCTGGGTACGTGCCATCACAGTCCTCATTCGCATTTCACTGCCACGCAATTACAAGGTCGCGGGACTAGGGCGTAAACTGCGCACACGATCCCTGGTAGCTCAGCGGTAGAGCGAGCGGCTCCACGGTTAAGGGCAGCCCCTTGGGGAAACTCAGGGGTGTTACTGGGAGAATTGTCGGGAAACCTAAAACGCGCAAGCGTCATGGCAATCCGCAGCCGAGCCCGAAGACACGCTTCGGGAAGGTTCAGAGACTATGCACCCGGCACCTAAAGCCGATACGCGGTCATGGTGAAGAGATAGTCCGTGCCCCAGGGAAATCTGGGGGTTTGCGTAACCGCCAGGTCGGAGGTTCGAGTCCTCCCCAGGGAGCAGGATCGGCACGCAAGGGCGTGCCGATCTTTGCGTCGTGAAAGTCTGCGTTGCATGCGGTCTGGAGTTCCGGTCGCGGCTGGTGATCGACGGCAAGCTACGGGTGCTGAGCAGCCGACGGTTCTGCACGACGTGCTCGCCATTCGGCGCGCACAACACCTCGGCGCGTTCCCTCGATGACACGCGTGTCCGTCGGCGCCAGTCGTGGGTCCGCTACAGCCGGCGCCGTCGGATACGGATCAAAGGCGAGCTCATCGCTACACGAGGCGGGCGCTGCGAGGATTGTGGCTACAAGAACACCATCTGGGCGCTCGAATTCCATCATCGCGATCCGAGCACGAAGGACTTCTCCCTCGGCGGCTTCCTTGGCAGCATCGAACGTGCGCGCCGCGAGGCGGACAAATGCATCCTCGTGTGCGCCAACTGCCATCGCATCCGCCACTCACAGACACGGACGGACAGCGGCCACCCGACCGTGCGGTTCCGGCAGAGGGTCAAGCTGCGAGCCGTGACCGTGGCCGGCTGCGCCTGTCGCGGCTGCGGTATCGCGGAGCCCGTCGCCGCGCTCGAATTCCATCACCTCGATCCGACCGCCAAGGAGTTCGGCATCTCGGTCGATGGGATCCCGCGGAGCTGGGCGCGCGTTCAAGCCGAGCTCGCGAAGTGCGTCCTGCTGTGCGCGAACTGCCACCGCGAGACGCACGCCGGGTTGCGGACCTTCACCGACGACCACGCCGTCGGCGAGGCTGCGACCCCGTATCGCGCGGCCTGATACCACTTATTTCACGACTCGCGGCCCCGCTTTGTTACTCTCGCCCGAGCACTGAAAGGGGAGGGCGCATGCTGCGGACGGTCGTTGCCTACCAGCCGCGCCCCTGGGTGCTGCTGGCGTCGGTCTTCTGCCTGACCCTGCTCTTCGGATTCGTGACCCAGGCCGCGGGCAGCCTCTACCTCCGCTGGACGGCGGACCCGATCATCCTCCACTACCGCACGACGCTCTCGTACACCTCGGCCATCGTCGGTGACGCGTTCCTCCTGCCGATCGTGAACCTGTTCATCGTGAGCCAGCTCGCGCTCTGGCGACGCCGGCCGCACGTCGCGGAAGTGACCGGAGCCATGCTCTTCGGCGGCATCATCACCATCGCCGTGCACCTCTACCAGGCGACGCACGCGCTGCTGAACTGGACGATGACCCAGCCGTACTCGTGGACCCCGCTCGGCTACGTGCACGCGGCGTTCATGTTCAGCGAGCTCTCGCTCGTGCTCTTCTTCTGGGGTCAGGTGGCACAGGTCGCGCGCGAGCAGCCGCGAGCCATCTTCTCGCACCGCATCGCCATCGTCGTGCTCTGCTCGTTGTTCTTCCTGCGACTGCTGCTCGGGGACTACGGGTATTTCGCGTAAGCCCTAGCGGATCCCCGTGTCGGCGTGGACAGTCACCTCGATGTGCGTGTTCGCCGGCACATCGACGGTCAGCTCGCGTACCAACGGAAGGCCGTTGCTCGAGCCGCGGATCAAATAGCGCCCCGGTGGCAGGTCGACTCTGAACCGGCCGTCGGAAAAGCTCGGCACCGAGGCGGCCTGCACGCCGTCCTTGAGGAAGACGAGCTGGACCGCGACGGGACGGTCCGGACAGGGGCTGTCGATACGTGCGGGCCCCGGACACGCCGGCCCGGCGAGCACGACGCCGGTGATGCCGCTCGGGTAGGGCGTACCGCTGGAGCACGCGGCCAGGATCAGGGCGAGGACCACGAGGGCACGCATGCTCAGGGAACGTTCGCGAGCGCGATCAGGTTCCGTAGATCTTCCCAGGGTTCAAGATGCCCTTCGGGTCCAGGGTGTCCTTCACGCGCCGCATCACGTCGAGGGCCGCCCCGTGCTCGAGGCGCATGTACTGCTGGCGGACGGCGCCGGTGCCGTGCTCGCCGGTGACCGTGCCGCCGACCGCGACCGCGAGCCGGTGCAGGCGGTCGGCGAGCTCGTCGGCGCGCCGCACCTCGTCCGGGTTCGCCGGGTCGATGAGGATCGCCGAGTGGACGTTGCCGTCCCCGAAGTGGCCGTAGAAGATGACCGCGATCCCGAGCTCCGCGGCGAGCTCCCGCGCCGTCCGGATCGTGCGCGGGATCTCCGAGAGCGGCACCGCGAGGTCCTCGCCGGCGAAGATGCGGTGCTTGTCCGGGTGCGCGAGGGCAGACGCGGCGGCCATGCCACTACGCGCCGACCAGAGCTGCTGGATCTCAGCCTCGCTCTCCGCGAATCGAGTCGTGCTCGCGCGTTTCCTGACGATCCCGTCGACATAGCGGACCGCTGACGCGACGTAATCCGGCGTGCCCTCGACCTCGAGGAACAGCACAGCCTCACCGTCCGGGAGGCCGAGCTCGGGGCGGTACCGCTGGATCGCCTCGACCGCGCTCCGGTCGAGCAGCTCTGCGGTGGATGGGAGGATGCCGGCGGCGAACAGGTCGTCGAGCGAAAGCACCGTGTCATCCACGCTCGCGTACGCCGCGAGGCACACCGCCCGCGCCGGGGGCTTCGGCTGCACGCGTAGGCGCAGCCGGGTGAGGATCCCGAGCGTGCCCTCGGATCCGACGAACAGCTTCGTGAGGTCGATGCCGCTCGACGACTTCAGGGCCTTGCTGTGCTCGCCGCCGGTGACGATGACCGAGCCGTCGGCCAGGACGACCTCGGCGCCGAGGACGTACGCCGAAGTCGTGCCCCAGCGCACCGCGTGCGGACCGCTCGCGTTGTTCGCCACCATCCCACCGAGCGTGCAGGCGCGACCGCTGCCCGGATCCGGCGGGAAGAAGAGTCCGCGTTCGCCGAGGGCGAGCTGCAGGTCGGCGAACACGAGCCCCGGCTCGACGACGGCCTGGAGATTCGGCCGGTCGATCTCGATGATCCGGCGCATCTTCGCGAACGACACGACGATGCCGCCGCGGGCGGGCACCGCTCCGCCGGTCTGTCCGGTCCCGGCGCCCCGCGGCACGATCGGGGTGCCGGTCTCGTCGGCGATGCGCATGATCGCGACGACGTCGGCGGTCGTCTCCGGCACCACGACGACATCGGGCCGCCGTTGCATCCGCAGCGACCAGAACGATGCGTCGTAGGCATAAGGCTCGAGCGTGGCGGGATCGTCGATGACCCGATCGCCGGGCAGCACCGCGCGCAGTCGCTCGGCGATGGCGTTGCGTGTCTGGAGGGCCATGCGGACCCGTATCGTATGACCCATCTCCACCCAGACCGCCCCCCTGGTCCTGTCATCGCACGTTCGCGCGGACGACCTCGCGACGTGCATCTCGTGCGGCCTGTGCTTGAACGACTGTCCGACCTATCGCGTCCTCAACGACGAGGCGGACTCGCCGCGTGGCCGCATCCAGCTCATCCGCCAGATGGTGTCGACTGACGCGGCGGTGGGCGATCAGCTCGCAGGCCATCTCGAGGCCTGCCTGGTGTGCCGCGCGTGCGAGACCGCGTGCCCCTCCGGTGTGCCGTTCGGCCGGATCATGGAGGGCGCCCGCGAGGACCTCCGCGAGCGCGAGCGCCCACGACGCGTCGCGCGCGTGGTGCGCCGCATCGGGCTCGGGACCATCACGGACCAGAGCCGGCTCCGCGTCGCGACCAGGCTGCTGGACGCCTACGTCCGAAGCGGCGCGCAGCGCGTCGTGCGCGGGTCGCGGCTGCTGCCGAAGCGCCTCCGGACGATGGAGTCGCTCGCGATGAAGGCCGAAGGCCGGCCGTACGTGCCCGTCGAGCGCGCCGATGCGGACACCGCGTTCTTCGCCGGTTGCATCATGCGCACCGCGTTCGGGGAGACCGAGCGCGCGACGGTGCGGATGCTCGAGCGCGGCGGGAAACGCGTCACCGCCTGCAAGGAGCAGACGTGCTGCGGCGCCCTGCACGCCCATTCCGGCGACGGTGACACGGCGCGCGAGCTGGCCCGGCTGAACATCGACGCGTTCTCCGGCACTGACGGGCCGATCGTCGTGAACGCCGCCGGCTGCGGGGCGCAGCTGAAGGCCTACGGCGAGCTCCTCGCCGACGACTCGGCGTGGCACGAGCGGGCCCGGGACTTCAGCGCGCGGGTTCGCGATGCGTCGCAGGCCGTGACGCCGAGCGCCGTCGAGAGCCGCCCGGCCCGTGCGATCCGCGTCGTGTACCAGGACGCCTGCCATCTGGCCCACGGCCAGAAGATCCGGCGCGAGCCGCGCGCGCTGCTCGCGGCCATGCCGAATGTGACGGTCGTCCCGATCGCCGACGCCGAGCGGTGCTGCGGGAGCGCCGGGATCTACAACCTGACGCACCCCGAGGTCGCGGGCGAGCTCCAGCGGCAGAAGGTCGCCGCGATCCAGGCGGCGCGTCCGGACATCGTGGTGTCGGCCAATCCCGGCTGCATCCTCCAGGTCGCCGCTGGCCTGCGCGCGGCCGGGTCGGATGTGCCAGTCGTGCATTTGATGCGGTTTTTGGACGATCCGAGCGCCAGTTTGGGCGCTTCCGAGGCTTACGGATCAGCCCCGACACAGGAGCCCCGCGATATGCGAAAATAGTGCTACCGAATGAGCGTTTCTCGTAGCACCTACCGCCACCGTCTCAGCTCCGAAGATGTCCGCAAGGGCAGGATCCTCATCACGAAGGACGCGTGGAAGCTGTTCCCCGAGCCTGGTGCACCCGTGCACTTGCGTATCGGCGCGCGCCGCTTCGACGCCGAGATCCAGGCTGAGAAATGCATGTGCGTGCCGCCGGAGCACGAGCATCTCCACCTGTTCTGCAAGGACCTAAAGGGCCAGAGCGGCTTCAAGAATGGCGCGCTCGTCGTGATCGCAAAGGATTCTGACGGGGGCTACCGCTTCGTCGAAGAGCGCGGGTAACATCGTGACGATGGCCGGTCCGTCGTACATCCTCATCCACGTTTTCGGGACCGTCCGCGACGAGCTCGATCGCGCAGACCGCGGCAAGCGAAGCTACTCCGGCTGGCTCCGCGAGTTCGTCTCCGACACGCCGCAGCGGCTCACCGAGATCGCGCGCCTCGTCGACCTCCTCACCGAAAACGGCTGGAGCCTCGTCGGCTCCCCGTACGACTGCGACGTCATGCTCGAGCGGGCGATCGATCGCGCGATGGCTGAGCAAGAGCTCCGGCGCGCAGAGGTCTGGGACCGCCTGCTCCAGGTCTGCTCCGCCGACGACGATGGCAACGCCATCTGGCGCGAGCACCCCGAGGGCAAGCCCGCGCGGCCGCGCCGACGCCGCCGCGTGCGCCGGCCACCGACGAGCAGAGAACAGGGAAATTGAGCGAGGCACGGCTTTGCCGGGCCGAGCGAATCCACCAGCCGTGAGCATTTTGCGAGCCTTGGCTCGCAAACAGGAATAAGTGCCGCACCCCCTGGGAGACGAGCTCACCGAGCTCCATGTCCATCTCGGCGGCGCCGTCGATCCCGCTGCGATGTGGGGGATCGCCCACGCCCAGGGCATCCGCCTCCCGACGAAGGACTACTGGGAGTTCGTCGACCTCATCACCGTGAATCCCAAGCGGCGCAAGTCGTTCGAGGACTTCCTCGAGCTCTACCACTGGACCGAGCTCATCCAATCGAGCCCCATCGCGCTCGAGCAGTCCGTGTACGCGGTCATCGGCGGCGCGTATCGCAAGGCCAACATCACGACCCTCGAGCTGCGATACAACCCGCTCAAGCGCAACCGCGGCGGCGAGCAGGACCTCGACCACATCATCATGGCCTCGATCCGCGGACTGGACCGCGCGGCCCTCGAATATCCGGTGAAGGTCGGGCTCATCTTCTGCCTCGATCGGACGTTCGATCACCGGATGAACGAGATCGTCGTGGACAAGGCCATCCAGTACCGCAAACGCGGCGTGATCGCGATCGATATCGCCGGACCGAAGAATCCGGACTTCCACTACGCGGACTACGCGGCGCTGTTCAAGAAGGCGCGTAAGGCCGGCCTCGGCATCACGGTCCACGCAGGCGAGGACGAGGACTGGCAGTCGGTCGACGAGGTCCTGACGCACCTCGAGCCCGATCGCATCGGCCACGGGATCCACGCCGCGCAGGACGCAGGCCTCTGCAAGCGTCTCGCGGAGCGGGGGATCCATCTGGAGATCTGCCCCTCCTCGAATCTCGACACGAAGGTCGTGCGCGACCTGGACGAGCTCCGGGAGTTCATCGCCGTCTTCCGAAAGCACAAGGTGCACTTCAGCTTCAACACCGACGGCCCCGAGATCCTGCAGACGACCCTGCGCGACGAGCTGAAGCTCGCCGTTCGCGCGAACCTCGTATCGCGCGACGAGCTCGCGCAGTGCGGGGAGTGGGCCCGCGAGGCCTCGTTCCTGCTGAAGCACGGGGCGTGATCGATCGCGAGCGGCGCGCGTGGCTGCGGTTCTTCATCGTCATCGCGGCCGCGGCGCTCGGCGAGACCATCGGCATCTGGCAGCGACTGCCGTTCAGCGACCTGCTGCTACCGCTCCTGTTCGGCGGGGCCGCCTTCTACCTCACGATGGGGATGACCGCGCCGCGCCTCCGGAGCAACGGGAACGTGCGGTACTGGCGGGGACGCAAGCTCGACGACGACTAGCCAGGCCCGCGGGCCGCGGCGGTGTCCGCTCAAGGTTCTTGGCTATTTGCCACCCTCGTCCTTGGCCTTCGACGCCGGGGCGCCGGCAGCTGCCGCGGCTCCCGGCTTCACGCCTGGCTCGGCACCGAACGAGGCCGCACGCAGCGAGTCCATCTCCGCCGGGTTGTCATGGCGCATGACGAACGGCGCAAGGGCCCAGACGATCGTCCGCAGCGGCTCCGGATCGGCGTTGACCTTCCCGAAGCGGTCGGCCACGAACTCGAGGAACGTGTTCGGCCCGACGAGGAGCTTGACCTCTTTACGTTGTGTCGCGGCCGGCGGTGCGCAGGCGATGTGCGCGAGCGTGAAGTCTCGCTCGCCGCGCCCGTCCGTCACCCACGTGACGACCGCATCGCGCGGCTCGACGGCGATCGCGCAGACATCGCAGACCAGGTCGTACTCGCTCACGTCTGTTCGACGATAATCGGACTCTGATGGGCGAGCGCTACGGCAGCTGGGGCAAGATCCTGCGTGTCGATCTGACGGCCGGCACCACGTCGGTCGAAGAGATGGACGAGGCGACGTTCCGCAAGCACCCCGGCGGGCGGGCGCTCATCGCCCACTACCTCTTGACCGAAGTCCCCCAGGGCGCGGAGCCCCTTGGGCCCGAGAACATCCTGATCTTCGCCATGGGCGTGCTCACCGGCACGCCGCTCTCCGGGGCGTCGCGGCATGCCGTCGGCGCGAAGTCGCCGCTCACCGGCGGATTCGGCGAGGCCGAGGTCGGCGGATTCTGGGGCGCGGAGCTCAAGCGCTGCGGCTGGGACGCGATCGTCGTGGCAGGCGCGGCCAAGGCGCCGGTGTACCTCTGGATCAAGGACGACCAGGTCGAGATCCGCGACGCCGCCCATCTCTGGGGTCTCGAGATCATGGAGACGGAGGAGACGCTCAAGGCGGAGGTCGGGGAGCGACTCGCACGCGTGTGCGAGATCGGGCCGGCCGGCGAGAACCTCGTGCGCATCGCCGGGATCGTCAACGACTACAAGGACATCGCGGGACGTGCTGGGCTCGGCGCGGTGATGGGCAGCAAGAAGCTCAAGGCCATCGTCGTGAAGGGCTCGCGCGCCGTCCCGCTGCACGACGCGGCGAAGGTGAAGGAGGTCGCCCGCTGGGTGGCGGACACGCTCCAAGAGAACCACTGGGCGTTCCACAACTTCGGCACCGGCATGGGCCTCGACGGCTACACGCGCGTCGGTGGGATGGCCGTCCGCAACTACGCCGGCGGTCCGTTCGAGGGCGCGGCCGAGATCAGCGCGGAGGCCCTGGTCGAGAAGGGCTATCGCGTGAAGATGGAGGCCTGCTGGGCCTGCTCCGTCCGGTGCAAGAAGGTCGTCAAGATGGAGACGCCGTACCAGATCGATCCGAAGTACGGCGGGATCGAGTACGAGTCCACCGCGGCCCTCGGCGCCGACTGCGGCGTGGACGACCTCGCGCTGCTATCGAAGACGAACGAGCGCTGCAACGCACTCGGATTGGACACGATCTCGCTCGGCGCGACGGTCGCGTGGGTCATGGATCTCCGGGCGAAGGGGCTGTTGCCCGACGCCGAGCTGGATGGGCAGCCGGTCGAGTTCGGCAACGGTAAGGCCGTGCTCGCGGCGACGGACGCCGTCGCGCACCGCCGTGGCCTCGGTGACACGCTGGCGGAAGGCTCGGTGCGCGCGGCGCAGACCCTCGGCGGCGCGGAGCTGCTCACGGCGGTGCGCGGGCAAGAGCTCGCGATGCACGATCCGCGTCAACGCACCGAGTACGGGAAGCAGGTCCGGGTGAGCTACGCGACCAGTCCGACGGGCGGTGACCACATGAACTCGAATCTGCCGTCGCGCTCGGCGAAGAACACCGTCGGGATGTGCTTCTTCCTTCGGTACGACGACCCGAAGCTCACCGACATCATCAACGCGGTCACCGGGTGGGGGCTGGACGCCGCAGGACTGACCCACATCGGCGAGCTCTCGCTCACGCTCGCGCGGCTGTTCAACATCCGCGAGGGGTTCGGCGCGAAGGACGACGTCCTGCCCGAGCAGGTCATGAAGCCGCACGTCTCCGGTGTGCTCTCGCGCGTCCGGCTCGACCATGACGACCTCGCCGAGCAGGTCCGCGCGTACTACCGCAGCCGTGGCTGGTCCGATGACGGCGTGCCGAAGCCGGAGACCCTCGAGAAGCTCGGCCTCACCGAATACGCCACAGTCTGACTACGACTTTCCCGCGCTCACGGAGGCGGACCTCCCGCTGATCCGGCGGTGGCTCCTCGAGCCGCACGTGCGCCGGTGGTGGGCAGATCCGCCGCGCGACGCCTATCCAGAGGACGAGCTGGACAAGTACCGCGCGCGGATCCACGGCCTGGATGACGACACGGACATCTTCTTCATCCGGCAGCGCGGCCGGCCGATCGGGTTCATCCAGTGCTACCGGATCGACGACCACGACGAGTACGGCACGGCACTCGCCCTCGACGTGCCGGCCGCGGGGATCGACGTGTTCATCGGCGAACCGAGCGAGATCGGCAAAGGCGTCGGGCCCGTCGCCATCCGGGCGTTCTTGCGCGACGTCGTCTTCGCGCGCTACGACGTTGACGAGTGCGTCATCGGTCCATCGGTCATGAACACGAACGCCATCCGCGCGTACGAGAAAGCCGGCTTCGTCTGGTTCAAGGATGCGAAGGTCCCCGACGAGCCCGATCCGGAGCACCTGATGCGCATCCGGCGCAACAAGGTCGTGGGTTCGTGAGCCCGCTGCCGCGGGCGGCATTCTTCGATCTGGGTGACACGCTCGTCGAGGCCGCGCCGGGCGAGGATCATTGGCGGCCGGTCGTCATGGCGCGGATCGAGCGGGAGTTCGGGCCGCGCAGCTGGGCGGAGGAGCTCTACGCCGCGGACATCCGCCGCACGCACCCAGACGATCCACATCGCCAGGAGACGAACCGTTGGATCGGGGAGTGGCTCCTTGAGCGCGGTGAGACCTGGACCGAGGCCGACGTGGAGCGGCTCCGCGTGGCGTTCGCCTCGCCGCTCCCCGACGCGTTCTCGCTCGCCCCTGGCGCCGAGGCGGCGCTGCGCTGGTGCAAGGCCCGCGGCCTGACCGTCGCGATCCTGACGAACACGATCACGCGGGGCGACGCTGAGGTCGCGCTCGATCGCCGCCGGCTTGGGCTGGACGGCCTGGTCGACCACATCGTGTCGTCGTACTCCGTGGGCTGGTCGAAGCCGCATCCGGCGATGTTCGAGCGCGCGCTCTCGCTGTCCGGGGTCGGCGCGAGCGGTGCGTTCATGGTGGGCGATGACTTCATCGCGGACATCGTTGGCGCCAAGCGCATCGGCATGCGGGCGATCTGGAAGAGCACGCGACCAATACCCGACCTCTCGTTGCCCGAACGTCCGGACGCGACCATCGCGTCGCTCACCGAGCTGCCGGGAGTCCTCGAGTCCTGGGGCCGCAGCTAGCCCAGCAGCCCCATCAGCTTCCATACCGGCACGCTCGCAGCGATCGCGACGAACCGGACAGCGGTGAGCGCCGCGCCGATCCGGGTGCCCTGCCGGTCGTCGAAGGCCTGCCCGCCGGTCGCCTCTCGCGCGACCAGGTACTCGAGGCCCTGGTACGGGAGGATCCACACGTTCGCCGCGAGCAGCACCGTCAGTCCGGCGAGCCACGGCGAGATCCCGAGCTGCGGGGCCGCCGGAACGACGGCGAGCGTGAGCAGGAGCATCGTCGGCCGGCTCGGGAGCACGAACCGCAGCAGGATCGTCGCCCCGGCGATGGCGATGAGCACGATGCCGGGATCGCCGAGGGCGCTGGTTCGCTCGACGAGACCGGCGGCGACCCATCTGTCGACGTGCGTCGCCTGCATGACGTTGCCCGAGCCGAGTAGCGCGCCGAAGAGCATCAGGAAGCCCCAGTCGATGCCGGCCCGGAAGCGCTCGCGATCGAGCGCACCCGCCGTGACGACGACGAGCGCGAGGATGGCCAGCCAGGCTGGTTCGACGTTGAGGATCGGCTGCGCGATCAAGCCGACCAGGAGCAGCCCCGCGGCAAGGATGGCGATGCGCTCGCCCCGTGAGAGCGGGCCGAGGATGCGCTGCTGCCGTCGCGTCGCGTCCTGGATCCGCGCCGCCGCGCGCTCCGGCCGGAACAGCAGGAGGAGGGCGGCAGCGGCGCCGACGAGGCAGACGATGCCGACCGGTGCGGCCGCCACGAGCCAGCCGAGCCACGAGAACCGCGCGCGATCCGCCGGGGACAGCAGCTGCACCACGAAGAAGTTCGTCGCGAGCCCAGTGAGGAAGACGCTCGAGAAGTACCAGTAGCCGGTGAGGCCCGCGAACGCGAGACGCGCGCTGCCGTCGCTCCGCGGCGCGTACCCGAGCGACTGGCCGATCTCGCTCGCGACGGGCATGATCGCGGCGACCCGCGCGACCGAGAGCGGGACCAGTGGCGTGATGAGCACGCCGCCGAACAGCAGCGCGAACAGCTGGCCGGTCGCGGTCGCGGGGAACAGCCGCAGAAGCAGGAGCGCCGCGCGGAACAGGAGCCCGGTGCGGGCCATCGCCGCGGCGAGCGCCAGGGCGCCGAGCGCCAGCAGCCACGATGAGCTCGCGAAGCCGCTGAACGCGACGGACAGCGTGACCAGGCCGGTCGCGCCCCACGCAGCTGCGAGGCCGAGCGCGACCGCGAAGTCCGGGACGGGCTCGGCAAGCCAGGCGACCGCCGCTCCCAGTAGCAGCAGCACGACGCGCCAGCCCGCGACCTCGAGCCCGCTCGGCGGCGCGACGTTCCAGAGCAGCGCCGGCACGGCGATCGCCGCGACAGCGCCGGCCACCCGCGTGATCCGGCGGCCGGCCGGCCGCTCCTCGTGCGCTCGCTCCTCGGGCCGGCGTTCCGGCTCGGGCGCGCCGACGTACTCGCGCGACCGGCGGTCGACGGCGTCAGCGAGGGCGGCGGCGACCGCGAGCGCGATCTGCGGCCGGTCGCGGACAAGCGCCTCGAAGCGGGCACGCGGGAGCCGCCATGCCACGACGTCGCTGACCGCGCGTGCGGTCGCCGTGCGTCGGGCCAACAGCATGCCGAGCTCTCCGAAGTGCGCCGGCGCGCTGACCTCGCGCAGCGACACCTCGCCGTCAGGCGACGCGACGCTGATCGCGACCGTGCCGCGCTCCAGCAAATACAGCGAGTCGCCCTCCGTGCCTTCGTGGGCGATGACCAGGCCGGGTGTCGCGTGGACCGCTTCGAGCGCGCCGAGCAGACGGGCAAGGTCCACGCGATCGAGGCTCGCGAAGAAGGGCACGCCCCGCAGCAGGTCCGCGACCGGGTCGGTCTCGAGGGCGCTCACCCGCGGGAGTATCGCCTCTGGAGCAGACTCGGTGCGATGCGGATCGTTCTCACGGGCTTCGAGCCGTTCGCCGGCCGCGGCGTCAATCCGTCGTGGGACGCTGCGCAACAGCTGCAGGGCGTGATGGTCGGGCCGGCCCGGATCGACGTGCTGCGGGTACCGGTCGTGTGGGGCGAGTCGGTCGCCGCGATCGCGCGGGAGCTCGATCGCGAGCCCGCGGACGGTCTGGTCATCGGAGGCCTGTCGTTCGGTCGGCCGGCCATCAGCGTCGAAGCCATCGCGCACGCCATCGGCGACGTCCCATGGCAGGCGGACAACGCCGACCGCGCGCTCTCGGCCGAGCGGTCGGACGGCGACGAGCATGGCCCCGATGCGCTCCTTGCGACGGCCCCCGTGCGCGCGATCGCGCAGGCGATCAACGCGGCCGGGATCCCTGCGCACGTGTCGTGGGACGGTGGCGCCTACGTGAGCAACGCGACGCTCTACGGCGCATTGCGGTACGCGAAGGACCAGGGTCTGCGCCTGCCGACGACGTACCTGCACGTGCCGGGCACGCCGGAAATGACCACGGGGACCGCGACCCCGTCGCTGCCGCTCGAGGTGATCGTGCAAGCCCTCCGGATCGCCTGCGAGATCATCGCGACGCACGAGGGCGCCGACGCGCCATTGCGGCGCTGGCCGAGCGCGATGGCGCCGCTACCGCGCTAGGAAGCCCATGATCGCGGTTGCCACATCATCCGCCGCGTCGCCGATCAGCTGGTGCTTCGCGCGGACGGCCTTGACCTCGAGGAAGTCCGCGAGCTCGTACGTGTAGCGCTCGATCTGCTTCGGCGTCACGAGGGGCGACTCGGCGCCGACGATGAGGAGGGTGGGAAGGCGCACCGACGCGAACGGCGGCGGTGGCGTGGTGAGCTCGCTGTAGATCGCGATCGCCGCGGCGCGGGACACCGCCAGTCGCAGCCGGCCGTCCGCGCCCTCGACGAGCGTCTCGGCCCACATCTCGAAGTGCTCGGGCGGCGCGTATGGCGCGGTCGCCCGGCGCGCCTCGATCGCCTCGGCCCTGGTCGCGTACGACGTGTCGTTCAGCAGCGCATCGGTGAGCGTGGTCACATGGTCCGGCCGCAGCTGCAGCGCGGGGTCGAGCAGGACCAGCTTCTCGACGCGCGACCGCTCCGCTGCGACGAGCTCGACCGCGAGCCGCCCGCCGAAGCCGTAGCCGATGAATGGCGCCCGCGAGATGCCCATCGCGTCGAGCGTCTCCCGCACATCGCGCAGGTGCGCCGCGAGATCCCACGGCGGCTCCTTGCCCGACTCGCCGTGACCCCGTAGATCAGGCGCGACGAGGCGGAAGCCGGGCATGCGGGGTGCGAGCCTACGGAAGACATGCGCTGAGCCGGTGACGCCGTGGAGGGCAACGACGGTCCGGCCGGCGCCGGGACCGAACTCGTGCACGTGCAGCCGCACGTGGGCCATCATGAGCCAACGCCACGGGGCGGGGAGGTGACGCGTGGGTCTGCTCGACGGGAAGAAAGCGATCGTGATGGGCGTCGGCAACCAGCGCAGCATCGCCTGGGGAATCGCGACCGCGTTCCAGCGCGAGGGCGCTGAGCTCGCGTTCAGCTACGCGACCGAACGGCTCCGCGAGAACGTCGAGAAGCTCGTCGTGACCCTGCCCGGCCACGAGCGCATGCCGATCCTGCCCTGCGACGTCACGAAGCAGGAGGAGATCGACGCATTCTTTTCCGAATTAGGTACACGGTGGGGACGTGCCGACATCCTCGTGCACTCGATGGCGTTCGCCGCGGTCGAGGACCTGCGCGGCCGGTTCCACGAGATCTCGCGCGACGGGCTGAAGCTCGCGATCGACGTGAGCGCGTTCTCGCTCATCGCGATCAGCCGGGCCGCGCTCCCGCTGTTCGAGAAGGCCGGGGGCGGATCGATCATGTCGCTCACGTTCAACGCGGTCGATCGTGTCGTGCCGAGCTACAACTCGATGGCCATGGCGAAGGCCGTGCTCGAGGCCGCCACGCGCTACCTCGCCGCCGATCTCGGCCCATCGAACATCCGCGTGAACGCGATCTCAGCCGGACCGCTGAAAACGCTTGCCGGGAGCGCGGTGAAGGGCATCTCCGCCGCACGCGACCTCATGGAGGTGAAGTCGCCGCTCCGGCGCAACATCACGCAAGACGAGGTCGGGGACGTCGCGGTGTTCCTCGGGAGCGAGCTGTCGCGCGCCGTGACCGGCGCGACGATCTTCGCGGACAACGGATTCAACGTGCTGGGGGTCGCGGACTAGTTCTTCGCGACCGCCCAGATCCCGTCGATGCCGTCACCGTTCACGTCGCCGGACTTGAAGTCACCCGCGTACAGGTAGAGCGGCTGGCCGTTGTACGTCACCTGGATCGTGCCGTCCGACCACGTCACCGTGCCGAGGGTGCCCTTGAGCCCGCTCGGGGCGGCGGGCGCGCCGGCGGTCACCAGCAATGGGGGCCAGATCTGGGTGCAGGCGCCGTTGCACGCGCTGCTCTTCGGCGTGTCGTTCTTGTTCGTGTACAGGGTCATCGCGTTGCTCGCCGCAAGGACGCTGCCGAGCTTCGCCGTGGCGATCAGCTGGAGCGGTCCCGTCGGCGACGCGGCCTTCGGCGCCGGGGTGCCGTACCCGTAGTAGTCGCCGTAGCCTGAGGTGTCGGCGCCGCTCGCCTGGGCGGCAGGTGCCGAGTAGGGCAGCGCTGCGGATGTAGCGGTGGACGTCGGGGCCGCGACCCCCGAAGCCGCGCCGCCGCACGACGCGAGGGCGATGGACAGGATCACGAAAGCGGATCGGCGCATCTGGACCCTCCTACGTGAAGGTTACGGAGAGGTCCGCTCCGTGGATGCCTTGGGGATGCCTTGGGGATGCCTAGGCGAAGCGGAATCCTTGAAGCCAATGCTGCTCGGCGCGGATCGTCGTGGCCGGCCCGTGTCCGGGAAAGACCCGCGTGGCCGGCGGCAGAGCCGCGACGCGCGCCAGGCTGGCCTCCATCTGCGTGGCGTCGCCGCCGGGGAGGTCGATCCGGCCGACGTTGCCGGCGAACAGCACGTCACCACTGAATAAGAGGCCCTCTTTCGGGAGGTAGAAGCAGACCGATCCCTCGGTGTGACCCGGCGTGTGGATGGCCTGCAGCTCGATGTCGCGCAGATACGTGAGCGGTCCCTCGGCGATGAGGTCGTCGGCGACGCAGAGCGGCGGCTCCAGCTGGTTCGGGGGGCGGGTCGCCGGATCCAGACGGAACGCGTCGGCGGCGTGGATCGCGATCCGCGCGCGGGTCTGCTCCTGGACGTTCGCGTTGTCGAACACGTGGTCCTGATGCCCGTGGGTGTTCAGGATCTCGATCAGGCGCAGCCCGTGTTCGCGGAGGGTCGCCATCGCCTGGCGCTCGCCCTGCGAGGGATCGATCAGGATGGCCTCCCCGCTGTCATCCGCGAGGACGTACATCCCGTTGTCATAGGGCTCGACCCGATGCGCGTAGAGATGCATGGCGAAAGCCTAGCTCGCGGTCATCGCGCTATCGTCGGCGGGTGCGCGAGATCGCTGTCGAGAACACGGCGCCGCCCATCGCCATCACCGAGGGCCGCCCCGCGGTCCTCGGTGCGAAGCACATGGTGAGCTCGTGCCATTACCTCGCGTCGATCGCCGGTCTGCGGATGTTCCCGCGCGGCGGGAGCGCGATCGATGCCGGCGTCGCCGCGGGCATCGCGCTCAACGTCGTCGAGCGCCACCTCACCGACTTCGGAGGCGTCGCGCCGATCATCGTGTACCGGCCGGGGATGGCCGGACCGGAGAGCATCGACGGCCTCGGCCGGTGGCCGGCGTCGCTCGACCTCGACGGCTACCGCGCGAAGTATGGGGACGACATGCCGATCGGCACCCCGCGCTCCGTCACGCCGGCGGCCTGCGACGCGTGGCTGACAGCGCTCGCGCGCCACGGCCGGCTGACGCTTGCCGACGTCCTCGCGCCGGCCATCGAGCTCTGCGACGGCTTCCCGGTCTATGCGCGCCTCGCGCGCTCGATCGCGATGCTGCAGGACCGGATCCGCCAGTGGCCGACAAGCGCAGCGGTGTTCCTCCCCAACGGCCGGCCGCCGCAGGTGGGGGAGTTGCTGGTGCAGCGAGAGCTCGGCGACCTCTTCCGCCGGCTCGTCGCCATCGAGGCCGCGCACGCGTCGCGCGGCCGCGCGGTGGCGATCATGGCGGCGCGCGATGCGATCTACACCGGCGACATCGCGCGGGAGATCGTGGCCCACATGAAGAAGGAGGGCGGCGCGCTCTCCGCCGAGGACCTTGCGTCGTACCGCGTCACGGTCGAGGCGCCGGTCCACACCACCTATCGGGGCATCGACGTCTATGCCTGCGGTCCGTGGTCCCAGGGCCCGCTCGTCCCGATGACCCTCAACCTGCTCGAGGGCTACGACGTCGCGTCGCTCGGCCCGGGCTCGCTGCCGTTCCTGCATCGCTACACCGAGGCGATGAAGCTCGCCTGCGCGGACCGTGAAGGCTTCTTCGGCGATCCGGATCAGGTCGACGTGCCGATCCGCGGTCTGCTCGACAAGGCGTACGCCGCTGAACGGCGGAAGCTCATCCGCGACGACCGCGCGTGGCCAGAGCTGCCGCTGCCCGGCGATCCGTGGAGCTACGAGGGGCGCAGCGGACCGGCGGGCTACGTGCCGCGTCTCGCGAAGGGCGTCGGCGCGCCGGACACGTCGTACGTGGCCGCGATGGACAGCGAGGGCAACGCCTTCTCAGCCACGCCATCCGACCCGGGATTGGGCGCGCCGCTCATCCCGGGACTCGGGATGATCGTGTCGACGCGCGGGGCGCAGCTTTGGACAACGCCCGGGCACCCGTCGGCGATCGCGCCACGGAAGCGTCCCCGGCTCACCCCGAACCCCGGTCTCTTGATGAAGGACGGCGCCGCGCTCATGCCGTTCGGCTGCCCCGGCGAGGACGCCCAGTCACAGGCGATGGTCCAGGTCGTGTGCAACATCGTGGACTTCGGGATGAACACCCAGGCCGCCATCGAGGCACCGCGGGTGATCTCGCGGAGCTTCCCCTGGACGTTCTTCCCGCACGCGTACGAGCCCGGTGTGCTCAACGTGGAGTCTCGCGTTGCGCGCGATGTACGCGACGGGCTCGCCCGGCTGGGGCACATCATCCGCGACATGCCGGCCTTCACTCCGGCGAGCGCGAGCGTGTGCGCGGTGCGCCGGCTCGAGAACGGCGCGCTCGAGGGCGGCGCCGACCCACGCAAGGAGAGCTATGCCGTCGGCTGGTGAGATCCGGGCGTGGCGCGAGGAGTTCCCGATCACCGCCAAATGGATCTACCTGAACAACTGTTCCCTGACGCCGCTCCCGCAGCGCGGCGCGGCGGCGCTCGCGGAGTACGCGCGAACGTGGACCGAGCTCGGCGGCCGGGCGTGGTACCAGCACTGGGTGGGCGAGCTCGACCTGCTGCGCGCGGACTTCGCCCGCGTCCTCGGCGCCGATCTCGAGGAGGTCGCCCTCGAGCCGGCCGTATCGGCGGCGCTCGTGACGATCGCGTCCTCGTTCGACTACTCAAAGCGCAACAAGGTGGTCGTCGCTGACATCGACTTCCCGACGGACGGGCACACCTGGCTCGCGCTCGCGAAGGCGGGCGTCGAAGTGGAGTTCGTCCACAGCCCCGATGGCGCGACCGTGCCGCTCGAGCTGTTCGAGCACGCCATCGACGACCGGACCGCCCTCGTCTGCACCGGCCACGTCTACTACACGAGCGGATACATCCAGGACGTGACGCGGCTCGCTGAGCTCTGCCATCGCAAGGGCGCCGCGCTCGTGGTGGACGCATACCAGTCCATCGGCGCGATCCCCTTCGACGTGCACGCGTCCGGCGTTGATTTCCTGGTGGGCGGAACCCTGAAATGGCTCATGGGCGGACCGGGGATGGCGTTCCTCTACGCCCGCCGCGACCGCATCGCCGGCGCGCAGCCCTCCGCGATCGGCTGGTGGGCGATGCGGGATCCCTTCACGTTCGACGTCCAGCACGTCGATCTCTCGCCGACGGCCCGCCGGTTCGAGTACGGCACCCCCGCGGTCGCCGCGGCGTACACCGCGCGCGCCGGCATCGCGCTGCTCGATGAGATCGGGATCGACACCGTGCGCGAGCGCCACATGCTCCTCTCGCAGCGGCTCGTCGACGGTGCGCTCGCCCAGGGCTGGCGCCTCGGCTGCGTGCGCGAGGCGGAGCGCCGAACGCCGATCGTCACGCTGCGGCACCCCGATCCGTCCGCGGCCGTCGACGCGCTCCGGGCGAAGGGCTGCATCGCCGACTTCCGTCCGGGGCTCGTGCGCCTCTCGCCGCATTACTTCAACACCGAGGACGAGATGGACGCGACGCTCGAGCTCCTCGTACCGCTGCGGGAGAAGGTGCCGGCCTAGCCCCCTCTAAAGCCGGATCCGCGCGACCAGCGCGATCAGGTCACCGCCGTCATCCGTGACGGCGCGACGTGCGGCCATCGTCTCGCCCGCGAGCACGTGCGCTCGAAGGTCGGCAGCGGGGATGAGTGGCTCGGCCAGGTTCGTCACGTCGCGATCGACGCCGAAGCGATCGCGCACCGCGCAGCGGATGGCGGCCCAGCGAACGATCGCATCGCGGTCCGTCACGGGTAGCGCCGCGTACGCCGCGACGTCGTTCAGGGCGGCGCGATACGACGCGAGCGTCCGCTGCTCTGTACCGCGCGGATGCTCTCGCGCGAGG
>DATCPY010000084.1:0-20267 GCA_036569845.1 Candidatus Limnocylindria bacterium | reverse complement strand
CGTTCGGCGACCCGTGGATATTTCGTCGCGACCTCGAGCGAACCGAGGTGGCGGTACGCATCGAACGACCGGTCGACGGATCCCTCCGGCGCCGCAACCACGAACCGGCACCGCCCGTAGCCCAGATCGACGAGTTCGAGGACGTCGGCGTTGGTCTCGAGGAGCACGTCCTTTCCGACGATGCCGACGTCCGCGGCTCCGTGCGCAACGTGGGTCGGCACATCGCTCGGGCGCGCGAGCACGTACTCCACCTCTGTGCCCGGGAAGACGAGCCGCCGGCCGCCGTCGGCGAGCGCGCCGGTCGAGAGGCCGGCCGCGCCGAGCGCCTCGCGTGTGTCGGCCAGCAGCGTCCCCTGCGCGAGCGCGATGCGCAGGGGTCTCATCGCGCGCGGGGTCCGACGACGAGCTCCACGACCGCGTCAAGCGTGCGCGCCGCGCCGTCGTACTCGACGTGCGCGTCGTCGAGCACCCTGCCCCGGCGGATCGTCTGACCCGCCGCCTCCGATACGTCGCCGATCGCGACTGCGACACCGGCCACGCGCAGCGCGGCGGCGACGCGGAGCGTCGTGACGTCGTCGCGGTGGGCTGCGAGCACGAGCAGCGGCGATGCTTCCGGCGCCTGCCAACCCCCGGCGACGAGGGCCTGATGCAGATGCGGGATCGCGATCCCGAAGCCGGTCGCCGCGCGATCGACGCCGAACTCCGCGAGCAGCCCGTCATAGCGGCCGCCGGTCGCGATCGGGAACCCGAGGTCGGGGACCGTGACCTGGAACACGATACCGGTGTAATAGGAGAGGGCAGGGATGTAGCCCAGGTCGAACCGGACCGCGCCGGTGATGCCAGCCGCCGCAAGCAGCGGCGTGAGCGCGTCGAGCGCGTCGAGCGCGCGGATCGAGGTCGGCGGCGCGCCGTCGCGCAGCGCGGCGAGGTCCGTGGAGCGGTGACGGAGGCCGCGCTCCAGCGCGGCGATGCGCGTTGCGCCGAGGCCGGCCGCCCGCGCGAGCGAGACGGTGCCCACCAGATCGCCGGAACGCGCGGCGTCGCCCACGGCCGCGCGGGCACCATCCGGGAGCTCGGCGATGAGACCATCGACGAAACCGACGTGTCCGATGTCGATGTCCGCCGCGGACAGGCCGCAGCGCGCGAGCGCGTTCGCCAGGAGTGCGATCACCTCCGCGTCGGCACGCAGCGTCGCGTCGCCGACGAGCTCGACGCCGGCCTGGTCGTACTCGCGCTCCGAGCCGCGCATCGAGGCCTCTTCGCGGAAGATCGGCGTGAAGTACGCGAGCCGCAACGTGCCGCTGGCCTCGCGGTAGCGTTGCGCGACGACCCGGGCCACCGCCGTCGTCACGTCCGGTCGCAGCGCGAGCAGCCGCCCATCCCGATCGAGGAACCGCAGCGTGCGCCGCTCGTCGACGGTGACCGCGCCCTCGGCGAACTCCACGGTCGGCGGCTCCAATGGCACGTAGCCGTCCCGCGCGAACGCCTCCATCAAGCTGCGCTCGATCGCGTGCAGCTCGCGCGCTTCGGTCGGCAGGATGTCGCGGAAACCGCGGGGCAGCGCGCCTTTCATGCCCGCTGTGCGAACGCGCCGACGCGCTCGAGGCCGATCAAAGAGTCGCGCAGATCGCGGAGCGACCGGATCCGCGCGTCCGGCATGACATCTCCCGTGAGCGCGGTGCCGGAGCGATCGAGCCAGACGCCCCGCAGCCCCGCGCCTCGGGCGCCGGCGATGTCCCGCTCCAGGCTGTCGCCGACCATGACCGCGTCCGTGCTCGCCACGTCGAGCGCATCCAGCGCCGCGTGGAAGATCTTCGGGTCGGGTTTGCCCGCGCCGACCTCCGCCGAGATCACGATCGCGGCGAACCGGCTGGCGAGCGTGGTACGAGCGAGCTTGGCCCGCTGCACATCGGGAGCGCCGTTGGTGACGAGCGCGAGCTGGTGATCGTGGCCGAGGTCGTCAAGGGTGGCCTCGGCCTCCGGGTCGATCGGCTGTGACGCGCGGCGGAAGGTCGGGTACGCCGCCGCGAGCTCATCGACCAGCGCGCGATCGCTGATCGCGGCCGCCTCGAGCGCGTGCGCCCAGACCTCCTGTCGGAATCCCGGCACGAACGCACGCAGTGCGGCGAGGCCGCTTTGCTCGCCGGAGAAATCGCCCCATAGGGCTTCGCCCCACCAGATCCCCATCGAGTCGGCGTAGGCGAACACGTGCGCGGAGCGGAACAGAGTGGCTGCGGCCTCCTGTGCGGCTCGGCGGATCAGCCCGGCGTCGACGCCCGCGCGGCGGCAGGCAAGCTCGCTGGTCTGCTGGAGTGCGCGCGCGACGGCCTCGTCTTCGAGCAGCAAGGTGTTGTCGAGATCGAAGAGGATCGCGCGGAGGGGCACCGGTCGAGTCTATCGACGGGTTGCGTGTTCCACGGTGTGCTCCGATGTCCGACTCAGCCCCCTGACACGGCCGGCAACAGCAGGAGCTCGGTGGTCGGTCCGAGCGCCGTCCCGGGATCGAGCTGACGAGCATCGTCGGCGCCGAGGAACACGGTGACGAATTCTCTGAGCGTGCCGTCTGGGGCGAAGAGCCGTGCGGCGAGCTGCGGGTGTGCCGCTGCGATCGAGCGCTGCAGGTCGGCGAGGGTCACCGCGTCGACCACGACGACGGGCTGGCCGTCGACGAGCGGCCGGAGGACCGAGGGGATGCGGAGCTTCGCCACAGCTACGCCTCCACGGGCTGTTCGGCTCGTTCGGGCATCGAGGCTTCGAACGCCGCGAGGGTCGGCGCGATCGAGGCCGGGAGATCCTCGGCCGGCAGCGCGACCTCCGGCGTCTTGAATCCGTTGCCGGTGAGATAGGCCACGACGGTCCCATCCGGATCCAGCGCCCCGGTCCGCGCGAGTCGAGCCAGCGCGGCAAGGGTCACCCCCGCGGCCGGCTCGACGAAGATGCCCTCCGTCTCGGCGACGAGCTGGATCGCCGCGATGATCTCGTCGTCAGGTGCGGCCTCGACCGCACCTGCGGAATCGCGGACGATCGCAAGGGCCCGGTTGCCGTCGGCTGGGGTGCCGATCGCGAGCGAATGGGCGATGGTCGCGGGCGTTCGGACCGCGGTGAACGTCGCACTCCCAGCGGCGTACGCATCGGCGACCGGGCCGCAGCCGGCGGGCTGAGCGCCGAAGAACCGGACGCCGGTCCGAGCCACGAGCGCGGTGTCGACGAGCTCGCGGGCGGCCTTCGCGGTGTTCACGAGCAGCGCCCCAGAGGCGATCGGGATCACAAGCGCGTCCGGCAGCCGCCAGCCGAGCTGTTCCGCGACCTCGAAGAGCAGCGTCTTGCTGCCTTCGACGTAGTACGGGCGCAAGGTGAAGTTCACGAACGCCCAGCGGCGCTCGTCGGCGATCTGGGCGCAGAGCCGGTTCACCTCGTCGTAGGTCCCGTCCACCGAGACGACCCACGCGCCATAGATCCGCGGGACGGTCAGTTTCGCCGGCTCGATGCTCGACGGCACGAACACCACCGCCTTCAGGCCGAGCCGCGCGGCGGCCGCGGCGACGGCGCCGGCGAGATTCCCCGTGGAGGCGCAGGCGATGGTCTGGTAGCCGAACTCGCGGGCCTTCTGGGCCGCGACCGCGACCACCCGGTCCTTGAACGACAGGCTCGGGTTGACCGTGTCGTTCTTCAGGTAGAGGGCTCGCAACCCGAGTCGCGCGCCAAGCCGCTCGGCCTTTTGGAGCGGGGTCCAGCCGACCGCGCCCGGATCGGCGGGCCGCTCGACTGGCAAGAGGCGCCAGTACCGCCACAGGTCCCGCGGCCCGGACTCGATCTCCTGGCGGAGTTCGTCGCCCCGCGGTCCGGAGCTGAGGTCGTACATCACCTCGAGCGGGCCGAGGCACTCAGCGCAGGTGTGCCGATCGTCGGCTGGACCGCTTGCCTGGCACGCTCGGCAACGCAGGCAGTAGCGAGACATCGGTGCTCTCCCCAACACGCCCTGCTCGAGGAGTCCTTCTGAAGAGAAACGAAAAACGGACCCAACGGGTCCGTCCAGTCGCTTCGCCTCTTATCTCGCGACCCCGTGGGGGTCACCGGACTTGGCACCTTGCGTCACCGCAGGTTGCCGGGTTTCAACGGGCCGTTCTTCCCTCCACCCTCTCGATAAGAGCGCGTATGAAATTGTCGCTCGACTTTACAGCGAGGATCAGGGCCGAACGAGGATCACGGCGTCGGCGCAACGAAGTCTGTGCAGGTTGCACCTTGACGCCGGGTAGGGGCCGACCCGAGAATCCGACCAGGTTAGTCGGAAATGAATCTCGATCGTTCGATCCGTCGTGCGCATCGCGATTGGCCACGCGGCCAGGTCACGCCGCGTCTCCGCCGCTTGTGCGATCGCGGCGCGCGCTGCGTCGGCGGTCTCAGCGTCTGTTCGAGGTAGTCGCGACCTGATCCCGCGCCCCTCGAATATCGCGCTGGAGCCTTTGGAATGTTCGCATCCGCTGTCACCCCGATCGCGCGCCGCGCCGACCCGTATCGCGACACCGACATCATCGACGCGCGCGCCCCACGGTTCAACCAGACCATCGTCGCCACCGTCTCGCTGCTTGGCGTCGGGCTCGGCTGGTGGCCGCTGCTCGGTGTCCTTGCGGCCCAGCTCGCGCTCGGGCTCCGCTTCGGCCGCCGCTACTGCGTTGTCTGCGTGCTGTACTTCGAGCTCGTGCAGCCGCGGTTCGGCGAAGGACCACTCGAGGACTCGCGCCCCCCGCGATTCGCCAACCTGCTTGGGGCCATCTTCCTGACGATCGCCACGGTGGCCTACGTGGTGGGAGCCACGGTCATCGGCGCGGCGTTCGGTCTCCTGGTCGCGGCTCTTGCTGCGCTTGCCGCTGTCACGGGCTTCTGTGTCGGCTGCGAGATGTACAAAGTGGGTGCGCATCTTCGCGGTATCCGCTCGCATGTCCTGGACACGGTCGATCTCAGCGATCTGCGCGAGCCGCAGGCAAACGCGATCGTTGAGTTCACGCACCCGCTCTGCACCGAATGCCAAGCCCTCGCGGCACGGCTCACGGCTGCCGGCGAGCGCGTGCTGACGGTCGATGTGTCGGCCCAGCCCGATCTCGCCCGCAAGTACGGGATCGCGGTCGTACCCGTCGCGGTCCGCATCGATGCGCGCGGCCACGTGATCGAGCGTCTCGCGGGCTGATCTGGCCGAAGAACGTGCCCGCCGCGCGGTCGCGTCAGCGCTCACACTGGTGCTCGTGACGCGGGGCGAGCTCGATGTCGCGGGCTGAGCCGCCCGGCGCGGGTGCGCCGAGCTCGGTCGCGCTCGTCTGCGAGGGCGCGGACCGGCCGGGCACGCTCCACGCGATCACGACGGTCATCCTCGCCCACGACGGGAACATCACGGGTATCGAGATCCCCGAGCGCGGCGAGCGAGCCCGGGTCCACGTCGAGATCGACCTCCCGGCGGGCGCGACCGCGGAGGGACTCGTCGCGGATCTGCGGAAATTGGATGTGCTCGCCACCGTCGAGGTCGTGCCGACGATGGCCGAGATCTACGGCAAGCGGATCATCGTCGTCGGTGGCGGGGCGCAGGTCGGCCAGGTCGCGCTCGGCGCGATCTCGGAAGCCGATCGGCACAACATCCGCGGCGAGAAGATCAGCATCGACACGATCCCGATCGTCGGGGAGCAGACCCTCGCGGCCGCGGTCCGCGCGGTCGCGCGGCTGCCGCGGGCGGTGGCCCTCGTGCTCGCGGGAGCGCTCATGGGCGGAGAGATCACCGAAGCGGTCGAGGAGGTGCGCCGGCAGGGCATCCTCGTCATCAGCCTGAACATGGCCGGGTCGGTGCCGAAGGCTGCGGATCTCATCGTCAGCGATCCGGTCCAGGCGGGGGTCATGGCCGTCATGGCGGTCGCCAGAACGGCGAGCTTCGACATCGCCCGGCAGCGCGGCCGCACGTACTAGGACCGCGGGAGGCTTGGCCGAGGGAGCGGTCGGTGGTACCGTTCTGGGCGATGCGGTCCGTCGTCCTTCACATGATCGTTATTGAGCTCCTTATCGGGGGCACGAACGACGCTGGGAGGCGCACCACGACCGCGTAGCGAAGACCGAAGCCGGATCACCAGAGACCTCCCAGGAAATGGGAGGTCTTTTCGGTTTCTGGAGGGGAGCAGCTCACATGGACGCGCGACGCGAGCTGGCGAGACGACTGGCGAGGCTTGGGATGCCCTTCGAGGGCGAGCGGCTCGACCACGCCGAGCGGATCGTGCAGCTGCACGCGCCGCACCACGCATCGCTCACCGATCTCGTGCTCATGACGATCTGCGTCGAGGCCTACCGCAAGAGCGACATCGACCTGCCGGCGTGGGTCTGAGCCGGTAGTCGTGGACGACCCGGCCACGCGGACGTACGTCATCGCGTTCCTCGGAGAGGAGCGCGGCGACGAGCGTGCGCCGACCAGAACGACGGTGCTTCGCCTCCGTCCGGGTGACGATGCCCGCACGGTCGCCGAGTCGCTGCGCCGCGAGGACGCCGGCCGTCTCGGCGACCCGAGCCTCTCCGCGGGTCTGGGTGGGCCTCGTGATGCGGAGCGCTCGATCCAGCTCACGGCGCTCCATGCCGAGCAGGCCGTGCGGGTGGGTCGCGCGCTCAACGGGCCGGGCCAGGTGACCGCGTTCGAGGATCTGGGACCGTATTGCTTCGTGCTCGGCCGGCCGACCGCGGAGATCCGCTCGTTCTGCCGGGCCGTGCTCGGACCACTGGCCGAGAGCGCGCAGCACGACGAGCTCCGCACGCTCGAGGAATTCCTCCGTGCGCACGGCAGCCTGAACGCCGTCGCCCGCGCGCTCTTCCTGCACCGCAACACGGTGCGGCAGCGGCTGAAGCGGATCGGCGAGCTCACCGGCGCGGATCTCGAGGATGCCGATCAGCGGGTCCAGCTCTATCTCGCCGTTCTGAGTCACAACGCCCTCCGGGAGCTGGCGTCGTGACTGTGCACAATGCACCGACTTCCGCGCGAAGCGTTGACGCGCCCCTGGTGCGTCCCCCATCGTCCGGTCTCCTGATGCAGCGCCTCGTGCTCGTCGTCGTTACCGGCATCGTCCTTATTGAGGGCGATGGGAGACGGCTGGGAGGCTAGCGGCACACACCACGCACCACGCGAGCGAAGGCCTCCCGGCAACGGGAGGCCTCTTTTGTTTTCCACATCCGGAGAAGGAGGCACCGCGATGGCGACACTTGCGAAGATCGACCTGCCCGAGGCGAGCACCGTCGTACACCGTGGCGCCGACTTGGTCTGGCGCGCCCTGGAGCATGCGGGCGCGGAGATCGCGTTCGGCTATCCCGGCGGCGCGTGCCTGCCGATGTACGACGCCCTGCCGGACCACCCTCGGGTGCATCACGTCCTCGTTCGCCACGAGCAGGGAGCTGCGCACATGGCCGATGGCTACGCCCGCGCGACCGGGCGCGTCGGCGTCTGCGTCGCGACGTCCGGCCCGGGTGCGACGAACCTCGTGACCGGGCTCGCCTGCGCGTACATGGACAGCGTCGCGATGGTCGCGATCACCGGCCAGGTCGCGACGCCGATGATGGGCCGGGACGCCTTTCAGGAGACCGACGTTCTCGGGATGGTCGGGCCGATCACAAAACATTCATTCCTCGTCGAACGGGTCGAGGACATCGAACCGACCATCCATCGCGCGTTCACGGTCGCGCGCGCGGGCCGTCCCGGACCGGTGCTGGTCGACATCCCGAAGGACATCCAGCTACGGACGGCCGCGTCGCGGCCCAGGCCCACGAACGCCACGCCGTCTCCGAGCGGCGCCGGCCCGGCCGAGCTCGATCGGGCCGCGGCGCTGCTGGCTGCCGCGCTGCGACCGGTCATCATCGCCGGCCACGGCGTGCGACTCGGGCGGGCCCACGGCGAGCTCCGCGCGCTCGCGGAGCGCTTGGACGCGCCGGTCGTCACGACGCTGCTCGGCATCGGCGCGATCGCCGAGGATCACCGTCTCGCGGCGGGGATGCTCGGCATGCACGGCAGCGCGAATGCGAACCGCATGGTGAACGACGCGGACGTGATCCTGGGCGTTGGGCTGCGCTTCGACGATCGGGTGACCGGGAAGATCAGCGCCTTCGCGCCGAACGCGAAGATCATCCACGCCGACCTGGACGCCACGCAGATCGGGAAGAACGTACCCACGGCGGTCGGCATCGTGGCCGATGCGGGGGCCGTGCTGTTCGCGCTCGCTGCGCGCCTGGATCGCGCGTCGCGGCCGGACTGGTCGGGACGGCTCGCGGCCGCTCGTGCGCGTCCGCGGCTCGCAGCGTACGAGGACCGCGTCGAGCTCCCTCCGCGCCTGGTGATCCGCGCGATCCGCGAGACCGCAGGCGACGACGCGTACTTCGTCGCGGACGTGGGCCAGCACCAGATGTGGGCCGCGCAGCACCTTCGTCTCACGCACCCGGACCGCTTTCTCACTTCGGGCGGCCTCGGGGCGATGGGCTATGCGCTGCCGGCGGCCATCGGAGCACAGCTGGGCCGGCCCGCATCCGAAGTCTGGGCGATCGCGGGTGATGGCGGCGCGCAGATGACGATCCACGAGCTCGGGACCGCGGTGCAGGAGCGGGCGCCGGTGAAGCTCGCGATCCTGAACAACGGCTATCTCGGGATGGTCCGCCAGTGGCAGCAGCTCTTCCACGACGGCCGGATCTCACAGACCCCGATCAGCAGCCCGGACTACGTGAAGCTCGCGGACGCCTACGACGTGCTCGGTATCCGGGTCGATCGTCGCGCCGACCTCGGGCCGTCCCTCGAACGCGCTCGCGCGCACCAGGGACCCGTCGTGCTCGACATCCGCATCGAGCGCGAAGCCAACGTGTGGCCGATCGTGCCGCCAGGCGGCGCGAACGCGGACCTCATCGAGGAGCCGCTCTCGTGACCGACGATGTCGAGCACACCTTCGAGCTGACCGTGGACGCAGTGCCCGGTGCGATCGAGCGCGTGCTCTCCGTCGTGCGCCGCCGCAGGCTCGGACTGCGGTCATTCCGCGCTGATGCCGCAGGCGAAGACGGCTGGGCCGTGCGGATCGAGGCCGGTGCGGTGCCGAAAGAGGCGGCGCTCGCGCTCAAACAGTTCGCTTCGCTCATCGATGTTCGCAACGCGCGACTCCACGACGACGACCACTCCGCGATCTAGAAACCAGGAGGAAGAGATGGCCACCATCTACTACGACAAGGACGCGGACCCGCGCGCGCTCGCCGGCAAGACGATCGCGGTGATCGGCTATGGGAGCCAGGGTCACGCCCACGCCCAGAACCTGCGGGACAGCGGCTGCGAGGTCGTGGTCGGGTTGGCCGCGGGCAGCAAGAGCTGGGCGACCGCCGAGCGCGACGGCTTCGACGTCCGCGAGGTCGCGGACGCCGCACGCAACGCCGACATCATCGTCATCCTCGTGCCTGACCCGAAGCACCGCGCCGTGTACGAGAAGATCGCGCCGTCGCTCGGCCGCGGCCGGACGATCGTCGTGGCGCACGCGTTCTCCGTGCACTTCAAGGAGATCGAGGCGTCACCCGAGATCGATGTCGTGCTGATCGCGCCGAAGGCCCCGGGCCACCGGATGCGCGAGCTCTTCGTCGAGGGCAAGGGCGTCCCTGCGCTCGTCGCGGTGCACCAGGACGCGAGCGGGCACGCGAAGCGGACGGCGCTCGCGTACGCGCAGGCCGTGGGCTCGACCCGCGCTGGTGTGATCGAGACCACCTTCGCGGAGGAGGTCGAGACCGATCTCTTCGGCGAGCAGACCGTCCTGTGCGGCGGCATCTCCGAGCTGGTGAAGGCCGGCTTCGATACCCTCGTCGAAGCCGGTTACCAGCCCGAGATCGCGTACTTCGAGTGCCTCAACGAGATGAAGCTGATCGTCGACCTCATGTACGAGGGCGGACTCTCGTACATGCGCTACTCGGTCAGCGACACGGCGGAATACGGCGACTACGTCTCGGGCAAGCGCGTCATCGACGCACGCGTCCGGCAGACGATGCGCGATGTGCTCGCCGAGATCAAGGACGGCAGCTTCGCGAAACGCTGGATCGCGGAGGCTCGCGCCGGCGCGCCCGAGCTGCTCGCGACACGGGCGAAGGAGCAGGACTCCCAGATCGAGCGGGTCGGCCGTTCGCTCCGGTCGATGATGCCGTGGCTCCCGAAGCGCGAGTTCGGCCAGCCCGCGACGCCCGCGAGCTCGAAGCGCGAGCCCGCGGGGGTGGCGTGATGGAGCCGTTCCGCGAGCGGCTTGCGCGCCTCGGCATGCGCTTCGGTGACGAGCAGCTCGGGCGGGCCCATGCGCTGGTCACGCGCTACGGCTTCGTTCCCGAGGAGCTCACCGACATCCAGCTCATGACGATCTGCGTCGAGGTCTACCGCCACCCGGATACCGACCTGCCGATGTGGATCTAGGGAATGGTCCCGCCGAACGCCCGGGCCACCATGCCGTTCGGGAAGTACCGGCCGTTCCGACCGTTGCCCAGCGGGCTGCCCGACCGCTCGTGGCCCGATCGCACGATCGCGCGGGCCCCGCGGTGGTGCTCCGTCGATCTCCGCGACGGCAATCAGGCGCTCATCGACCCGATGGACCCGGCGCGCAAGCTGCAGCTCTGGAGCGTGCTCGTCGCGATGGGGTTCAAGGAGATCGAGGTCGGCTTCCCGGCCGCGTCGCAGCCGGATCACGACTTCATCCGCCAGCTCATCGAGCGCGACCTCATCCCCGACGACGTCACCATTCAGGTGTTGACGCAGTGCCGGCCCGAGCTCATCGAGCGCACCTACGCGGCGCTCGCCGGCGCGCCGCGCGTGATCGTGCACTTCTACAACTCCACGTCCGTCTGCCAGCGACGCGTCGTGTTCAAACAGGACAAGCCCGGGATCACGAGGATCGCCGTCGACGCGGCGCGCCTCTGCAAGCGGCTCGAGCCCACGCTCGCCGGGACCGCCGTGCGCTACGAGTACTCGCCGGAGAGCTTCACCGGCACCGAGCCGGAGTACGCGGTCGACATCTGCGCGGCCGTCATGGAGGCCCTGGAGCCCGCGCCTGACCGGAAGATGGTGGTCAACCTCCCGGCCACGGTCGAGATGTACACGCCGAACGTGTACGCCGACGTCATCGAGTCGTTCGGCCGCGCGGTGCCGCGCCGCGACGCGATCGTGCTGTCGCTGCATCCGCACAACGACCGTGGCACCGCGGTCGCCGCGGCGGAGCTCGGGCTGCTCGCCGGCGCGGAGCGCATCGAGGGCACGCTGTTCGGGAACGGCGAGCGCACCGGCAACGTCGACGTCGTGACCCTTGCCCTGAACCTGATGAGCCACGGCATCGATCCGGAGCTGGACCTCAGCGACATCGACGCGCTGCGTCGCGCCGCCGAGCACACGAACCGCCTTCCGATCCACCCGCGGCACCCCTACGTCGGCGACCTCGTCTACACGGCGTTCTCCGGGTCGCACCAGGACGCGATCAAGAAGGGCCTCGAGGCGCTGCCCGAGGACTACGCCGTGTGGGACGTCCCATATCTGCCGATCGACCCGAAACACGTCGGCCGGACGTACGAGGCGGTCATCCGTGTGAACAGCCAGTCCGGCAAGGGCGGCGTCGCGTACATCATGAAGGCCGAGCACGGGCTCGACCTTCCGCGGCGGCTCCAGATCGAGTTTTCGGGTCGCATCCAGCGCATCACGGAGGACACCGGCACGGAGATCACGCCGGCGGAGCTGTGGGCCGCCTTCTCCGCGGCGTACCTGCCGGCGCATCCGGCGATCGAGCTCGTCACCTACGACGCGACGACCGCCGGGCCGGGCACCACGCTCGTCGCGCGGCTGCAGGTGGACGGGCGCGACCGCACGGTCCGCGGCACCGGGAACGGACCGGTGGCCGCGCTCGTGCACGCGCTGCGCACCGAGTTAGCGCTGCCGCTCGAGGTCCTCGACTTCAGCGAGCACGCCGTCGGCGGGGGCGCCGACGCGGCCGCGGTCGCGTATGTGGAAGCACGCGACGGCGACGGCAGGGTGCGCTGGGGCGTCGGCGTCCACGAGAGCGTCCTCACCGCGTCGCTGCGCGCGGTGGTGGGCGCGTTCGATCGGCTGCATCCGGCCGGCAGCCGACCGGCGACGCGCCTCGGCACCCAGCCGGTCACATGACCACGGCGCCCCGGTCGCGCAGCCAGGTCATGATCGACGGACCGAATCGCGCGCCAGCGCGCGCGATGATGCGCGGCGCCGGATACACCGACGCCGACCTCAAGAAGCCGCTCATCGGCGTCGCGCACAGCTGGATCGAGATCATGCCCTGCACCATGCACCTGCGGCGCGTCGCCGAGTGGGTGAAGGAGGGCATCCGCGAGGCCGGCGGCACGCCGGTCGAATGCAACACCATCGCCATCTCCGACGGGATCGCGATGGGCACCGAGGGCATGAAAGCGTCCCTCGTCTCTCGCGAGATCGTGGCCGACAGCATCGAGCTCGTCGTGCGTGGCCATCAGCTCGACGCGCTCGTGGCGATCTCGGGTTGCGACAAGACCATCCCGGGCTGCGTCATGGCCCTCGCGCGCCTCGACGTGCCGGGGCTGATGCTCTACGGCGGCTCGATCATGCCCGGACGGTTCGAGGGCCGCGACGTGACCATCGGCGACGTCTTCGAGGCGGTGGGCGCGCACAACGCCGGCCGGCTGAGCGAGGCGAAGCTCGAGGAGCTCGAGCGGGTCGCCTGCCCCGGCGCCGGCGCCTGCGGCGGCCAGTTCACCGCGAACACGATGGCCACGGCGTTCGAGGCGATGGGCATCTCGCCCGCCGGCTCGAGCGGCGTGCCCGCGCTCGACCCGCGCCGCGAGGAGGTCGCGCGCGAGGCGGGCCGGCTCGTCATGCGGCTTCTGAACGCGGACCAGCGGCCGTCGCGCGTCATCACCCGGGACGCCGTCGAGAACGCGATCGCCGCCGTGATGGCGACCGGCGGCTCGACGAACGCGGTGCTCCATCTTCTCGCGGTCGCGCGCGAAGCGAAGGTCGACCTGGTGATCGACGACTTCGACCGGATCAGCGCGCGCACGCCGCTCCTGGCCGACATGAAGCCGTGGGGCCGCTTCACCGCGCCGGACATGCACACCGCCGGCGGGATCATGCTCGTCATGCAGCGGCTCCTCGAGGCCGGGCTACTCAAGGAGGATGCCCTCACCGTGACCGGCCGGACCATCGCTGAGGAGGCCCGCGCCGCCAAGGAGACGCCGGGGCAGGAGGTCGTGCGCTCGCTCGGCGCGCCGCTCGCGCCGAGCGGCGGGCTCGTGATCCTGCGCGGCTCGCTCGCGCCCGACGGCTGCGTCACGAAGGTCGCGGGACACGACACCCCGACCCGGACGTACACGGCGAAGGTCTTCGACCGCGAGGAGGACGCGTTCGCGGCGATCGAGGAGCAGCGGATCGCGGCCGGCGACATCGTGGTGATCCGCTACGAGGGCCCGAAGGGCGGACCCGGGATGCGCGAGATGCTCGCCGTCACCGGCGCGCTCGTGGGCGCCGGACTCGGCGAGCAGGTGGCGCTCGTGACCGATGGCCGCTTCAGCGGCGCGACCCACGGCATCGCCGTCGGGCACGTCGCGCCCGAGGCCGCGAGCGGCGGGCCGATCGGCCTGGTCAAGGACGGTGATCGGATCACCATCGACGTGGCGCAGCGCCGCATCGACCTCGCGGTCGATGCAGCCGAGCTCGCACGGCGGCGCTCCGCCTGGCGCTCACCCGAGCCGCGATATCGGACGGGTGCCCTCGCGAAGTACGCGAAGCTCGTGTCCTCCGCGTCGGAAGGCGCGGTGACCGGATGACGGTCATCGCCACGTCCGCGCTGACCGTCGCCGGCGCGGCCACGGCCATCGCCGGCCGGGTCGTGCGCACGCCGCTCATCGCCTCGCCGGATCTCTCCGCGCTCGCGGGCTGCGAGATCCACCTCAAGCTCGAGAACCTGCAGCGGACCGGCGCGTTCAAGCTGCGCGGCGCGCTCAATCGGCTCCTGCAGCTCGATGCCCGCGACCGTGCGAAGGGCGTGGTCACCGCCTCCGCGGGCAACCACGGACAGGGCGTCGCCGTCGCGGCGGCCGCGCTCGGCATCCCCGCGTGCGTCGTCCTGCCCCGCGGCGTCCCGCTCGCCAAGCTGACCGCGATCCAGCGCGCCGGCGCCGAGGTCGTCATGGCCGGGTCGGGCTACGACGAGGCATTCGACGCGGCGCGGGAGCTCGCGGCGCAGCGCGGCGCCGTCTACATCCATGCGTTCGACGATCCGGCGGTCATCGCGGGCCAGGGAACCGTCGCCCGGGAGATGCTCGAGGACCGGCCCGACCTCGACGCGATCGTGGTGCCGGTGGGCGGGGGCGGTCTCCTCGCCGGCACGGCCCAGGCGATCGCCGAGGCGCACGTGAACGTGCGGCTCATCGGCGTCCAGGCCGCCGGGGCCTGCGCCTTCGCGGATGCGGTCCGCAGCGGATCGCTGAAGGCGGGCGGCGCCGCCACCATCGCCGACGGTATCGCGGTCCGTGAGCCGGCCGCGCGCACGGTCGCGATCGCGCGGGCCCACGGGGTCACGATGCGGATCGTCACCGACGAGGCGATCGCCCGGGCGATCGTGCTGCTGCTCGAGCGGCACAAGCTCCTGGCCGAGGCCGCGGGCGCGGCCGGCGTCGCGGCGATGCTCGATGCGTCACCGGAGGAGCTCGCGGGGGCGCGGGTCGGCGTCATCGTGAGCGGCGGGAACATCGACCCGAACCTCCTGGGCAAGGTCCTCCAGCAGGGCCTCGCGAGCGCCGGCCGCTACCTCGCGTTCCGCACGTGGCTCGACGATCGACCCGGACAGCTGCACGAGCTCACCGGCATCCTCGGCGACGAGCACATCAACATCCTTCACGTCGGGATCCATCGCGTCGGCCCGTACACGGCGCTCGGACGGGTCGGCCTCGACGTGATCGTGGACACCCGCGATGCGGCGCACGCGCAGGAGGTCCTCGCCCTCGTGCGGCGCTCGGGATTCCCGGCCGAGCAGCTCATCGACGCGCGGCCCGCGCTCGGGTGAGCGGCCGCACGCTCGCGCAGAAGGTCTGGGACGAGCACGTCGTCGATCGCCGCGACGGCGAGCCGGACCTGCTCTATGTGGATCTCCACCTCGTGCACGAGGTGACGTCGCCGCAGGCCTTCGATGGCCTGCGCCTTGCCGGCCGCACGGTGCGGCGTCCCGACCTCACGCTCGCGACCGCCGATCACAACATCCCGACGGTCCTCGACCGCGTGGTCGCCGATCCGGTCTCGGCCCGCCAGATCGACGCGTTGTCCCGGAATTGCGCCGCATTCGGCATCCGGTTGTACCCGATGGGTGACGCGCGCCAGGGGATCGTCCATGTCATCGGGCCGCAGCTCGGCTTGAGCCAGCCGGGCATGGTCATCGTGTGCGGCGACAGCCACACCTCGACCCATGGCGCGCTCGGGGCGATCGCGTTCGGCATCGGTACGAGCGACGTCGAGCACGTGCTCGCGACGCAGACGATCACACACGCGCGACCGCGGACGATGGCCGTCACGATCGATGGGCTCGCGCCTGCCGATGTCAGCGCGAAGGACGTGATCCTGGGGATCATCGCCCGGGTCGGGACCGGCGGCGGGAACGGCCACATCGTCGAGTACCGGGGCGACGCCATCCGGGCGCTCTCGATGGAGGGTCGGATGACCGTGTGCAACATGTCCATCGAGGCAGGTGCCCGCGCGGGGATGATCGCGCCGGACGAGGTGACCTTCGCGTATCTCGAGGGCCGCCCGCACGCACCATCTGGACCGGACTGGGAGCGTGCGCTGGACAGCTGGCGCGAGCTTCCGACCGACGCCGACGCCGAATTCGACCGGGAGGTGCGGATCGATGCACGCGAGCTGCGGCCGTACGTGACGTGGGGGACCAACCCCGCGCAGGCCGTCGCGATCGACGGTCACGTGCCCGACCCCGAGGCGCTCGGCGCTGAATCGCTCCGCGAGAGCGCGCGGCGGGCGCTCGTGTACATGGATCTTCGTCCGGGGACCGCGATGCGCGACATCGCCGTGGATTCGGTGTTCCTCGGCTCGTGCACGAACGGACGGCTCGAGGACCTGCGCGCGGCCGCGGATGTCCTCCGTGGCCGGCATGTGCGCGGCGGCCTGCGAGCGCTGGCCGTACCCGGCTCGATGGCGGTGAAGGCGCAGGCCGAGGCCGAAGGCCTCGACCGCGTGTTCCGCGACGCGGGCTTCGAGTGGCGCAGCGCGGGATGCTCGATGTGCCTCGGGATGAACGACGATGTCGCCGGGCCCGGCGAGCGGGTCGCCTCCACGTCGAATCGCAACTTCGAAGGCCGTCAGGGCCCGGGCGCGCGCACCCATCTCGTCTCGCCGGCCGTTGCTGCCGCGACGGCGGTCGCGGGGCACCTCGCATCACCGGCGGACCTCGCGCGATGAGGGCGGTGGCCCGCGTCATCGGCCGCGCGATGCCGCTCGATCGCCGCGACGTCGACACCGACCAGATCATCCCGAGCGACTGGCTGAAGCGCACCGAGCGCACCGGCTACGGCGCCGGCCTCTTCGCGGCGTGGTCGGCCGATCCTGCCTTCGTGTTGAACGACCCGCGGTTCGCTGGCGCGACCGTGCTCGTCGCGGGCGCGAACTTCGGCTGCGGCAGCTCGCGCGAGCACGCCGCATGGGCCCTCGAAGAGCGCGGCTTCCGTGCGATCATCGCGCCGAGCTTCGCCGACATCTTCCGCTCGAACTGCCTCGCCGTGGGACTCGTGCTCGCGGAGCTGCCCGCGACCGATGTCGCGCGCATCCTCGCAGCGGTGGCCGCCGATCCCGCTGTCGAGATCACGGCGGACGTCGATCGGCGGGTCGTCGAGGTTCCCGCGCTCGGCTACCGGGCGCCGTTCGCGATGGACGACAGTGCGCGCTCGCGGTTGCTGGCCGGGCACGACGAGATCGACCTCACCCTCACGCACGTCGCAAAGATCGCGGCGTACGAGCGTCGTCGGCCGGCCTGGCTTCCACGGGTCGCTAGTACAGGACCCGCGTCCGGATCGTCCCCTCGATCGCGTCCAGCCGCTTCCTGAGGGTCGCGCTCAGGGGCCGGTCCGCGCCGTCCACATCGATGACCGCATAGCCCACCTGGCGGCTCGTCTCGAGGTACTGGCTCGCGATGTTGATCTTCGCATCGGCGAGCACCGCGTTGATCGCCGCGAGCATGCCGGGCACGTTGCGATGGGTGTGGAGCAGCCGATGCTTGCCGCGGTGCTCGGGCAGGGACACCTCGGGAAAGTTCACCGCCATCATCGTCGAGCCGTTGTTGCTGTACTTGAGCAGCTTTGCCGCGACCTCGAGGCCGATGCTCTCCTGCGCCTCGACCGTGCTGCCACCGATGTGCGGGGTGAGGAGCACGTTGTCGAACCGCCGCAGCGGTGACTCGAACGGGTGCGCGTTCGACTCCGGCTCGCTCGGGAACACGTCGATGGCCGCGCCCGCGATCCGACCGCCGTCGAGCGCGGCAGCCAGCGCGTCGAGGTCCACGACCTTGCCGCGCGACGCGTTGATGAGGTGTGCCGTCCGCTTCATCTGACCGAGCTCCGCCGCGCTGATGAGCCCGAATGTCTCTGCGGTGTCGGGCACGTGCAAGGTGACGATGTCCGAGCGCTGTAGGAGCGTACGGAGCGAATCGACGGGCGTCGCGTTCCCCAGGGCGAGCTTCGGTTCGACGTCGTGGTAGATGACGCGCATGCCGAGCCCTTCGGCGAGCAGACCGACCTGCGTGCCGATGTGCCCGTAGCCCACCACGCCCAGCGTCTTGCCGCGCACCTCCGTCGCGCCGGCGACGGCCTTGAGCCATTCGCCGCGGTGCGCCGCGGCGTTGCGCTGCGGGATGCCGCGGCACAGCATCACGATCTCGGCGAGCACCAGCTCCGCGACGCTGCGCGTGTTCGAGAACGGGGCGTTGAATACCGGGATCCCTTTCGCCTCGGCCGACTCGACGTCCACCTGATCCGTACCGATGCAGAAACAGCCGATCGCGATGAGCTTGTCGGCGTGCTCGAGGACCCGCTGCGAGACCTGCGTCCGCGAGCGGATGCCGAGCAGGTGGGCGCCTTTGATCTCCTCACCCAGCTCGGCTTCCGAGAGCGCGTTCTTGTGACCCGCCACGTTCGAGTAGCCATCGGCCGTGAACGCGTCGACCGCGCTCGCGTCGATGGCCTCGAGTAGGAGCACTTTGATCCTGCCCTTGTCGAGCGAGGTCGCGCTCACCCGAGCGCTTTCGCGATCGCGCGCAGCTGGACGATGCTGTCGCCGCCGAGCACTTGGAGGCAGACATGGTCGGCTCCGGCGGCGTGGTGCGCGGCAACCCGCTCCGCAGTCGCCGTCACGTCACCGGTCGCGACGATCGCGTCCCGCAGCGTGTCGCTCCCGACATCGGCCAGATCCGCGTCGGCCCAGCCCAGGCGCCGCAAGCCGTTCGCGTAATTCTCGAGAGCCAGGTAGTACTTCATGTGCCGCTTCGTCGCTGCGATCGCTTTTTCGCGATCCAGGCCGACGACTGCAGCTTGTTCGACGGCCAGCAGCGGCTCGGCACCGAGGATCTTGCGGGCGAATGCGGTGTGCTCCACCGGCACGAAGTACGGAAGTGCTCCGAGAGAGCGTTCCTTTGCCAGTTGCAGCATCTGCGGACCGAGTGCAGCGAGCACTCGGGGAGCCGGCGGCTCGTCCCGATTCGGTCCCACGAACGGGGCCTTGTCCATCGCGTCGAGGTACGCGCGCATGTGCTGCAACGGCTTGCGGTAGTCGCCGCCGCGGAGGGCGACGCTCGATTTGTGGCTGGCGCCGATACCGAGGAGGAAACGGTCGGGGTACGCCTCGGTCAAGGTCTTCGCGCCGTTCGCCATCGCGACCGGATCCCGGGCCCAGCTGTTCGCGATCCCGGTCGCGATGATGAGCGTCTGCGTGGCCGCCAGCAGGATGGCCGCGTGGGAGAAGATCTCTTTGCTCCCCAGCGACTCTTGGATCCACAGCGCTTTGAAGCCGAGCGCCTCGACCTCGTTCGCGAACCGGCGAGCGTCCGACGCGGTCATGCGCTCGGGATCCGCAGACCACACGCCGACGCGGCCCAGGAGCGTGGCGGCTTCGCGTGCGGTCTTCATCGGGTGCGCGCATTCTCCCATCCATCAGACCGTTCCGTTTCGCAATAACCGCTGGCCGCGCCGAGTCGGGCGACGCGTGGCGCGCGAAGGCCCGCCGGGTCGAGGAGCTCGGCTACGACACGCTGCTCATCACCGACCACATGGCACAGCAGCTTGCGCCCATCCCGGCCATGGCCGCGGCCCTCGAGGCCACGACGCGGCTGCGGGTCGGGAGCTACGTCTTCGCGAACGACTACCGCAACCCGGTCATGCTCGCGAAGGAGATCGCGACACTCGACGTCCTGTCGGGCGGGCGCGTCGAGTTCGGTCTCGGGGCCGGCTGGTACCAGCGCGACTATGAGATGCTCGGGCTGCCCTACGACCCGCCGGCGACGCGCGTGTCGCGGATGATCGAGGCCGTGAAGCTCATCGACCGGCTCTTCACGGAGGACTCCGTCGACGCGAGCGGCGCGTTCTACACCGTCCGCGGCGCGCGCCTGGGGCCGAAGCCGGTCCAGCGGCCGCGTCCGCCGCTCATGATCGGCGGCGGTGGCCCGCGGATGCTCCGCTTCGCCGCGCGGCACGCGGACATCATCGCGCTCAATCCGCGGTTCACCGCCGACGCCCAGCCGGTGCTCGCCGACCTCACCACCGGCGCGGTCGAACGGAAGCTCGCGCGTCTCCGGGCCGAGGCCGGTGAACGCCTGGCGAGCGTGGAGCTCAACATCTTCGTGGTCGACGCTGGCGTGACCGACGAGCCGCGTTCGCTGTTCGACGCGGTCGCCACGCGGCTGAAGGGCGCGGCGACGGGGATCGTCGATTCGCCGTTCTTCCTCTACGGCTCGGTCGCGGACCTGAAGCGGCAGCTGCTCGAGCGCCGTGAACGTCTGGGGATCACGTACTTCGGGCTGCCCGACAAGGCGATGGAGGCCTTCGCGCCGGTGGTGCGGGAGCTTCGCGGGATCTAGCTCGGATGCAGGCGTCGCAGATACGTCACCACGCGATGCGCGGCGAGCACGAAGATCCATGCCGCGACCACCGCGATGATCACCTGGAGATCGAAGCCCTCGTGCGCGAGCGGGTCGGGATCGCGCAATGCCTCGAAC
>DATCPY010000083.1:0-3190 GCA_036569845.1 Candidatus Limnocylindria bacterium | reverse complement strand
TCGCGTATCTGGAGACCCTGCCGAGCTACGAGGCCTACGCGATCGGGCCGGACCTGCGGGCGACCTGGACCAGCGGTTTCGACGCGTGGTGCGCCTAGCGGGCCTCGGCGAACTCCTCGATGCGCACACCGGGGAACGGGTTGTCGGCGCGCTCGAGGCTGCGTAGCTCGATCTGATCGTCGGCGGTCCCGTGCGCCGCGATCTCGAGGGCGCGATGCAGGCGTTGGGCGTGCGAACGGAAGCGCTCCGACGCGTAGTCGCCGGCCTGTCCGGTCGTGACGAGGAACGGCCAGTCGCTCGACTCGAGCAGCAGCAGCTCGCGGAGCGCGTGATCGGCGGCGCGCTTCCGCAGCGCGTCGCGCGGCGGATCGTCCGCGAAGACCCGCAGCCGCTGCGCGGCGGCGCGGATCCCGTCCCACATCCACTGCGTCTGGGGGGCCTGCCAGGTGGAGTGATCGTTGTTCTTCCCCCACGATCCCTCGGCGAGCCCGATACGCTCGCGCGGCGGCTGGGCCTCGAGGCGGCCTGCGACCGTGGTCGCGATGTCACCGAGCTCCCGGAGCACGAGGCCGAGCCAGTCGATCCCTTCGAACCACCAGTGGCCGAAGAGCTCGCTGTCGAAGCTCGTCACGAGCATCCCATCGCGTCCCGTGGCGCTGCGATGCGCGGCGAGCTCGTCACGGATGGACGCGGTGAAGTGCTCCGCATGCGACCGCACGCGCTCCGCCGCCATCGGCACCGAGTACTCGGCCTTGTCGCCGAGATCCGTCGTGCCGGTCACGCGCCAATAGCGCAGGCCCGATCGGTCGTCCTTGCGGTGGAACTCCCGATAGAACGGATCGCCGGGGTAGCCCTGCGATGCCGACCACACCTGACCCGAGATCTCGGGATGCCGCGACACGGCGGCCACAGCGGAATCCGCGACGAGGTACGGACGGAAGAGGTCGACGGTCGGATCGACGAGCGGCTCCGACTCTTCGAGCACCGCGATGCGCGCGCCCGCGCCCGAGTGACGCTCCGATCGCTTCGATCGGAACGGCTTCGCCGCCCGGCCGACCTCCTGTCCGCGCATCAGCGCGGCGTCGGTGAAGAAGTACGTGAACCCATGGCGCTCGAGGGCCCGCTCCAGGCCCGGCTTGTACGCGCATTCGGGTAGCCAGATGCCGGTCGGCTCGAGGCCGGTGAGTCGCTTGGTGGACGCGAGCCCGACGCGCAGCTGCGCTTCGACGGATCGCGCATCGAGCAACGGCAGATAGCCATGCGTCGCGGCGGAGGTGAGGATCTCGACCTCGCCGGTGCGCGCGAGATCGGCGAACGCGCCGACGACATCGCGCCCGAAGCGCTGGGTGAACGCCTGCTTGAGGCGGGTGTACGTCGCGCGATAGAACTCGGCGACGGCCTGCTTCGCCGATGCGCCGGCCACGCCGAAGTCCCACGCGTCCAGCTCGGCGCGGCGGATCTGATCGTCGGCGTACGCGAGGAAGCGCGTGCAGATGTCCGGATCGGCGAGCTGCTCCAGGAGCGTCGGGGTGAGGCCGATGGTGATCCGGTAGCGCACGCCCTCAGCGCGGAGATCGTGCAGGAGCACGAGGAGCGGGAGATACGTGCCGAGGATCGCCTCGTGGACCCATTCCTCGCCGTGCGGCCAGCGTCCGGCACCCCGCACGTATGGCAGGTGCGAATGGAGGACGAGGGCGTAGGCGTCGGGCATGCGTTCAGCCTACGCGTGCACTCGCGAAGTGGGCCGTAGCATCGCCGCGGTGAGCGAGCGATCGTTCGACATCGATGCCGACGTCAGTCGTGCGGCGAGGCTCCCGGCGCGGGTCTACTCGGACCCCGCCATGTTCCGGCTCCCAGCAGGAGCGGGTCTTCGCGCGGACCTGGCAGTACGCCGGGCCCGACGACCTGGTGAGCGTCGCCGGCCAGGTGTTCCCGTTCACCCTCCTTCCGGGCACGCTCGACGAGCCGCTCGTCCTCACCCGTGACGCCGACGACCGGCTGCACTGCCTGTCGAATGTGTGCACGCATCGGGGCACGCTCGTCGTCGAAGGCGCGGGGCACCTGCAGCAGCTGCGCTGTCGTTACCACGGCCGCCGGTTCACGCTCGACGGCCGGTTCCACTCGATGCCCGAGTTCGAGGGCACCAAGAACTTCCCGTCGAAGGCCGACGATCTTCCGGCGGTGTCGGTTGCGCGGCTCGAGCGATTCCTGATGGTCGCGCTCGCGCCGGCGATGCCATTCGACGACGTCGCCGCGTCGGTGCGCGCGCGCCTCGCCGGGCTGCCGTTCGCCGACCTCGTCTACGACGCCACAGCCACGCGCGATTACCTGGTCGAAGCCAACTGGGCGCTGTACGTCGACAACTACCTCGAAGGCTTCCACATCCCGTACGTCCACTCGAGCCTCGCGACCACGCTCGACTACGGCGCATACGCAGTCGAGCTCGAGCGCTATGCGGTGTTGCAGCTGGGCATCGCGAAGCCGGGCGAGCGCGCGTTCACGCTGCCGGCGGGCCATCGTGATGCGCAGCGGTCCGTCGCCGCGTATTACTTCTGGTTGTTCCCGACGACGATGTTCAACGTGTACCCGTGGGGCGTGTCGGTGAACGTGGTCACGCCGCTCGCGGTCGATCGCACGCGCGTGTCGTTCCTGCCGTTCGTGTGGGACGAGAACGCGCGCGGCGACGGTGCCGGCTCGGGGCTCGATCGGGTGGAGCGCGAGGACGAAGCGATCGTCGAGGCGGTCCAGCGCGGCGTCCGCTCGCGGCTCTACGACCGCGGCCGGTACTCCCCCACGCGCGAGACCGGCGTGCATCACTTTCATCGCCTCCTCGCGGAGTTCATGCATGCCTGAGGTCCGCACCGTACGTGCGGAGCTCGACGACCTCGACGCGCTCGTCCCGCTGTTCGATGGCTACCGCCAGTTCTACGCGCAGGAGTCCGACGTCGAACCTGCCCGCACGTTCCTCGCAGAACGGATGAAGCGCGGCGAGTCGGTGATCTTCCTCGCCATCGTCGATGGGGAGATCGCCGGCTTCACGCAGCTCTACCCGTCGTTCTCGTCCGTCTCAATGAAGCGCCTCTGGGTGCTGAACGACCTCTTCGTCGCGCCGGCCGCGCGCACCTCGGGCGCCGGCCGTGCGCTACTCGAGCGCGCGGAGCGCTGGGCCGCCGAGACCGGCGCGAAGGGG
>DATCPY010000082.1:0-27485 GCA_036569845.1 Candidatus Limnocylindria bacterium | reverse complement strand
TCTCGCAGCCCGCTTCCTGGAGCCGCTCGATCTGCCTGATCGTCGCCTCGATGTCGTGCGTCAGGGTCGTGCACATCGACTGGACCGCGATCGGGGCGCCGTCGCCGATCGGCACGCCGCCGACCCACACCCGCGTGCTCGGCCGGCGGATGCGCGGGCCGACGCGGTCCTCAGGGAGGTTCAGATCGACGGTCATCGGGGACTGCATGCTCACTAAGGGTAGCCGCCTGGCGTTATCCGGACGTGCCAAAACGGTTTGCATCAGCGGCCCGCGGCTGGCGGACTCGCTCCAGCACGACGATCGGGATCACGCGCTTCGTCTTCCGAACGTAGTCCCGGAAGCCGGGCATCAGGGCCGCGTGCGCCTCGAACAGGCGATCGCGCTCGGGCCCGTTCGGTAGCGGCACGGCGGTGACGTCGAAGTGCTCGTCGCCGACCTCCACGGTCGCCCGCGGGTGCTTCACCAGGTTGTAGTACCAGTCGGGGTTCGTCGGGGCGCCGCTCTTCGAGGCCGCGATGACGAGGCGGTCGCTATCGCGGTGGAACGCGAGGGGCACGAGCTGGGCCCGCCCGCTCTTGGCGCCTTTGGTCGCGAGCAGGAGCAACCGGTCGCCAAAATGACCGATGTGCTTGCCGTGCTTGAGATGGAATTCGGCGATGAGGTTCCTGTTCCAGTCTTCGGGCATCGCCTAGGCGCTCGCCCCCGTGTACGACTTGAGACCGCGCCGCCAGAACCACGACGCGAAGCCGACGGAGAACAGCGTGCCGGCGAGCATCCCGGCGAACGTCTCGATCGACATGCGGCCGGAGATCGCCTCGGCTGGCACCGTGACGGCGATGCCGATGGGCACGATCGTGGCGAGCGTGAGCCGGAGCCATCCCGGGTAGAGGTCGATCGGGAACCGGCCGGCGTCGGTGAAGGCCCAGAAGATGGCGAGGATGTTGTCCACCCGCACGAACCAGAAGGCCAGCGTGACCAGGGTGAGCAACAGCGCGTACACGCACGCGATGCCGCACGCGAGCGTTACCAGGAAGCTCAGCGCCGACCAGACGGTGACCGCATCGCCGAGCATCACGAGACCGACGATCACCACGGCCATGCCGAAGACGAAGTCGACGAGCCGGACGATCCGGAAGTGCCTCGTGCTCACGAGGAACTGGGTGTTCGCCGGCTTCAGCAGCGTGAAGTCCAGCGTCCCCTGGCGGACGTGCTCCATGAGCTTCTCGAACGAGGGAGAGAACACGACGTTCACGCCACCTTGCACGAGGTAATAGACGCCGGTGAGCGCGATCATCTGCGGCAGGCTCCACCCGTTCAGCGACGTGGTCTGGGTGAACAGCACGAGGACCGCGCCGATGCTGGTCCCGATGACCAGGAGCATCTCCAGGATCCCGAGGAAGAAGTTGAGCCGGTACGCGAGCTCGTTCTGCATCTCCGCGCCGATGAAGGTCCGCACGATCCGGACGTAGCGGATCACGCCCCCACCGCCGAGTACGCCCGGACCCCGCGCTTCCAGATGAGCCTGAAGCCGACGTAGCAGACCGCCAGCCACGCGGCCTGCCCGGCGATGATGAGCGCCGCACGCTCGGGCGTGACGGAGCCACGGAGGATCTCCGTCGGCGCGCCCTGCATGTACCAGAAGGGCAGCGCGTACGAGATCGCCTGCAGCCAGACCGGCATCAGCCCGATCGGCGCGATCTGCCCGGCGAACACGAAGGCCGCGCGCTGCCAGAGCGTGTTCGCCGTATTCATCCGCGTGGCCCAGAACGCGAGGGACGCGATGATCCACCCGAAGACGAACAGGAGCGCCGAGGCGAGGATGACGCTCGGGATGAATACGAGCACGTGCCAGGGCTGGGTCTGGAAGCGCGCGCCGAACGAGATGGACACGGCGATGAGGATGAGGCCGAGCACCGGGAGGGTCGTCGCCTTGAACACAATGTTGTCGACGACCGCGTAGTGCAATGGATGCAGCGGCCGGAGCAGCTTGGCCGACAGGCGGCCCTGATTGACCTCCCACTCGAACTCATGGGAGTTCCAGGCCATCGACAGCTGGCTCACGAAGGTGAGGATCACGTAGTACGCGGCGAAGTCGCCGACCGTGTAGCCGGAGATCGATCCGCCCTGGGCCGTCGCCACCGCGACCCACGCCGCCAGGAAGATGACCGGCCGGATGATCGCGAACAGCATCCAGAGCAGGGACTGGATCCGGTACTGGGCCATCTGCTGGAAGCCGGCAAGCAGGAGCGCCTTGTAGATCGCGAACAGGCTCATCGCGCCGCCCCCACAGGCTCGGCGGCGGCGCCGAGCTGCTCGCCCGAGAACACGCGGTCGATGACGTCCTCGATCGGCGGATCCTCGAGCGACAGGTCCGCGAGGGCGTCGCCGAGGTCGGCGACGAGCCGGGCGGTGCGCACCGGCGCCTCGGCCCGCGGCACGCGGAGCTTGATCCGGCCCGCACCGTCGTTGGACACGACCTCGCCGTACTTCGAGAGGTCGGCCCGCGCCGCGAAGCCGTCCCGGAGCGTCGCGCCGACGACCTTGTACGGCGCCATGCGTTCCGCGAGATCGGCCAGCGCGCCGTCGTATAGGAGCTTGCCGTGGTGGATGACGATGACCCGTTTGCAGAGGGCCACGATGTCGTCCATGTAATGGCTGGTGAGGAGGATCGTCGCGCCGCTCCGCTTGTTCAGCTCGGACACGAAGGTGCGGATGCGGGCCTGCATCGAGACGTCGAGGCCGAGGGTCGGCTCGTCCAGGAACACGACCTCCGGCCCGTGCAGCAGCCCCGCCGCGAACTCGACCTTCATTCGCTCGCCGAGCGACAGCTGACGCACGGGCTTGTGGATGAGCGGCTGCAGCTCGAGGAGCTCGACCAGGCCGTCGATGCGGGTCTTGAAGTCGGTGTCGCTGACCCCGTAGATCTGCTTGAGCACGAGGAACGAATCGGCGGCCGGGATGTCCCAGACGAGCTGCGTGCGGTTCCCCATGAGCAGCGCAATGCGCCGGAGGAACGCGTACTCCCGCTGCCACGGCGTGTAGCCGAGGACCGAAGCATCGCCGCCGGTCGGGTAGAGCAGCCCGGACAGCATCTTCAACGTCGTGGTCTTCCCCGCCCCGTTGGGGCCGAGGAAGCCGACGACCTCGCCGCGGGCGATCTCGAAGTCGATGCCGCCGACGGCCGGAACGTCCTTGAACTTGCGGTTGAAGAACGACCGCACCGTGGCGCCCACGCCGGTCTGGCGTTCGTGCACCTTGTAGGTCTTCTCGAGCCCGCGCACGGACACGACGGCGTCGTTCATCGGGCGGCGAATGTACTCCAGCGCCGCGGCGCCGAGACCGCCAAATCGGCGACGTTGACACGCGGCTCCTGATTAGCTGGGCGTCGCCGGCGCGGGCGAGTACTTCCTTGCGAGATGCTCCATCTCGTAGACGAGACGGAGCAACTCGGCTGTGAACATTAGCGTGCTCTCTGCGCGCCCTTGGTCGGGCGCTTCGAGCCGGTGGGTCGCCCTATTGCCGTGCTCTCGAATCAGCCCGACCCAGCCCTTCATCGGGGGAGTGACGTAGCCCTGCTTCTCTAGGTATTCAAGGTAGTAAGCGAAGGACTCGCCTTCCTTCGCTCCCTTCTCCGCAGCGACGGCATGAGCAGCTTCCGGCAGATCAGTTCCGACGCGGTGAAGGCCGCGACGGACATGCTTGCTCGCGCCTCCGAGTAGGCGGCCGCAACGGCATCGGGAAGGCCTAGGAGAGCCGGGCCGGGGTTGACTCCCGGGAACACGGCCTGTGACGACGTCTGGACGGAGCCCTCGCCGCAGTTCGTGCACATCAGCCCACGAACGTTCGCGTAGGACGCGACGACAGCGCCCGAAACCTTCGTGTCGCATGACGCACACGAATACGGGAACCAGGACTGCGGTGTACTGCCGTCATGCTTGACGACGGATGTGTGGCCTCGCTGCGGATAACCCGGCCCTGCCATGACTCGCTCCTTGCCTACTAGGTCTTTGCCTTGACCGCTCCGGCCGACACCCGCGGTCCGTGGCTCCGCGCCCTGGCGGCGCCACGCCTGCGCCCGGCTTCTGGAGTGGTAACCCGAATCAAGCCTTCGAACGTGGCGTCCGACAGGAACGCTTTCATCAATTTCGCATCCCACTCGTATCGGAGTTCTTCGATCCTGCTCAGGATGCGGGCCTGCAGGACTTGTGGCGAGACGCCCTGATTCTCCGGGAGTCGTTCTTGATCTCGCTGCGCAAGGAACTGGTAGACCACCCCGAGGGCCGCATCGAGCTCCTTCACCTCATAGGGCGGGTAGTCCAAGGCGCGAAGTTTCCCCATTGCCCTTTCACCAGCTCGGATAAGCGAAGCAAACTCCGGGCGGCCCGTGAAGACCTCGACGGCACCGGTCGTGGTATTGAATCGCGCCTGCATATAAGGGTTGTCCTGCTCGATCGGCTTTATCTCCGAAAAGATGCCGCGGCCCCGGTGGGTTTGCACGATGATTTCGGTCTCGGCGGTTTCTGTGCCGACTCGCAAGAGCAGCGTGGATCGCGCCCTAGGATCGCCGCCCGTGATCTTGATTCGCAGTCGCTGAATCGGTGTCTTGGACGCGCGAAGACGTGTGTCGTAGAGGACCGTCGCTGCGCTGTCATCCTCCAGAATCACCTCAACCTCTGCATCTGCGGCGATGCGGGTCGTATCGACCAACGCGGCAATCGTTCTCTTCGCACCGGCCTTCAAGAAGTACACGGGCTGCGGAAAGATCACCGGAGCAGGAAGTACTTGCGGCTCCTGGACCTTCTGACCCGGAGCAGTCGGTTGTGAAATCGGCCGCGGCGCGGGAGGTGTGCGTCCGGCACCGCGTCCGGCGGGGCCTCGGCCCATGCGCTGGAGCACCCGTGCGGCCATTCGGTTCAATTCGCGAAGACCGCGCTCTCGCCTGCTGCGGACCGAGTCGGCCATCGGTCGGGACGGAGCCTGCCCGCCCTCCTCGCTCTCCACGAGCGGTTGTAGTTTTTCGTTCACCACCTTGGCGAGTGCCCGCGTGAACGGATGATCTGGGTTCAGCCCACTGCGATCCGAGAAGACGATGGCCTCGGACTCCCCGCGGCCGAGGGCGGACCGTTGGATCTCGTCGATTGCCTCGCACGTGACCGAGCCGAAGAGCCGGCGGGTTCCTTCCCAGCCCTCGAAGTCGAAGTAGGTCGCAACGTGCGCGGCGCGACCTGACCGAACGACCAGACCGCCGCGCCGGATGTGCGACTCCACCTTCGTCAGGCGGAATTCCTCTGCACTCCTGTGGACTATTACGTGGGCGCTCGCGTCCGGGTAGCCGTCGACAGGCAAGACCTCGTCGATGAGGGTCGCCGCGACCGTCGGAGCGTCGTAGGTGACCCGCGTCAGCGGACCGCCGTCGATCGACAGTTGCACCTGCCGCTCGGAATCCTCGTAGATCGGACGGCACTGCACCAGACTCCGGACAACATGGAGGAGCCGGTCGGCGACCGGAAGTCGGGAGTGCGCGGCGTCGAGCCAGACCTTCACCGAAGTTCCGGTGCCCTCCGCCGGCAAGGCGTACGCCGACCGCGTTTGCGGATCGGCTACGCGGTCATGGTCAGGTGCCCACACCGCCTTCAAGAAACTGCCTGCGGGCATTCGGAACAACGCGTGGTAAAAGCGACCATCGCCCGCAACACTCGCCACCTCGCCAGCAACTGCGCTCATCAGAACGTCTCTCAGTCCGCGACCGAAGAGGCTCCTCTCGCCCTTGGCCTCGGGGTTGACTCCGAGCTCGAAGAGTCGACTCTCCATGCGAGTTGCGTCGAGCCCTACTCCGTCGTCGACAACCTGCATGGTTTGAGGGTCGACCGTGTGGATGTACACCCAGATGTGTCCTGCGCGGCCCGTCTTCCCGATGGCCGCATCGCCGTTGGTGAGAAGCTCGGGGAGCGCCCGCTGAAACTCGCGCGCTGCTCCCGCGGCTGCGTCGCGAACATATCGTGCGTTGGGAAGGATTTCATGGCCGCCCGACATGTCCCAGTCCTGAGGATTCGCTCCGCCCACCAAAGTCTTCATCTGTCACCCCCACTAATGACACGAGACGCATTAACCTCCGGAATCGAACGCCGCGCCCACAATCGGATGAACTGCTCCAAGTCGGACCTACCCGCCCGCGCGAGGTTCTCCAGTAATTCAGCGATGCTCGCGACGACGAGAGCAGTGCCCGCGTTCGGAGGACAACGGATCAGTCGATAGAGCTCGACCTCCGCGCCCGCGTCAGCATCGCCCGTGTCGAGGTAGGTGCGGTATGCAGCCGTTGCCTCCACCTTCTCGACGTACTGCGATGCGATCGATCGCCGGCGCGACGTGCTTCCATCCTGATGCAGCACGAGAGCCCGTTCCGTGGCTGCGCGTGTTTCCGCTCCTGCAGCCGTAAGTGCGAGGCCCTGCGGCCCGACGACGATCCAGTTCGCATCCACGGCCGCCGAGACGGCGTCGTCGACGATGGCGGCGTCCGGCCAGTGCCGATCAGGGGCAACACCGAATGAAGCGGGAAACCGCCGGAACACATCGACGACAAGCCATGGCCTGGCGATGGCCCGCCCGGGAATCAACGACAGGAGCACGAGCTGCGGTGCTGGCGCGCCCGAGTACTCGGACTCGTCCAGCACCGCAGCTCGCACGTAGCTCACGATTTCTGGATTGCTATCGATCCACTTCGCGCCATTTTCGGTCAGGCGCCAGCCGCCTTCCCTGTTGCCGCCCTCAAGCAGACCGAGTTTGGTTTTTGCGTCCCAGACCCATGTCTGGATGCTGTAGGTATCGGGAAGCATTCCCGTCCTGAGCGAAGCTCGATCTGGGAAAGCGCGCCAGATCGCCAAGGCGACGGTCTCCCACGGAACGAAGCGCGTTCGACCGCCGCACCGGGAGACGACCGCGACTGCGAGCTGGGGCTGAGACGCTTCGTCGATTTTCACGCGGCACCCGTCTCGCGCCGCTGCGACAGGGCACGGTGGTGCTGATGGTCACCGGTCAACGTCAACTCGTAGAAGCCGCGGCCACTTGCAGGCTTGAAGCGCCCGTCCCGAAGCATCCTCGTCAAGAGCGTGTTCGCGGGGTTGCTGGACCGGATGAGCACGCCTTCGCGCTCAATCGCCGCATAGATCTCGCGGTAGTGCATCGGTGCTCCCGCCGTCTTCAGTACATCAACAGCCGCGTTCACAGCCCGCGAATCCACCTGCTGGCCACGAGCAATTCGGGCAGGACTGGACGACGCGGGTCGGGATTTCATATCCGTTTCTCCACGCGCGACGTGCTCACCTGACTCATCGAGGGCGAGCAGTGCTTGCAGGTGCGCCAGTCGCTCGACAGCACGCGAATGATTTCCCTTGGCTTCATGCAGTTCGCGCTCGAGGCGCAGGACTGCTTGCTGCGCTTCTTCGCGCATGGACTCCAGCAAATGACGCTCGGTTCGGTGCTGTGGCACTTCTGTGGTACGCACGTGGTGGAGCATAGGCACGGCTTCCGGCGGCTGTCAAGCGGTCATTTGCCAAACCGAACGTCCGTTCTGTATCGTCTCCGGGCGTGCGGACGAACGGCGCGGTGGTGCGGCGCACTGCAGAATCCACGCGATGACCAGACCATCCGGCTCAAGCCTGCCCGGGTACCTACCCACGACGCTCGAGCTCCGCGCGCTCCTCCGCGAGAACCGTCTAGATCGAGCTCGTACCGCTCCCCTCCTCGACGGAGCGCTCGCGACGCGCCTTAAGGCGACAGTGCCCCTCGCTCGTCGTCGCGAACTAGGCGCATTCTTCACCCCGGCTGCCCTTACCAGTCGCGCCCTTGCGGCATTGCCCATTTGCCCACTGACGGTCACAGACCCAGCGTGCGGAGCAGGCGACCTCCTGTTGGCCGCCGCGTATGGTCTGCCGGTTCGTCGCGACGCAACGGCGACGCTGCGCGATTGGGGCTCGCGGCTCCGCGGCTTCGACATCGTTCCGGAATTCGTTGACGCTGCGCGACTCCGAATCGCCTTGCTTGCGAGAGTTCGGGCGGGCGGCGAAGTCGACCCCGCATCACTGCCAAACCTCTTGCCGGGGATTCGAGTCGCTGACGGTTTGCGCCCAGAGGCGCTAACAAAGTCGGGCGGCCTTGTGCTCATGAATCCGCCGTTCGGACTCATGGCTGCGCCCAACGGACACGCGTGGATGCGGGGCAAGGTGGCGAAAGCCGCGGTCTTCGTGGAACGCTGGATTAGCGATCTCGACGAAAACGGCTGGCTCGTCGCCATTCTGCCGGATGTCATTCGGTCTGGCTCTCGGTATGCGCGACTTCGAACGATCGTGGCTGCCTCGTTCGTCGATGTCTCCATCACACCCTTGGGGCGGTTCGACAACACGACCGATGTGGATGTCTTCGCGCTCGTCGGTCGGCGGGCCGCTCAGGGTGGCGGACCAATCGCGTGGTGGCCGGAGGGAACGGGACGAGGAGAGATCGCCTCGGCTTTCGACGTTCACGTGGGGGCGATCGTCGCGTATCGCGACGGCAACAAGGACGCGAAACGGGCGTTCATTCAGGCTCGCGAGCTAGGGCCATGGACGATTCACAAGCGAATTACAAGCAAGTGGGGCGCGGGACCGCGGGTGGTGCAGCCACCATTCGTAGCAGTCCGCCGCACTTCGTCTCCGTCAGACAAGCACCGGGCGGTTGCCGCTGTCGTCGCTGGCAGGCGGCCAGTTGCCGTCGAGAATCATCTATTGACCCTTGTACCGAGAAGCGGACGACTCGCGGATGCGGTCGAGTTGATGAAGTGGCTGGGCTCGCCTGAGGTGGACCGATTGTTACAGCTTCGCATTCGTTGCCGGCATCTCACCGTTGCCTCGCTAGCGTCACTGCCGCTCCCCGGGCGCCTGCGTTCCCGCTAGACGCTGGAGGGTGCAGCTAGCCGCCGATGGCGCGGCGGATGTCGGAGATGCTCACGATGACGAGCAGCCCGAGCAGGAGCACGAACCCGACCGCGTGGATCGCGGCCTCGACCTGCGGTGAGAGCCGGCGGCGCAGGAGCGCGCCGAGAAGGACGAAGAAGAGCCGGCCGCCGTCCAGCCCGGGGAACGGGACGATGTTGATGACGCCGAGGTTCACCGACAGCACGCCGATGAGCTTGAGGAACGTGGGGATGCCGAACTGCGCGACCTGGCCGGTGACGCGGAAGATCTCGATCGGGCCGCCGACCACGGGCGCGCCGCCGCTCGGCGCCGCGCGCTGCGCGAGGAGCTGGCCGGGCAGCGCGACGATCTGGCCAACGACATCGCCGGTGAGACCGACGGCCGAGCCGAACGCCTGCGCGGGCGGCACTGAGATCGCGGCCTGCACTTCTTCGAGCTGGACGCCGAGGGGGCCTTCTCCCTCCGGAGGATCGGCGCGCGGCGTCGCTTTGATCGGCGGGAGCGCCTGCCCGTTGCGGGTGACGTCGATGGAGAGCTCCTGCTGCTTCTGCGCGGCCTTGGCGGTGAGCGTGACCATGCCCCGCGCGGTGTGGATCGGCGCGCCATCCACATCGACGATGATGTCGCCGACCTGGATGCCGGCGGCGGCGGCGGGCGAATTCGGCCGCACGTCGAACACGCGGACGTCACCGGTCGGCGCGGTCGTACCGGTCATGAAGGCGACCGTGAGGATGACCAGCGCGAGCACGAAGTTCATGAACACGCCGGCCGCGAGCACGATCGCCTGCGCCCACCACGGCTTCGACGTGAACGAGCGGGGATCGCCGGTCCCCGCTTGATGGATGCTGAAATCATCTTGACCAAGGATCCGCACGAAGCCGCCGAACGGGATCCAGTTGATCGTGTACTCCGTCTCGCCCCGGCGGACGCCCCAGAGGCGCGGCGGGAAGCCGAACGCGAACTCGAGCACCTTCATGCCGAGTAAACGTGCGCTTGCGAAATGGCCAAATTCATGGACCGCGACGATGAGCGTGAATGTCGCGATGAACAGCACGAGCGTCTGTAGATTCGTGAAGACCGAGAGGATCCCGCTCACGCCCGCGCCGCCGCAGGCTGCAGCTCACGCCGCACGCGCTCGTCGATCCGCACGATGTCCACCAGATCAAGGGGGGCACGAGCCGTGCCCGCGCCCGTCGCGCCCAGCTCGGCGCCGCGTCGGAGAAGGCCCGCGATGTCGGTGAACGTGATCTCGCCGGCGAGGAATTGCGCGACGGCGACCTCGTCCGCGGCCGAGAGTCCGACCATCGCGCCCTGGTCGCCGCCGCGGGCGGTCGCCAGGACGTGCGAGAAGCACGGGTAGCGCTCGAGCTGGACGTCGCCGAAGTGCAAGGCGCGCTGACGTCGCCACTCGAAACGGGGCGCCAACGACGGGAGGTACTCGAAGAGGAGCGCGTATTGAATGGCCAAGCGCATGTCAGGCTCGGCGATCGACGCGATGACGCTCCCGTCGACAAGCTCGACCATCGCGTGCACGACGCTCTCGGGATGCAGCACGACCTCGATGCGCTCGTACGGCAGGTCGTAGAGCCACCGGGTCTCCACGACCTCGTATCCCTTGTTCGTGAGCGTCGCCGAGTCGATCGTGACCTTCGGACCCATCCGCCACGTCGGATGGCGTAGCGCCTCGTCCGCGGTGATGGACCCGAACGTGTCGAGGGCGCGGTCACGGAACGGGCCGCCCGACGCAGTGATGGCGACGCGGCGGACGCGCGACGGATCGACGCCGCTCAGGCATTGCCAGAGCGCGCAGTGCTCGCTATCGATCGGGCGAAGCCGCTTCCCCGCTCCGCCGCTCGCCGCGCGAACGAGGTGCCCGCCGACGACGAGCACCTCCTTGTTCGCGAGCGCGACGTCCTTGCCGGCCGCGAGCGCGGCGAGCGTCGGCTGCAGGCCAGCGATACCCGGTGTGGCGACGAGCACGAGATCCACGTCGTCCGCGGTCGCGAGCGCTGTGAGGTCGTCGTCGCCGACGGCGGTCCGCTTCACACCGTGCTTCGCGGCGAGGGCCTTCAGCGCGTCGCCCCGGGACCGCGCGGCGAGGGCCGTCACGACCAGCCGATCGGGATGCGCGGCGATGACCTCGAGGGCCTGCTGGCCGATCGAGCCGGTCGCGCCAAGGATCGCGACGCGCGTTGGTCCGCTCACTCGTCCATCATCCCAGACCGGCTGCCGCGGTCAGTCCAGCAACGAGCAGGGCGACCGCGAGGAGCGAATCGATGCGATCGAGCATCCCTCCGTGGCCCGGAAAGATGGTTCCCGAATCCTTCACGCCCGCGCGACGCTTCATCCAGCTCTCGAGGAGATCGCCACCGAACGCGATAGCACCGATCGTCACGGCGGCGATCGCGGCGAGCGGCCGGCCCAGGCCGAACAACGCGGCGATCCCGAGCACCGTCAGCGCGGCGGCGCCAACACCGCCGAAGGTGCCCTCCCAGGTCTTCCCGGGGCTGATCCGCGGCGCGATCTTGCGACGGCCCGCGAGCGACCCGACCACGTACGCGCCGACGTCCGCGGCCCACGTGCCACCGACGGCGAGGAGCAGCCAGACGGGCAGGCCCGCGGCCGCAGGGTGCGCGGCGCCGCGGTCGCCAAGCTCGCGCAGATACGCGAGCGCGCTGATGCCGAGGACCAGCAGGAGGAGCTCCGCGAGCCCGGCGACGCCGGCGCGGCGCAGAGCCCACAGCTCGACGAGCGCGATGCCGCCAGCGACCGCGACGAGGGCGGTGAACGCGATGGGCGGGGCGAATGCCGCGGCGAGCACGACCGCCGCGTACACGAGCCCCGTGACGGTGCGGCGCCCCAGATCGTTCAACGGCCGAACCGCCGTTCGCGTCGCGCGTACGACGTGAGCGCCGCATCGAGGTGCTCGACCGCGAAGTCCGGCCACAGCACGTCCGTCGCCCACATCTCGGCGTACGCGACCTCCCACAACAGGAAGTTCGAGACGCGCAGCTCGCCGCCGGTGCGGATGAGCAGGTCGGGATCCGGATGCTCGGGCGCGTACAGCCGCGCGGCGATGGCCTGCTCATCGATGCGGTCGGCGGGCACACCGTCGGCGACGAGCCGCTTCACGGCGTCCACGATCTCGGCGCGGCCGCCGTAGTTGAAGGCGATCGTCATCGTGCCGTTCGTGCCGGCATCCGTCGCGCGCGCGGACTCGTCCATCGCCCGGCGCACGCCGTCGGAGAGCTCGGACAGCCGGCCGATGATGCGCAGGCGCACGCCGTCCTGCACGAGCGTCGGGGTCTCGCGGCGGATGGTCTCCTCGAGCAGCTTCATGAGGCCGCCGACTTCGTCGGGATCGCGCTTCCAGTTCTCGGTCGAGAAGCTGTAGAGCGTCACGTACTCGACGCCGCGGTCACGGGCGGCACGCACGGTCCGGCGGATGGTCTCGACGCCCTGGCGATGCCCGGCGATGGCCGGCAGGTGGTGCCCGCGGGCCCAGCGGCGATTCCCGTCCATGACGATCGCGATGTGGCGCGGGATCGCGTTCTCGGAGGTCACCGGCTAGACCGCCAGGATCTCCTTCTCTTTGCCATGGCCGATCTCATCGGCGGCGGAGATGTACAGATCGGTGAGCTTCTGGAGCTGCGTCTCGAGGCGCTTCTCCTCGTCGGCCGAGATGCCGGCGCCTTTCGACTTCGTGCGCAGCTCATCCTGCGCGTGGCGGCGGAGCGTGCGGATCTCCACGCGCCCCTCCTCCACCTTCTTGTGCAGCTGCTTGACCAGGTCCTTGCGCCGTTCCTCGGTGAGCGCGGGGATCGAGAGCCGGATGAGCGACCCGTCGTTGCTCGGGCTGAGCCCGAGGTCGCTGCCGATGATGGCCTTCTCGATCGCCTTGATCAGGCTCTTGTCCCAGGCCTGGATGACGATGAGCCGCGGCTCCGGCGCGCTGATCGCAGCTAACGAGATCAGCGGCGTCGGCGTGCCGTACGCCTCGACCTCGAGGCCTTCGACGAGCGACGGGGTGGCCCGGCCGGTGCGGACGGCCTGGGCCTCGTGCCTGAGGGCCTCGATCGCCTTCTTCATCCGGGCCTCGGTCTGAGCGAGGACCTCTTCGAGCGCCACGCTCAGCCCGCGTGCACGAGCGTGCCGACCTGCTCGCCGAGGACGGCCCGGACCATGGCGTCCTTCTCGCTCACGTCGAACACGATGGTCGGGATCTTCCGATCCTCCGCGAGCGCGGCGGCGGTGGCGTCCATGATGCCGAGCCGCTTCTCGAGGAGGTCGCGGTACCCGATGTCCGAGTACTTCTTCGCCGTCTTGTCGGTGCGCGGATCGCCCGAGTACACGCCGTCGACCTTGTTCTTCCCCATCAGGATCACCTCGGCGTCGATCTCGGCCGACCGCAGCGCGGCAGCGGTGTCGCTGGTGAAGAACGGGTTGCCGGTGCCGGCCGCGAAGATGACGACGCGGCCCTTCTCGAGGTGGCTGATCGCCTTGAGCCGGATATACGGCTCGGCGACCTCGTTGATCGTCAGTGCGGTCTGGACGCGGGCCTCGAGACCGGCGGCCTCGAGCTGCGACCGCAGCGCGAGCGCGTTGATGACCATGGCCAGCATGCCCATGTAGTCCGCGGTCGCGCGATCGATGCCGTGCTCGGCCGCGTCGGCGCCGCGGAGCCAGTTGCCGCCGCCGATGACGACCGCGACCTGCACGCCGAGCGACTGGACCTTGCGGATCTCCTCGGCGAGGTACGCGGTGTACTGCGGCGAGATACCGAACTGGCGGTCCCCGAGGAGCGCCTCTCCGGACAGCTTCAGGAGGACCCGGTGATATTTCGGGGTGGCGGTCATGCTGCCTCGCCAAGCTGGAAGCGAGCGATCCGGCGGACCTTGATGTTCTCGCCGGTCGCGGAGGCGAGCTGCGTCACGAGGTCGCCGATGGTCTTCGACTGGTCCTTGATGTACGGCTGGTGCATCAGGACGGCGACGGCCTTCGCCGTCTTCTCGTCGCCATGCTCCTCGAGCAGGGCCTTGATCTCGTCGTCCTTCAGGAGCTCCCAGCTCACGTGCTTGGGCGACATCGCCGCGACCTGCATCGCGATCGCCTTCGCGAGGTCACGGAACTCGGGATTGCGGGCGACGAAGTCCGTCTCGCTCGAGAGCTCGACGAGCGCGCCGATACGGCCACCGCTGTGGATGTACGCCTCGATGACGCCTTCCTTCGTCTCGCGGTCGCCGCGCTTGGCGGCGGACGCGAGGCCCTTCTCCTTGAGGATCGACTTGGCCTTCTCGAAGTCCCCGTTCGCGGCCTCGAGGGCCTTCTTGCTGTCCATCACGCCGGCACCGGTCTCGGTGCGGAGGCGCTGGACGTCTGTTGCGGATGACATGACTACTTCTCCTCTGTGGTCCCTGATGCGTCCGCCGCTGGAGCGGCGAGCGCCTCGTCACTTGCGGGCGCGGCCTCACCGGCCTCGGCGGCCGGCTCCTCCTCGTACCCGCCGATCGGGTACTCGTCCTCTTCAGGCTCGTACACGCGCGGGGTCCGCTTCGCCCGGGACATGCCGACCTCGGCGTACTCGCCCGTCGTCGCGGCCGGTGCGTAGCCCATGTCCTCGGGGCTCGCCTCCTTGGACGACGCGTCAAGCTGCGTACGGCCCTCGATGACCGCGTCGGCCATCTTCTGGCAGATCAGCTTGACCGCGCGGATCGCGTCGTCGTTCGCCGGGATGATCACGTCGATGAGGTCGGGATCGCAGTTCGTGTCGACCATCGCGACGATCGGGATCTCCAACCGGCGCGCCTCTTCGACCGCGATGTGCTCGCGGTGCGGGTCAACGACGAACAGCGCGCTCGGCGGACGCTTGAGCTCGCGCACGCCCTGGAAGTACCGATCGAGGTGCTGCAGGTCGTCCTCGAGCCGCTGGGCGTCCTTCTTCGGCATCGTGAGGAAGTCCCCACGCTCCTTGCGCTCGATGAGCTCGTTCAGACGCTGGATCCGCTTCTGGATGGTCACGAAGTTCGTGAGGAAGCCGCCCAGCCAGCGCTGGTTGACGTAGTGCATGTTCGCGCGCTTCGCCTCCTCGGCGATGGACTCCTGGGCCTGCTTCTTCGTGCCGACGAAGAGGATCTGCCCGCCGTCGGACGCGAGGTCGCGCACGAACGCGTAGGCCTCCTCGACCCGGACGAGGGTCTGCTGGAGGTCGATGATGTGGATCCCGTTGCGCTCCATGAAGATGAACTTCTTCATCTTCGGGTTCCACCGGCGAGCTTGATGCCCGAAGTGGACACCGGACTCCAAGAGCTGCTTCATGGTGACGACTGCCAACGCGTTCTCCCTTGATGCCTCCGCCTCACGGCCACGACGGCACCCGGGCGGGTCCAGTCGCAGGGATCTCGTGAAGCGTGCGAAGTATCGAGCCCGAAGCGGCTCGATCCGTCGATAAGTGTATCAACAACGGACAGTCGGACAGCAAAAGGCCCGGGCTTTGGCCCGGGCCTTTTTCCGTACGGCGAAGGTCTAGGTGAGGTTGTTGCCGATGTTGCTGAAGATGTTCTGGAGCTGGCCGCGGAGGAAGATCATGGCGACGATGACGGCGATGGCGATAACCGCAATGATGAGTGCGTACTCGACCAGGCCCTGGCCTTCGTCGTCACGGAAGAATGCAAGCATTTTGTAGCCTCCTTTCTTCCTTTACTCGGCAGGCACCCGCCCGCCACCACGGTTGAGTTTAGGAAGACGGGACTGGTAGACAAGCCCCCGCAGGTCCCCCGCTCGTCCCAGGACCTTCTACGAAACCGTCCGGATACCGCCCAGCTTGCGCCTAGCGGAAGTCGGGGTGGCCGCGCGATCCGACGTCCGCCCGGAGCTTTTCCAGGGGGCTCGCCGGCCGGAACGGCCGCAGGGCGTCGACGTCGCCCAGGGTCGTTGCGATGACGTCGCGGAGCTCGGCGAGCGTGCAGCCGAAGAGCTCGCCCGATGTCTCGAACTCGGCCCGCAGCCGCAGGAAGCCGAACTGGTTGTGGCGCGAGACATCCATCCCGGCGCAGAGCTCGTCGAGGAGGAGGAACAGCCGCTCGCGGTCCTGGAGCGGCAGCGTATCGAGCCAGGCCCCGATCCGAATGGCGGAGTGCTGCTCCACGCCGCGCATTATCCGCGCGCGCAATGAGCCGCGACGACGACCGCGATCCCCTCGCTCGGCACGCGCTGCACGCGGACCGCCGGCAGGGAGGCGAGGAACGTCGGTCCGTAGTCCTGCAGGATCACCCGGCGGTCGAGGAGGATCACGGCACCGCGATCGGTCTTCGACCGGATGAGCCGGCCGTAGCCCTGCCGCAGACGGAGCGCCGCGAGCGGCAGCTGGTATTCGCGGAACGGGTCGTCGTACCGCTCCGAGCGGCCCTGGATGAGCGGATCGTCGGGCACCGGGAATGGCAGCTTCGCGATGATCACGCAGCGCAGCTGGTCGCCCGGCAGGTCCACCCCCTCCCAGAACGACTGCGTCCCGAGGAGCACGGAGCCGCCGGCGGCGAAGCGTTCGAGGATCGCGCGCCGTGACCCATCCACGCCCTGGGTCAGCACCGCGATGCCGGTCTCGTCGAGTCCGGCGAGCTGCGCCGCCACCTCGCGCATCGCCGTATGGGAGGTGAACAGCACGAGCGTGCGACCCCCGAGGGCGCGTGCGACATCACCGACGATGACCGCAGCCTCTTCGGCGAAGCGCTCGTCGTGTGGGAGCGCGATGTCCGACGGGACGATGAGCACCGCCTGGTTCGCGTGATCGAATGGCGACCCGACCCGCAACGTGCCCGCGACGTCGCTGACCCCGAGGCGATCCATCGTGAACGTCATCGTTCCCGCGACGCCCAGCGTCGCGGAGGTCATCACGACCGAGCGATGGCGGTCGATGAGCGTGCGGCGGAGCGCGCCACCGACGTGCGCCGGCGCGACGTACAGCCCGACGCCGTTATTGCTTCGCTCGAGCCACGCGATCTCGCCCGGCTTCGGCTGGTGGATGCCGTGGTCGATCGCGCCATGCTCGCCGATCAGCTCCTTCATCGCGCTCTCGTGCTCGACGAGCTCGTCCTCGTCACCCCCACGAGCCGCAAGCCGGTCGCCGGCCGCGCGGATCCCGGCGAGCGCGTCGGCCATCCGCTCGGCGGCGAGCTCGATCGGCAGCCAGCGGTCGTCGCTCGCCCGGAAGCCCCCGGTGATGCGCAGCCGGTCCGTCCCTTCTGGCAGCAGCGTCCCGAGCGCGGCAAACGTTTCTTCGGATGTGCCGTTCGCGCGCGCGATCTCCTCCCGTAGGTCGTGCGCCGCGTCGGCCCGCGCCCCGTCGTCCGACTTGAGCGCCGTCATCGCGAGCGGCGAATGCGCGATGCGGTCGAGGTCCCGCCGGGTGCGCCACGTCTCGAGCTTGAAGCCGAACGCGTCGGATGCGATGTCCTCGAGGTGATGCGCCTCGTCCACGACCACGTGGTCCGCATCCGGCAGGAGGTTCCCACCGCCGCGCGCGTCGTGCAGCAGGAGGGCGTGGTTCACGACGACGATGCCGGCCTCCGCAGCCGCGTGCCGCGCGCGCTCCAGATAGCAGCCACCCTGAGTGGCCGCGCACCGACGGCTCGTGCAGGTCTCGTCGTCCGCCGACACGCGCGACCAGAGCGCGCTCTCCCCGCCGAGGAGGTTGAGCTCGGCGCGGTCGCCGCTCGTCGTCGTCGTGCGCCAGATCAAGGTCTTGAGCGCAAGGCGCGCCTCCTCGCGCGTGCTCACCTGCGTGCGGAAGAGCTGCCAGCGCCGCGGGCAGAGATAGTTCGACCGGCCCTTCAGCACGGCCACGCTGACGTTCGTGCCGAGGGCGGCCTGCAGATCGGGCAGATCCTTGCGCACGAGCTGGTCCTGCAGAGGCAGGGTGTGCGTGCTCACGATGACCCGCTCCCCCGCGAGCGCGCGCCCGAGGGCCGGCAGGAGGTAGGCGATCGACTTTCCGACCCCGGTCCCGGCTTCCGCGACGAGAACGCCGCCGGTGGCCATCGTCCGCTCGATCTCGATCGCGAGCTGCCGCTGCTCGGGCCGGTCCTCAAAGTTTTCGATCGAGCGAGCGAGCGGACCCTCCATGCCGAGACACGTGCCCGCATCGATCGATCCCGCGCGTACGGCCGGCCCCGGCTGTGCCGGCGCCGGCCGAGCCCCATTCAAAGGATCCACTCCGTTCGCGACCTGGATCGAGCCGTCGTCCCACGCGTGCTTGAGCGACTCACCGAGCGCATCCGCGAAGAACTGCGCTGCGGCAGGACCGATGGCCGCCGCGTATGACCGCGCTTCCTCGAGCAGCGGCGCCGGCAGCGAGCGTGCGCGCGCGGCGAGCGTCGCGAGTACCGCGGCGCAGGTCAACGCGTCGTCGAGCGCGCGATGGGCCGATGCCGGCACGATGCCCTCGTCTGCAGCGAGGCGCTGGAGCGCGTAGGACGGCGCCGACGGCAGGAGCATCGAGGCGATGTCCGCCGTGTCGAGGCGCTGGGCCCCGGGCGCGAAGCCATTCCGCTCGAGAAAGGCGAGATCGAAGTCGACATTGTGCCCGACGAAGACCGCGTCGCCGGCGAACGCGGCGAAGTGCCTGACCGCGTCGACGGCCACCGGCGCGCCCTGCAGATCCAGGTCACGGATCCCGGTGAGCCGGGTGATGGCCGGACCGATGTCGCGACCCGGATCCACGAACGTGCTGAATCGCTCCCCCGGCTCCGCGCCGTCCGCGGTGAGGCGGACGCGCACGGCACCGATCTCGATGATCCGATCCGTCTCCGGATCGAACCCGGTGGTCTCCAGGTCGACCGCGATGAGCTCTTGCACGTGGTCGCCGATCTAGGCCGCCCCCATGGGGCGGCACGCCGCTATGGGTACTACGTACCCCGCTCGCTCGTGCGCCGGTGACCGTGCGCGGTCACCGGCCGCTCTCGCTCACGGGTAGATGCCTCGGGTGAGGGTCGCGTCGGCCACACGCGCGACCGCCACCATGTACGCGGCCGTCCGCAGGTGGACCTTGTGCTTCAGCGACATCTGCAGGACGTCGTTGAACGACTTGACCATCACTTCCTTGAGCCGCGCGTTGATGGTCGCCTCGCGCCAGAACAGGTTCTGCAGGTCCTGGACCCACTCGAAGTACGAGACGGTGACCCCGCCGGCGTTGCAGAGGATGTCCGGGATCATGAAGACGCCCTTGTCGAACAGGATCCGGTCCGCCTCCGGGCTCGTCGGACCGTTCGCGGCCTCGGCGACGAGCTTCGCCTTGATCTTCGGCGCATTGTGCTCGCCGATCTGGTTCTCGATCGCGGCCGGGATCAGGATGTCGCAGTCGAGCTCGAGGAGCTCGCTGTTGGTGACCTTCTCCGCGCCGGGAAAGCCGACGACGCTGCCAGTCTCGCGCTTGAACGCGTCGACCTTGTTCGGGTCGAGACCCTTCGCGTTGTGGATGCCACCCTGCGTGTCTGAGAGCCCGACGACGACGGCGCCGAGCTCCGCCATGAGCTTGGCCGAGAACGAGCCGGCGTTGCCGAAGCCCTGGACGACGACGCGCGCGCCCTCGAGGTCCATACCCAGGTGCTTCGACGCCTCGATGATCGTGTAGACGGCACCGCGCGCGGTGGCCTCGTTGCGCCCCTCGCTGCCTCCGATCGACAACGGCTTGCCGGTGACGACGGCGGGCACGGTGTGGCCCGCGTGCATCGAATACGTGTCCATGATCCAGGCCATCGTCTGCGCATTCGTGTTCACGTCGGGCGCCGGGATATCGCGCTCCGGCCCGATGAGGAGCGCGATCTCGGTCGTGTATCGGCGCGTGAGCGTCTCGAGCTGCTGCATGTTCATGGTCTTCGGGTCGCAGATGACCGCGCCCTTGGCGCCGCCGTACGGGATGCCCACGACCGCGCACTTCCACGTCATCCACATCGCGAGGGCCTTGACCTCGCCGAGCGACGCGCTCGGGTGATAGCGGATGCCGCCCTTGCCCGGCCCGCGCGAGGTGTTGTGCTGCACGCGGTACCCGGTGAAGACCTTCACCACGCCGTCATGCATCCGCACCGGGAAGTGGACCGTGAGCTCGCGCTGGCACTCGCGAAGGATGCCGCGCATGTTCGGGTCGAGGTGGAGCTTGTCGGCCGCGGTGTCGAACTGCTCGGTCGCGACCTCCCACGGGTCGCGCTGGGTGTGATCGATCGTCGCTGCGGACCTCATGCGGTGGCTCTCCTTCGCGCTTACTTGAGCTTTGGGGGGTTGAGCTTGTCCACGATCAGCCACGAGCTCGCAGTCTGGCCCGGCGAGTATGGGCTGTTCCAGTCCTTGAGCACCACGCGTTTGAAGCCGAGACCGGTGAGCGTGTCGCGCCAGGCGCGCAGGCCGCGGGTGACGTACGCCGTCAGCCGGACGTTCGGGCTCGGGGTCACCAGGCTCTCGAGGTGCCGTTTGCGCTCGAGCAGCGGGACGCCGATCAGCGGATCGCCATCGACTTCGAGCAGGTCGAACGCGCCGAAGATCTGGCGCCGCGGCAGCTCCCGGGTGAACGCGTTGCCCTGCTGGTCCATCTCGAGGTCGCGATCGTCCTCCCAGTTCGTGACCAGCACGCCGTCGAGGATCGCGCTGTCGGCGTGCGTCTCGGCCCGGATCGCGTCGAAGAGCTCGCGCGACCCGTCCACCGGACCGTCGTAGCCGACGAACCGCGGCCCATCCGTACCGATGCGGACGAGCACCCTGGTCCCCTGCCATGCGGGCTCGAGGATGTGGTTCGGCAGCTCGACGTGCTCCCGTACCGGCTTGGGCCGCTGCGGGGCCAGGTCGGCGCCGAGCGCGGTCGCTTCCACCGGAATCGAGTATTTCACGCCCGTTCTCGACCTCTTGACAGTTCGAACACGCGTTCTATGATGCCCGAACGTCTGTTCGACGATTCTCCAGAGGAGCGACCACCTTCCGGTGGTCGAGGGGCTCTTCGGAGCAGGCGAAATCCGCCGTCACGAGGTGAGCCATGGCCATCGCTATCGCCTTTCCCCTTCCTTCGTCCGCGGGCGGCGCGCGAGCAGCCCTCCGCGCGCCGCTCCGCGACATCCCGCCGCGCGTCTACTCGCCCTTCGGCCAGCGCCGGTTGGCCCGGCCGATGGCGATCCGGCTCGCGGGCGCGGACCGCGGGGACAGCGCGCCTCCTGGCCGGTCGCGCCGTCCCTTCGTCCGCCTCCGCGGGCGCTAGCAGCTAGCCCTTCGCGGGCGGCTCCGCCGCACTTCTCGCCATCGCGGCGAGGGGTGCGGCGAGGGCGCTGAACTCGGTCGGGATGATGAACTTCGTCGCCGGTGACGCACCGAGGGCCTTCAGCGCCTCGAAGTACTGCAACGTGATCGTCCGCGCGTCCGCGGACATGGCGGTCTCGTTGATCTTGCCCAGGGCGAGGGCGAAGCCTTCTGCCCGCAGGATCGCGGATTGCCGCGCACCTTCGGCCTGGAGGATGTTCGACTGCTTGTCGCCCTCGGCCACGAGGATCGCGGAGGCCCGCTTCCCCTCTGCCTCGGTCACCGACGCTCGCCGGATCCGCTCGGCCGTCATCTGACGGGTCATCGCCTCCTGGATCTCACGTGGCGGCACGATCTCGCGGATCTCCACCCGGTTCACCTTGACGCCCCAGCGGTGGGTCTCGTCGTCGAGCTTGATCCGCAGCACCTCGTTCATCTGCTCGCGCTTGGCGAACGCATCGTCGAGGACGAGGTCGCCGATGACCGCGCGCAGCGTGGTCGAGGCGATCTGCTGGACCTGCTGGCGGAAGTTCTGGACCTTGATCACCGAGTCAGATGCCTCGACGACCTGCTGGAAGATCAGGAAGTCGATCGAGATCGTCGCGTTGTCCTTCGTGATGCAGGTCTGCTGTGGGATCTCCACGCTGAATTCCCGGAGGTCGACCGTGACGCTGCTCTGGATGGGCGGCGGCAGCAGCAGCACCAGGCCAGGACCAGCGGTCTTCTGGTACCGGCCGAGCGCGAACACGACCAGGCGCTGGTACTCCGGGACGATGTGGACCACCGTCCGCAGGATCAGGAGCGCGATGACGAGGAGGAACCCTATGACCACGAGCTCGGTAGGCATCAGCTTTCCCTTCTTCCGGAGGACGAGGCCTCCGGTCCGACGATAAGTCGAACGCCGTCGATACGCCGCACGCGGACCATCGCGCCCTGCGGGATCGGACCGCCTTCGCTTACCGCGGTCCATTCGTCGCCGCCGGCGCGGACGATGCCTCCGGGCGCGAGCTCGGTCTTGGCCACGCCGAGCGATCCGACGAGGAGCGCTGCGCCGCTGGCCACCGGGAGCCGCTGGAAGCCGACGGCCGCCCGCACGACGTACCCGAACAGCAGCGTCATCACGCCGACGACGAGCAGGATCGTGAGCGGGTCCGCCGAATAGCGAAGTCCGGGGAACGTCGGGCGGGCCGGCGGGAACAGCACGATGATCCCGAGCACGAGCGACGCGATCGCCCCGGCGGTCAGGAAGCCGTGCGTGGGCATCTTGATGTCGGCGATGAACAGGACGATCGCGAACAGCATCAAGGCGACGCCGGCCGCGTTCGCGTCGAGCGTCCCGAACGAGAACAGCGCGAGCACGATCGAGATCACCCCCACGATGCCGGGCAGGATCAGCCCGGGGTTCTGCAGCTCGAAGAGGACGGCGAGCGAACCGAGGCTGAACAGCAGCACCGAGATCTGCGGATCGACGATGAGGTGCAGGAACGCCTCGAACAGATTCATGCCGTCGTCGTCGATGGCCGCGGTCTTCGTGGCGAGCGTGACCGGCTGACCGTTCACCTGGACCGTGCGGCCGTCGATCTGCACGAGCAGATCGGGCAGGTCGCGGGCGATCAGATCGACCACCTTGAGGCTCAGCGCTTCGTCGTCGCGGATGCTCACGCTCTTGCGGACCGCGTCCTCGGCCCACTGCTCGTTGCGTCCCCGCGCCTTCGCGATCTTCGTGATCTGCGCCGCGGCATCGTTCTCGGCCTTGAGGCGGAGGTCCCCCTGGATGTCGCCACCGGAGCTATCCACCGGATGGGCGGCCCCAATGTTCGTCGCCGGAGCCATCGCCGCGACCGCCCCGGCCATCGTGATGAACGTGCCCGCGGACGCGGCACGCGCCCCCGACGGCGCGACGTACGTCACGACCGGGAGGGGCGCATTGAGGAACGCCGTGGTGATGCGGTACGTCGAGTCGATGAGCCCGCCGGGCGTGTTGATCACGAAGACGACCGCGGGTGCCCCCGCGGATTGCGCGTCGGCGATCACTCGCTCGACATAGCGCGCGGTGATCGGATTGATCGCGTCCTCGATGTGGCCGACGACCACCGGCGCGCCGGGCGCCGCGCGCGCGACCGGGCCGAGCCGCGGGGCAGCGCCGGCGGATGCGACGCGCGTGAGGTCCGTCTGACCGAGCAGCGCGCCGCCGGCGCCCAGCGTGATGAGCGCGACCGCGAGGGCGAGCTGGAGCGTGAAGCGCCGCGTTGTCGTGGGTACCAAGCGCGCCGCGACACGGGACGATGCGAACGGCGTCTCACGGACCCGCTGCGTGTCGATGGCTCGCGCGAGGGCGACCCCGATGACGTCCTGATCACGCTCCTTCACGGCCGCATCGCCCCGCGCACGAGCTGCCGCGCCGCCTGGGCCGCCCGCAGCTTCGCGAGCGCCTGGGCGAGCGTCGCTCCGACCGTACCGGTACGGATGGCGAAGGCTTTCGCGATCTCCAGGTAGCTCTGGTCGTAGTAGTAGCGCGCCACGACGACCGCGCGCTGCCGCTCGGGGAGCTGCCGCAGCGCCGCGAGGAGATCGGCGCGCTCGATCGCGAAATCGATCTCATCACGTGATCCGGGGAGAGTCTCGACCGCGACGTCGGTGACGCGGCGGCGGCGGTCGCGGAAGAGGACGCGGGTCGCGACGACCAGGAGCCACGCTCCGGGCCGCTCGAGCGTCGCGAGCCCCTGCTTGTATCCGCGCACGAACGCCTCCTGGACCGCGTCCTCGGCGGCGCCTTCGTCGCCGCCGATCGCCGTGAGCGCGCGCAGGAGCCGGGGGTACTCGCGTTCGTACAGGGCTTCCCAGCCTGCGACGTCGGCGTTCACGGTCTTCATCTCAACGAGCATCGAGCGGCGTCCTTTATGTAGTCGGTCTACCACGGGGCACCCCAACGGCATTTCCGGGGTAGCCTCTCGACCCGATGAGCTGGATCGGGACGCCCGACTACTGGCTGGCCCGGCTCGTGATCGAGCGCGGCATCGGCGCGATCTATCTGCTGGCGTTCCTCGTCGTGCTCCGCCAGTTCACCCCGCTCCTCGGCGAGCGCGGCCTGCTGCCGGTACCGGATCTCATCGCCCACGTGCCGTTCCGGGCGTCGCCAAGCCTGTTCTTTGTCCGCTACTCGGACCGGATCCTCCGCGCCGTCGGGTGGACCGGACTGGGCCTGAGCGTGCTCGTTGTCATCGGCATGCCTGACGGGTGGCCGCTCCCCCTCGAGATGCTCGTGTGGGTCGTGCTCTGGGCGTTGTACCTCTCGATCGTGAACGTCGGGCAGACCTTCTACAGCTTCGGCTGGGAAACGCTGCTCCTCGAGGCCGGCTTCCTCGCGATCTTCCTCGGTCCGGCCTGGACCGTCACGCCCCTCCCGCTGATCTACCTGGCGCGCTGGCTGGTGTTCCGGCTGGAGTTCGGCGCCGGCCTCATCAAGATGCGCGGTGACGCGTGCTGGCGCGATCTCACCTGCCTCTATTACCACCACGAGACCCAGCCCATGCCGAACCCGCTGAGCTGGTACTTCCACCGCCTCCCGCGGGTCCTGCATCGCGGCGAGGTGCTCGGCAACCACGTCGCGCAGCTCGTCGTGCCACCGTTCCTCTTCGCGCCCCAGCCGGTCGCGACCGTCGCCGGCCTGATCATCGTCGCGACCCAATCGTGGCTCGTCCTCAGCGGCAACTTCTCTTGGCTGAACGTGATCACGATCGTGCTCGCGTTCTCGGCGTTCGACGATGCGGCGCTCGGACGCGTGGTCAGGATCGCCCCGCCCGGCCTCGAGTCCTCGCTCCCGCAGGCGATCGCGGTCATCCTCGTGACGCTGCTCGTCATCGGCCTCAGCTACCGGCCGGCAAAGAACCTCCTGTCGTCGGAGCAGCTGATGAACTCGAGCTTCGATCCGCTGCACCTGGTGAACGCCTACGGCGCATTCGGCAGCGTCACGAAACAGCGCTACGAGGTGATCATCGAAGGGACCGTCGACCCCGAGCCCACCGACGCGAGCGAGTGGCGCGCGTACGAATTCAAGGCGAAGCCCGGCGACGTGCGCCGCCGCCCACCGCAGTACGCGCCCTATCACCTCCGCCTCGACTGGCTGATGTGGTTCGCGGCGTTCTCGTCACCCCGCTACCACGAGTGGTTCATGCCGCTGCTGGCGAAGCTCCTCGAGGGTGATCACGCCGTCCTCCAGCTGCTGGCCCGAGACCCGTTCGACGGCCTGCCGCCCAAGGTCGTCCGCGCGCAGCTCTGGCTCTACCGCTTCACGACCCCGGCCGAGCGCCGCGCCTCCGGCGCGTGGTGGCACCGCACGTTCGTCCGGTCCTACGTGCCGCCGGTGTCGCTCCCCGACCCGTAGCAGCCGGCCTGCGGCACGGTCGCCCGAACGGGGGACGCAACACGCCCTTCGGCCCGCGCGTTAGCCCTCCGGATGGTCAACGGAGCCGCGTTCGCGCGCCTATTCGCGGCTCTGCTGGTCGCCGCCACACTGCTGGTCGGGCCAGCGGCGCCACGCTCGGTCGCCGCGGCAGCGACCTGCGCCGGTAGCACCGGGCCCGGCATCCCACCCCCCGCGGGGTTCGCGGCCGGTCAGCCAGGCTTCCATGCGCAGTGGTACGGCCAGAGCGGCTACCCGACCCTCTGCCCCGGCGATCGCTCGACCGCGACCGTGGCGTACTACAACTCCGGATCGCGCGGCTGGGTGAACGGGCGGCTCGGTGAGGTCGCCTACCTCGGCACCTGGGGGCCCGAGCCCGGTCAGGATCAGGCGAGCCCGCTCGGCGGAGACGGCACGCAGGGGTCACCGAGCACCGGGTGGCCCCGCTTCAACCGGATCGCGCTGCAGCCCGCGCCGTACGTCGGACCGGGTCAGGTCGCGTGGTTCCAATTCACGATCCAGGCGCCACTCGTTCCGGGCTACTACCGCCTGTACCTCCGCCCGCTCGTCGAAGGCGCGACCTGGATGGAGGACTACGGCGTCTTCTGGCTCGTCACAGTGCTCAATCCCGACGGGACGCTTCCGCCGCAACCGGCCGGTGTGTATAGCCCGACCGGCTCGAGCACCCTCGGCGTGCCGACCGCGCGCGGCACGTTCACGACGCACCTCATCAAGGAACGGCTCGCCGACGTCACGGTGAAGACCGTGACCGCGAACGCGTCGTACTGCGCCAACAACTGCCCGGTGAAGCCGCTCGATCAGTACGCCACGGCCGATCACGCGTACGCCGCGATCCACGGCACTTACCTCTGCCCTCCCGACTACGCCGAGTGCGCGGGCAAGATCAACTCCTATGACTACGCGATGTGGAACAGCGACCTCGGCACCTGGATCAATAAGCCGGCGCTCATCGGACAGAACGGGCTGGTGATCTTCAACGGAAAGACCCCGACGTATTACCGGCGCGCGTACGTGTACGGGCAGGGCTCGACCGCGAACAATCCGATCACTGCCGGCATCTCGATGTTCATGCTCCTGCTCCAGGGCGGCGCGGTGCTCGACATCTCGGCCGAGCAGACGGTGAAGCAGACAGAGAAGGGTCTCAAGGGCTCGATGGGCACCGACGGCACGTACATCTACCTCGTGGTCGTCGACAACGCCTCGCTCCAGGAGGCGCAGCTCGTGCTGCAGGCGCTCGGGGTGAAGGACGCGATCAACCTCGACGGCGGCGGGACCGCGGCGATGTGGATCGAAGGTCAGTACACCGTTGGACCAGGCCGGCTCCTGCCGAACGCGATCCTCCTCACGAAGCCCTAGCCCGGCTCCTCCAGCAGCGAGCGCACCACGCTCAGCTGACGCGCCGTCGCCTCGTCCTCGCCCGGGCCGAGCGGTAGCCCGAGCTGCGTCCCCCGCACGACGGCCCAATCCCGGATGCGGCGCTCGTCGAGGCCACCGGCCGCGAGCTGCGAGATCCGCCGCTCGATGAGCTCACGCGTCGGCACGACGTGGAGCGGGTTCCACAGCAGCGTGACGACATCGAACTCGGGCTCGGCGATGAGGGGCTTGGGGTCGATCGCGAGCCATCGCCCGGAGTGGCGCAGCAGGTTGTGATGGTGGTAATCGCCGTGCACGAGGACCTCGTGGCGCGGGGTCATCGACGCGAATAGCTTCGTCGCGACCGTGACGTATGGGTGATCGCTCTTCTCCGCGAGCGCGCGCAGCCAGCGGGCCATCTCCTCACCGGCGCGGCGGAACGGACCGATGGTGATGGGCCGCCACAGCTCGCGCCCCGTAGCGAGCGCGACGC
>DATCPY010000081.1:0-18510 GCA_036569845.1 Candidatus Limnocylindria bacterium | reverse complement strand
GAGGCCAGGCCCTTCCATCGGGCGACCGCGACCAGGGCGATGACCAGCACGACGGCGAACGGGATGAGCGACGGCAGCCGGACCACATCCTCGATCGCGTACGCGCGCGCGTCGTTGTCACCGCGGTGCTGCGAGACCAGGACCTGGTCCCCCGCCGCGAGGAGACCGTTCGCGTTCAGCGCGACCCGACCGCCCCACTCGAGCGTGACGTGGTCACCGCGGTACAGGCCCCCATCCAGCTCGAGCTCCACCGTCTGGAACGGCTGGCTCGGCAATCCCGGTTGGCCCGCGGCGCGCGTGCCCTGCGCCACGACGCGCACGACATGCGCGTCGATGACGCTTGACGCCTGTCCCGTATTCCAGTCGGCGCAGGCGCCAAGGAGCAGGGCCGCCAGCAGCAGCGAGATCCAGCGCACGCTCAGATCCCCAGCAGGCCCTGGGCCGCGAGCCGGAGCGCGACGACGGCGAGGGCTCCGGCGAGCAAACGCACGATGACGGCGCCGCGCACCCGGGTCGACAGCCGCGCGCCAAGCTGCGCGCCGCCGACGGCGCCTGCCGCGATGTAGAGCGCCCGCGGCCACCCCTCGGTGAGGTCGCCGGCCGCGATATGGGTCACCGTTCCGACCGTCGCCATGATGGCGAGGACGAAATGGGACGTCGCCGTCGCGATGTGGACCGGGAACCCGAGCACCGCGATGAGCGCGGGAACGTGGATGAAACCGCCACCGATGCCGAGCAGGCTCGACGCGAAGCCGATGACGAACGAGATCGCGATCCCCAGCGGTAGCTCCACGTGGTAGCGATGGACGATCCCCGCGGCGTCGACGAGCTCGCGCGGCGCGCGTCCCCACGCGCGGCCTTCGGGCGCCGGCGGACCGGGCTCCGCGCGGGTCCGGATGAGCACGAGGGCCAGTGCCAAGAGCACCAGGGCGAAGGCGACGTCGAACGGCCCGCGCGGGATGGAGCGCGCGAGGAGCGCACCCCCGACGCTCCCGGGCAGCGTCGCGATCGCGAAGGCGATGCCGGACCGGTAGTCGATGCGGCGCTGGCGGCCGTAGGCGATCGCTCCGCTCGTCGCGTTCGCCGCGACCACGGCAAGCGACGTCGCGGTGAGGGTGCCGGTCGGCTCGAGCGGGCTGAGCAGCGCCAGGACCGGTAAGAGGATGAAGCCGCCGCCGGCGCCGATGAGCGTGCCGAGTGTGCCGATCCCGACGCCAAGCGCCACGAAGAGGGCCACGTCGAGCACCCGCCGAGTATGGGCGAAGACGTCACGCTACCCGCGCGGGCCGAACAACAGCTCCTGCAGATCGGGGAGGGCGGTACCCAGCCCGGCGATGAAGAAGAGGCCGATGACCAGGCTCGACACGCCGGCTACCGCGCCGACGATCACATAGAGCGTGCGCAGGCGCTGCGCGCCGATGAAACCGGTGGCGCTGGTCACGGCCACGAGCGTGTTCGAGATGAGGAGGCCGACGATGAACGCGCCGAGGATCACGATCCCCTGTGCGCCGGTGACGCCCGCGACGCCTGCGAGAAGGAGGGCCTGCGAGCCGGTCTCCGCCCCGACGCCGTGGATCATCCCGACGCCGAACGCGGTCTTCGGCCCGTACTGCGACGCGTGGGCCGTCGGCTCGTGGGGATGTCCGTGGATCCGGGATTGGACCCGGTCCCACGTGTAGCGCACGCCGTCGAAGACGAGCATCCAGCGGCTGCGCATCCGGAACTCACCCTTGCCGCGGACGTACTGGACGACCGAGATGAGCACCCAGATGCCGAGCAGCACGAGGGTGACCCCGACGACGCGCTCGAGGACCGGGTCCACCCACGCGGGCAGCACGGCACCGACGACGAGCGCAAGGATGCCGAGCACGAGGACGACGCTCGCGTGACCGAGCGCGTACAGGCTCGCGAGGCCGATCGCGTGGCGCTGCTCGTGCGCGAACCGGGATTCGGACAGCACGTGCAGGGCGCTTGCGCCGTCGTGCGCGTGCCCATGTTCGGCCGGCCCGGGGTCGTGCTCGTGCCGCGGCATCGGCGCGATGGCCGGAACGTCGTCATCCGCGTGCGATGCGGTCGTGGTGCTCGTGATGTCGGTGATCGCGGCGATGTGATCCCAATCGAAGCCATGGCGGAAGCCGAGGACCGCCATGCCCGCCAGGAGACCGAAGATGCCCAGGTCCATACGCGCCGGAGCCTATCGCGAACCGTCGCAATAGCGGCTTGTTGCGAATCGTTCGCTATCGCCTCATCATCGCGTCATGACCCTCGCGGAATCCGTCCGGGCGAGCGGCAGGCGGCTCACGCTCCAGCGGCAGCTCGTGCTCGACGCCGTGCAGCGCGCCCGGCACCATGTGACCGCGGACGAGATCGCGCGCCGCGTGCGCGCGAAATATGCGCGCATCGGGCCGTCGACGGTGTACCGCAACCTCGAGGCGCTCGAGGAGCTTGGCTACGTGATCCACACGCATCTCGATGACCGAGTCACCCGCTGGCATCGGGCCGACACCCACCCCCACGGTCACCTTGTCTGCCGCGTCTGCGGGACCGAGACGGAGCTCCGGCCGGCCGTTCTCGACGCGATGGCCAAGCGCCTCCGGGCCGAGCACCGCTTCGAGGCGGATCTGGCCCACTCGGCCATCGTCGGCATCTGCCGGCGCTGCCGCGACGTACCCTCTCCGTGATGCGCTGGCTGTGCGCGCTCGTGTTCGCGGTCGCCGCGGCGAGCAGCGCCCTCGCGGCCTCCGGCCTGGCCGTGCCGCCGCACATCGATCCACCCGGCACGCCGCGGTTCCACGATCACCTCCTCGCCGCGTACCGCTATCCCCTGTTCCTGCTCCGGCTGAAGATGCTCGCCCAGGGGCCGGCCGGTCCCGGCTGGACCCTCGAGACGCCCGGTCAGATCGAGCTCGGCGCACTCACCCTCGCGCTCCTCGCCCTCGTCATCCCGAAGATCCCGCGCCCCACGCGCCGCGCGATCGCGCTTCTGCCTGCGATGCGGCTGCTCGCTCCCCAGTGGCGCCTCGGCGCGCCGCTCGGCCCGCCCCGCCCGTCCCTCCTCACATTCGCGTAGCCACGAATACAGGAGGGCATATATGACGCGGATCCTGGCCATCGCAGCGGCCGTCGCCGTCGTGGTGGCGTCACTGGGCACCTTCGCGAGCCCGGCCGCGGCGCACGAGACGCGGGCGGTCGGTCCGTACACGTTCGTCGTCGGATGGGTCGCCGAGCCTGCGATCGCCGGGCAGTCGAACGGCCTTGATCTCACGGTCACCGAGACCGCCGGCGACAAGGCGGTCGAGGGTCTGGAGAAGGCCCTCAAGGCGGAGGTGATCACCGGAGGCGGGGCCAAGACGCGCAGCCTCGAGCTCTCGCCGGACGGCGATCGACCCGGTCACTACACGAGCGGCTTCGTGCCGACCCGCGTTGGCGAGTACACGTTCCACATCAGCGGGACCGTTGGCACGACCAAGATCGACGAGAAGTTCGAATCCGGTCCGAATCGGTTCGAGGCGGTCACGGATGGATCGGGCCTCCAGTTCCCGGATACGGTCCCGTCCGCCGCAGACCAGGCGAAGCAGCTTTCGGAGACGAATACCAAGGTGACCATCGCGATCGCGCTGGGCGCTCTGGCCCTCGCGCTCGCCGTCGCGGCCCTGATCCCCGCAGTGAGGCGCCGTTGAAGCGTCTCGCCCGGCTGGGATGTGCCGCCGTGCTCGCGCTCGCGGGCGCGGCGGCGGTCCCGAGCATCGCGACCGCGCATGCGAATTACGTCCGGTCCAACCCGGCCGCCGATGCGCGGCTGGTGAAGCCCCCTGCCGAGGTCCGTATCGCGTTCAGCGAGCCGCCCGATCCGAAGGGCAGTGAGATCCAGGTCCTCGATGAGCAGGGCAGCCGCTGGGATCTTGGCAGCACCGCCGCGTCCGATGAGTCGAACGGGCTGAAGGTCGGGATGAAGTCGATCGGCGACGGCGGATACACCGTCGCCTGGCGGACCGTCTCTGCAGTGGACGGGCACGAGACGAAAGGAAGCTTTGCGTTCGTCATCGGGGGCGGACCGCTGCCCGCGCTGGCAGATGTGCCCAATGCCTCGCCCCCGCCCTCGGCGCTCGAGGTCGCGGGCCGCGCGATCTCGTACGCCGGCATCGCGCTGGCACTCGGTTGCGCGCTGTTCGGGCTCATCGTGCACGCCGCCGATGGCCCGATCGAGGAGCGGCGCGAGCGGCAGCTCCTCGTGGTCGCCGGAGGCGCGATCGCCCTCGGCTCGGCGGCGCTCGTCCTCGCGCAGGGCGACCGGCTGCCGCCGCGCCTCGAGCTGCTGCTCAGTCTTCGGCTGCTCGCGGGCCTCGCGGTCATCGCCGCGCTCGCGCGACAGCTGCCCGGCCGCAGGCGCCGCTACCTCGTCGCCGGCGCCGGAGCGGCGGCCGCGCTCACCGCGACGCTCGTCTCGCACGCGACGGCCCTCGGCAACGCCAAGGACATGGGCCTCGACCTCGTCCACATCGCCTCGATCTCGGCGTGGAGCGGCGGCGTGGTCGCGCTCCTGTGGATCTATCTGCTCCCCGGCGCGGGCCGCACCGGCGAGATGCTGCGCGCGACGGTGTGGCGCTTCTCGCTCGTGAGCCTGACGTCCGTGGCTCTGCTCATCACGGCGGGCCTGCTGCAAGCACTCGATCGGCTCGTGCTCATCGAGGACCTGGTCGAGACCCCGTACGGGATCGCGCTCCTCGCGAAGGGCGTGCTGCTCGTCGTCATCCTTGCGGTCGCGTCATTCAACCTCCTGCGCTACGGGCCGCGCGCCCAGCGCGGCCGGCTGATCCGCGGGACCATCGCCGAGACCGCGCTCCTCGCGGGGGTGTTCGTCGCGGCGGGGATCCTCACCGCGCTGGCCCCGCCCGCGCAGCCGACCGGCGCGGCCTTCGATCAGACCCAGCACGTCTCGGCGTACCGGGTCGAGCTCGTCGTGCCGACCGCGACGCCGGGCCGCAATCGCTTCGTTGTGCGGGTCCACGATGGGCTCCGGCCGGTGACGAACGCCGAGAAGGTCGCGCTCCGGTTCACGATGGTCGAGCACGACATGGGCGAAGCGGAGCTCGTCGCCGATGAGCGTGCGCCCGGCGAATACGTCGCGACCGGCAGCCCCACCGCGATGTACGGCACCTGGAAGGTCCAGACGATCATCCGTCTTCCGGGAAAGGACGACGTCACCGCGCTGTTCACCGTTCCGATCAGCCCGGAGGCTGGCCAGGGCGCGACCGCGGTGGCGCTCACGACGAAGTCGTTCGCCCTCGTCGTGTTCCCTGACCCGAGCGCGCCGATCGCCGGCGCGCCGATCCAGCTGAGCGTGGTCGCGCTCGCGAATGGCCAGCCCGCGACCGGCCGCGAGGTCATCGGCGCGGTCGTCGCGAAGGATGGTCAGCCCGTCGCAGGCGACACGTTCACCGCGACCGAGCAGGGGTCCGGCCGGTACCGCATCGACATCCCGGGGCTGGACGCAGGCAAGTGGACCATCCGCATCCAGATCGGCGGTCCCGCTGACTCGGCGAATTACAGCTTCACCGTGTCAAGATGACTCGGTGATCCTGCTCCACGGCACGTTCGTCGATGAGTTCCTCATCGAGATCGTGCTGCCGCTCTCGATCTTCGGCGCCCTGTATTGGTGGTCCTCGCGTAAGGCAAGGCGCAAGTGACCTTCCCGATCAGCCGCCAGGGCCTCGAGCAGATCGCGCTCGGGCTCGCGGTCGGGATCGTCCTCTTCGCGCTCCTTGCGATCCTTCGCTGGCGGCGAAAGCAGGACTTCCGCCGGTTCGCGATCTCAGCGGGCGTCCTCGCCGCGCTGGTCATCGTGTCGCTGGGCATCGCCTACACGATCGCGCCGAACATCCCCACCCCGCCGGTGCCGTTCACCGCGCGCTTCGCGCAGGACCCGACGCCCGACACGCCGGACACCGTCGCGGTGGGCAAGGCCCTCTTCCAGACGACCTGCGCGCTGTGTCATGGCCCGGTCGGCAAGGGCGACGGCGCGCTCGCGCCCACGCTCTTCCCCCATCCGGTGAACCTCCAGCTGCACGTGCCACAGCACGCCCCCGGCGAGCTCTTCTACTGGATCGCGAACGGCATCCCGGGCACGTCGATGCCGGCATGGGCCGACGTCGATCCGACGACCGGAAAGCCGCGACTGTCCGATGACCAGCGCTGGTCGATCATCCGCTACCTGCAAGCGCTCGCGCGAGGGGAGACGCCGTGAATCTGTTCGACATGACGACGCCGTGGTACGAGATCCTGTTGCGGACCTTCGTCGTCTATCTGACCGTGCTCGTGCTGCTGCGCGCCGCGGGCAAGCGCGAGCTTGGGCAGATGACGCCGTTCGATCTTGTCGTGATCCTCGTCATCGCGAACGCCGTGCAGAACGCCATGACCGGTGGCGACAACTCGCTGATCGGTGGGATCCTCGCCGCGGCGACGCTGACGGTCGTCAACATCGCCGTCGGCCGTTGGGGTGCCCGCGTCCCATTCTTCCGCCGGCTCGTCGCGAGCGAGCCGACGCTCTTGCTTCGTGACGGCAAGCCACTGATGGAGGCGCTCGACCAGGAGCACATCGACGTCGAGGAGCTCGAGATGGCCGCGCGCCAGCACGGGATCGCCGACCTCGCCGACGTCACGGCCGCCGTCCTGGAAGAGGACGGCTCGATCAGCATCATCCCGAAGGACGGCACCAAGATCCGCCGCGTCCCCCGCCGCATCCGGCAGTTCCGGCGGTAAGGAACAGGCATCGGAACGCGCGCCGACCCCGGTCGAGTCGGGCCGGCGCGCGTCCCCACGAGTGACGCTGGAGCTAGCTCGCCGAGCCGACCCGCTCGCGCTGCCGCCGGGCTTCAGCCTGGTCGGCTTGGATGGCGGTCATTGGTGTCTCGGCCTGGGCGGCCTTGTCGAGTGCGCCCTTGGCCTGACCGCGCCAGTCGGCCCAGATCTCCGCCGCCTGCTCGCGGCCACCGAGACCGAACGCGAGACCGAACGCGAGCGCGAGGGCCGCGACGACGCCCATGAACAGGGTGTTGATGAGGGTCTGCGCGATGCCGAGCTGATCGGCCGCGGCCACGATGCCGAAGGCCAGGACGGCACCGAACACGATCGTGCCGATGGCACCCGCGTTCGGCAGGCCGGCGCTCTCCATGCCGCCTGACACGAGGTTCTTCGCGGTCGAGGCCAGCCAACTGAACAGGCCGAGGATGAACATCGCGACGAGGAGGTTCGGGATGAACCCCAGGACGTTGGCCACGATCCCGCTCACCGCGGTGAGGCCGACGGCGTTCGCGGCGAGGAGGAGGAAGACGAGTCGGACGTACCACTTCACGAGACCCGCGACGACGCCCGCGGCATCGGCACGGATGTTCGCGCGCTTGAGGAAGGCGGTGACGCCGGACCGGTCCGCGAGCTGATCGATCTTGATCGTGCGGAGCACCTTCGCCACGATGCCCGCGAGGACACCGGCGATGATCCAGCCGATGACGACGAGCAGGATCGCGCCGACGATCGCGGGAAGCGCGGCAAGAAAGACCGCGAGCGAGGCGAGGAGCGCCTGGGAGATGTCGGTGATCGGTGGCATGGGACTTCCCTTTCTGTGCGGTGATGTATGGGGGGGATAGCAGCAGCCCGAGTGCCTGCGCGGCGGGCGTTCCAGAACGTCTGCCGATCCGCCGGGTGTCCGTTACCGGCAGGCCCGAACGCTCGGACACGGCGTCTGGCTCCGGCGGGCGACATGGCGGCTGCTTGTCCGGCGGTAACGAAGCATTAGCTGGCGCGCGCGGCGACGACCGCGGCGCGCGCCAGCCTGGTCGCGAGGGAACTAGGGAGCGGCTCGCGCCGGGCGCATCCGCCGCCAGAGGAACAGGACCAGGAGCGCGCCGAGGATCGATCCGATGATCCCGGCCGCGCTCAGCTCGAGCCCGCCTCCGGTGACCAGGCCGAGGATGGTTCCACCCACGAGCGAGCCGACGATGCCGAGGACGATCGTGCCAAGCCAGCCCATCGGGTCCGGTCCGGGCATGATCCAGCGCGCGATCGCGCCGGCGATGAGACCGATGACGATCCAGCCGATGATTCCCATGTTTGCTCCTACAGCTCGATTTGGTCGCGTTCGGGCATCGCTTCCTGCATTTGCTCGGCCTTCGCGGCTTCCAGCCGGGAGCCTAGCTGGTCCAGCTCCTCCTTCGAGAAAGACCTGGCGGGCGATCTTGAACATCTCCGTCCTCCTCTTCCTCGATGTGGTGCTCGACGTTCTCCTTGGTCACCTTCAACTTGGCGCCCCAGTGCTCGTCGTCGAACGGCGTGTCCTTCAGCTGCTCGACGATGTCGTCGACGAGGTGGTGCTCCTCCATCGCTTCGAGCACGATGTCCTTCGCCTTGGGATGCTCCATGAGCGCCGGATAAAAGATCTCCTCCTCGCGGTCTCCTTCAACCGGGTTTCGACCCGCTGAGACGCAAGTCGCTTGCCAACGGGGCCTGAGCTCGTGTGTAACGGTCGGCCGTCGAGGTCCTAGATCGGGCTCGACCCGGTGATCGTCGCTCGCGAGACCTTCATCGCGGGCGCGAGGCAGACGACCGAACCCATCCCGTTCGTGCTCCACCAGTCGCGCACGAGCCGCTGCGGGCCGAGAAGGTCGATGCCGGCGAAGAGATCGAGCGCGCTCATCGTGTAGCGCACGTTCGCGAGCGCGCGCGTGATCCTGCCATCCTCGATGAGGAACGTCCCGTCGCGCGTGGTGCCCGTCATCGTGGCCCGCTTCGGATCTGGTGTGTTCGTGTAGTGGAATCGCGTGATCAGCACACCACGTGTCACATTGCCGATGAGCTCGTCGCGCGTCGCGGTGCCGCCGGCCATCACCAGGTTCCCGGCGTGCCCGCCCCGACCGTAGCGGCCGGGATCGGCGGCATGCCCGGTCGATGCAGTGCCGGCCGCTTTGGCGGACCAGCGGTCGTAGACCGGGCCTTTCGCGACGCCGCGCTCCACCAGCGTCGCGCGCTGCTTCGGGGTTCCCTCGGGATCGAAGGGGATCGCGAGCTGACCCGGGTGCGACGCGTCGTCGTGCAGCGTGAACTTCGAGCCGGTAACGCTCCGCCCGACGTTGTCGGACAGGAACGAGCGGCCTTCGCGCACGGACTGCCCCGAGAGACCGGTGATCGACATGATGCGGAGGATCTCGGCGACCGCGTCCTCCTCGAAGACCGCCTCGTAATCACCGGGCGCAAGCTGCAGTCGATCGCGGTCGAGCCCGCACTTCTCGATCGCGCGACTCGCGATGCCGGCCGGGTCGAGATCGCTGGCTCGATGCGAGAGGTCATCGGCGTACCCGCTTCCGCCGTGATCACCGAGGACGAGCGCGCGCAGGTACGCGACGGTGGCCGGCGCGTACGCGGCAACGCCGTTGGTGTTCGCCACGGCGTCCTCGGTGATGTCGATGCTGTGCGTGCCCGCTGCGCGGAAGCCTGCCGCGGTCACGGCCTCGCAGATCCTCCCGATCGCGCCGGCCTGGAGCGCAGCGCCCTGCGCCGCGGTCGGTCCGTCGAAGGCGATGGGCGCGCGGTACTGCGACGCCGGCGCGAGACCCGGCCAATCGGCGTTGGACGACTGCAGCCGCGCGAGCTCCGCCGCTCCGGCCAGCAGGTCGCGCAGCGCGTCCGGCTCCAGCGAGTTGCCGGAGGTCGAGCCGACCGCCGACCCGACGATCGCTCGCGCATGGACGTGGGTCTCGTCGGAGACGGCGTTCTGATGGATCGACGAGTGCGAGTAGCGCGTGATCGCCGCACGACGCCGGTGCACCCAGAGGTCGGCTTCCGCGAGCCCGCTGCCCTTGAGCGCGTCGCGCAGCGGCGTAAGGAGGGCGTCCGAGCCGAGGACCAGGCTCACGCTCGGACCTCGATGGGCCGGTCGCGGAAGCGCGCGTGCGCCGCGCCATGGCCGACGCGCATCAGCTGCAGGGGCTCACCCTTCGCGCAGCTGATGAAGCCATGCAGCTCCCAGTCATCGGCGACCCCGTCGCAGCTGCCCCAGAAGTCTGGTGTGAGCGACTGGAACGCCACGCCGCGAACGTACTCGCCGACCTCGCCGTTCCTGATGACCCGCGCGACCTGCGTCGAGAAGTGGAAGTTCTGCCGCTTGTCGTCGAGCGAGTACGAGGCCGGCGACTCGAGCAACAGGCCGTCTTGGACGTCGCGCAAGAGCGCGGCGTACGTCTGTTGCCCCGGCTCGAGGCTCACGTTGACCATGCGGACGATCGGGAAGTGCTGCCAGCCTTCGGCCCGGGCGCAGCCCCCGCTCCGTTCGATGCCGAGCGCACCAGCGGTCTCGCGAGAGCTCAGGTAGCCGGTGAAGATCCCGCGCTCGACCAGGGGCGTGCGCGTGCCGGGGACGCCGTCGTCGTCCCAGCCGAACGTGCCCATTCCGCCGGGGATGGTGGCGTCGGCCGTGAGGTTCACGAGCGGGGAGCCGTAGCGCAGGGTGCCGCGATCCTTCGGCCACATGAAGGTGGTGCCGGCGAACGCCACCTCGTGCTCCAAGACTCGGTCTGACTCAGTGGGATGCCCACAAGACTCATGTACGAGTAACGCTAAGAACGGCTGGTCGATGAGCAGCGTGGTCGGCTTCTCGACGGCGAGCTTCGCCGCGAGCACGGCCTCGACATCGGTGGCGAACGTGCGGGCGTGAGCGATCACGTCGAAGTCCTCGACGTACTCCCAGCCGGCCTGGCGGACGTTGCGCATGTCGTTGCGGGTGGCTGGCTTGGCGCCCGCCTTCGACGCGGTCACATTCAGGCCCGCGCCGCACTCGACGATCTCCTGACGAACGTCGGTGCCTTCGCTCGTGACGAGCCGCTTGCGGGTGCGATACGAGGCCACGCTCACCCGGCGCTGCGTCGCGTGCGGAGTAGAAAGGATCGCGTCGGCGCGCCGCAGCAGATCGACCCGCTCCTGCACGGGGACGGCGAACGGATCGCGGCGCACCGGCGTGCGGTATTCGCCGGTCTGCGGCTCCTGCGGCGCGAGGACGACATGCCGGCGCTGCACCGTCGCCGCGGCCTCGGCGCGCTCGATGGCCTGCTGGAACAGCGGCACCACCACCGACGTCCCGGCGATGCGGTCCGACGACGCGAAGCCCCACGCGCCCTTGTAGATGACGCGGACGCCGACACCCCGGTCGCTGTCGCGCTCGGTGCCTTCGACCTGACCGTCCTTCACGGACACGGTCTCGGTCTCGCGTTCGATGTATCGCGCGTCGGCGTAGCTCGCCCCGCTCTTCTCCGCCCATTCGACGGCGTTCCGGAGCCGGCTATCTTCGAGCACCCATTCAGGCTAGACTTCGTCGAAACGGCGCGCGTTCCGGCTGAAGCGTCCGAGTCGAGCTGCTCGCGGACATCGTGTCCCTCTCATGGGATCCGGTGGTCGGGGAGAAAGATCGAGCGGATCATCGAACGAGTCGGGTGGAACGCGGAGCGCCTACATAACGGAGAAAACCCTTGCCCGACGTCGCCCTCCTCATTGACTGGGAGAACGTCTACTACACCCTGCGGCAGCACACCGAAGGCCCGCTGCCATCATCGCTTTCCATCCTCCAGGCCATCCTGCAGAAAGCGGCCGAGTTCGGTCCCGTCCGCGTGAAGCAGGCGATCTTCGGATCCGAGGTCGTCTCGCAGGACGAGACGCTCCTCATGGCGCTCGAGTTCACCGGCATGGAGCCGGTCGCGGTCGCGCAGCGCATGAGCGGTCGGCTGCTGAAGGGCCGCTCGGATGCGGTCCTCATCACTCGCACGATGAAGCTCCTCTACAAGGAGCGGCCCGACATCGACGTCTGGTTCATCGTCTCGGGTGACCGCGATCTCAACGCGCTGTGCAAGGCGCTGAAGGACGAAGACAAGCACGTCTACCTCATCGCCGGGGACAAAGCCCTCGCGAACGAGCTGCGTGACTCGCCGTACCTCCGCGATGGCGTCTTCCTCCTCGAGGACCTCATCCCCGAAGCGCGATGGACGCGCACCGGCATCCTGCGCACCGACGACACTCAGGCCGGCAAGGACGAAGCGCCGCGTCCCCGCACCCGCGGGACCCGCGGTGGCGCGGGCCGCAGCCGTGCTGGCGCGCCGGTCCGCGTTGCGGCGCCCGCGAGCATCCCGGCCGTCGTGCCGACCGGCTCGCCCGAATCAGAGAAGGAGCAGCGCCGCCTCGCGGTGCTGCTGCTCGACCAGCTCGTCGCGCTCCGCGCGGATCAGATGCCCCGCGGGGACTTCGTCCGGAGCGTCGTGCCGCTCTCGCACAAGGAAGCGTCGAGCGTGCTCGACCAACGGATCGACTTCGGCATCGCGCAGCACCACATCAAGGCCGAGCAGCCCTCACGCACGCGGCTCAAGGACAAGCAGCTGCTCTCGCTCGAATTCGGTGACGCGCTCGTCGCCGAGACGCTGTTCCACCTGGTCCGCGTCCTGCGTCGCATCGACTCGGTGACGAGCAAGGACACCCGCCGCATCCCCGCGGTGGAGGCGGTGCTCGACCCGCTGTCGCGCGCCGATCAGCCCGGCGGACTCGCCAAGGGCAAGGCTCAGCGCCGGATGCTCCTCGAGACCCTGTTCAACATCGCCGAAGAGCGCGGCGCGATCGCGACCGAGCAGGTCTCACGCGACGGCCGCAACGTGACGATGTGCTGGCTCACTGAGGGCCATCCCTTGGTGAAGTACGCCCGTCAGGCGAGCGCGGCGATCGTCCATCTCTTCAACTTCGTCGGCAGCACGCGGGCGAAGGATGACAAGGCCGATTGGGTGAACACCGCGCTGTTCAGCGAGCTCCTCTCGCGGGTCGAAGGAGACGCGCTCGAGTCGAACATCCGGCGCGGCGTCGAGAGCAACCTGATGAAGCCCGAGGAGCACGGCCGCAAGGCCGGCTACGTGATCGACCGCGGGCATCCCGACGCGCGGGCGATGCTCGGCGAGTTCAGCCGCCTCAACGGCGAAGGCCACGAGGACGAGCACCTGCCCGCCCGTGAAGCCGCGGCCTCGACCGAAGACGGCGCCGAGGATCGTGATGAAGAGGCGGGAGAAGATTCCGACGTGGCGCACGGAGATGAACCGTCGTCCGAATCGTCCAAAACCGAGGCTGCCCCCGGAGACGCGCCAAAGGCGCGTCGACGGAGAGGCAGACGAGGGGGCCGAGGAAGACACAAGCCGCCAGCCGCAGCCGCGAGCTAGACCTCCAGGTCCACCGCGATGAGCTGCGCGGCCGCATCGCGGATCCGCCCGAGCACCGGCACGTGATCCGGATGACCGGCGTACGCGACCAGGCCATCGCGATCGTCGAAGGTCTCGACGAGGACATGCGTGTAGCCCTGCGCGCGCGCGGGACTGAAGTTCTCGCCCACCTCGAGCGAACGGAGCGACGGCACCCTCGTTCGCAGGCCGCGGAGCGCCGCCACGATCGCGTCGCGCTCCGCCCGCGGAACGCTGTCCTTGAACGCCCACAAGACGATGTGCTGGACCACGAGCGCGATGATTGCACGCCGTCCAGGTAACGCGCATGTCACAGCGTCATCGGTGGCACCGTTGGTGCGACGATGCGTGACATGACCGTCGCTCGCGCCCGGCTCGTACTGATCGTCGAAGACGACAAGCCGACGAGCGACCTCCTGGCTGCCGCGATCAACGACGAGCGGGGCTACGAGGCCATGACCGTCGGGACCGCCGACGAGGCACTGAACGCGCTGTCGCGGATCGAACCGGACCTTCTGCTCTTGGACATCCGGCTGCCCGGCATGTCCGGGCTCGAGCTCTACGACCGCGTGCGGGCCGACAAGCGGTTCCATTCGCTACCGGTCGTCTTCGAGACCGGGAGCGGCCGCGAGCACGCGCAGGAGCTGCGTGACCGAGGCGTCGCGACCTACATCAAGAAGCCGTTCGACATCGATGAGCTGGTGCGGTTCGTGAGGCGGCTCGTGCCGCCGCGCGATGCCTACCCGAGGCCCGTGGCCGGCTAGGTCTGCGGGTCCATCTTCGCGAGCCGCTGCTCCATGCTCGACTGCAGACGATCCATCGTGGCCTGCGAGCTTTCGACGAGATCACGGAACCCCGCGGCGTCGAGCTCGAGCACCTCGGAGGGCGCGGTCGCCCGGACGGTCGCGTTGCGAGGTGTTCCGCTGAGCAGCCCGATCTCGCCGAAGAAGTCGCCGGCCTTCAGGGTCGAGATCTCCCGCTCGCCATCGGGCCCGTTCTGCCGGACGCTGGCCGCGCCCTTCGTGAGGACGAAGAACGAGCTCGCCGGATCCCCCTCGCGGATGATCGTCTGGCCCGAGAGGAATCGCCGCAGCTGCATCCGCTCGACCTCGCGCTCGAGCGTCGCGCTCGGCACATCGGGGAAGCTCTTCCGCATGTGCTTCAGCTCCTCGATGTACCGCTCGGCATGGAGCACCGCGGTCGTCGCGTCGCCGACGGCGGTGGTCACCTGCTTCGCGAGCTGCGCGCGGGTGTCCCCGCAGGCGTACACGCCGGGGATGTTCGTCCGCATGTACTGATCGGTGAGCAGGTAGCCGTTCTCATCGTGGTCGATGTGCTCGTCGAACAGGTGGCGGCCCACCGGCTTGAACCCGATGAACACGAACACGCCGCCCACCGGGATCCGCTCGACCGCGCCGTCGCGATCCACGTCGACCCACCGGACCTGTGTGTCGCCGCCGATCTCTTTCACGGTGGCCGGCGTGACCGCCGTCACGTTGTCCATGCCGAGCAGCCGGTCCTGGAGGATCTGCTGCGCGCGGAAGTCCTTCCGCCGGTGGACGAGGCTCAGGTTCTTCGCGAACCGAGTGAGGAAGAGCCCCTCCTGGAAGGCGGAGTCACCGCCGCCGATGACGGCGAGGTCCTCGCCCTTGAAGAACGCGCCGTCGCAGACCGCGCAGTACGAGACCCCGCGCCCGTGGAACTCCGCTTCGCCAGGGACCTCGAGCTTCGTCGGCTCGCCACCGACGGTCACGATCACCGCGTACGCCCGGTGAACGGTCCCGTCGTCCATCTCGATGACCTGCCAGTCGCCTTCGCTCCGGACCTTCTTGACCGGCGAGTACGGCTGGATCTTGAGACCGAACTTGGTCGCATGGGCGCCCATCTTCTCGGCGAGCTCGCGCCCAGTGATGGACTCCTCGCCCGGCCAGTCCTCGATCAGGTCGGTGTTCAGGAGCTCGCCGCCGATATCCTTCGCCTCGAAGAGGACGGCGGTCATGTTGGCGCGCGCAGCGTAGAGTCCGGCGGTCAGGCCCGCCGGACCCCCGCCGATGATGACGAGATCGTAATCAGCCATGAGTAGACGACACTAGAACAGGTATGGACCCGACTTCTATTCGCTACCTCGCGCTCGGCGACTCGTTCACGATCGGCACCGGCACGACGCCGGAGAAAGCGTTCCCCGCCGTGCTCGCCGGAAAGTGGCGCGCCGCAGGCCGGGCGGTCGAGCTGCTGAACCCCGCGGTGAACGGCTACACGACCGACGACCTCATCGCGAAAGAGCTACTGCACGTGCCCGTGTTCAAGCCGACGCTCGTCACACTGCTGATCGGGGCGAACGACATCGTGCGCGGCGGCAGTGACGACAAGCGCTATCGCGGGCAGCTGCGCCGGATCTATGCGCAGCTGCGTGACGACGGCATCCCCGGAGGCGCGATCGTCGGGCTGCCGCAGCCGGAGTGGTCGCGCTCCCCCGCGGCGTCGCCGTACGGGACGACCGAGGCGCTGCTCACGCGGATCGCGCACTTCAACGCGATCGCGATGGAGGAAGCCGAGCTCGCCGGCGCTCGCTACGTTGACCTGTATCCGCTCATGCACCGCCAGGCCGCGGCCGACATGCTCGCACCGGACGGCTTGCACCCCAACGCGGAGGCCCATGAGGCCTGGGCGAACGTGCTCGCGGAGAAGGCCACGCCCTAGGTCCGCGCGGTCAACGGGATCGCGGTGCCGGTGATGCCGGATGCCTCGGTGCTCGTGAGGAACAGGATCAGCGCCGCGGCCTCCCCCGGCTGGACCCACGTCTTCGGATCCGACTTCGGCATGTTCGCGCGGTTGACCGGATGGTCGATCGTGCTCGGCAGGATCGCGTTCACAGTGATGCCCTGGTCCTTCGTCTCGGCGGCGAGTGCCTCGGTCCAGCGAATGACCGCGCCCTTCGCCATGGCGTAGCCGGCGGTGTTGCGGCCGGCCTTCAGCGCGGTCAGCGCCGACACGGAGACGATCCGTCCGTACGCCCGGGCGCGCATCGGCACGAGGCACGACGCCGCGGGGACGACGACCGTCGCGACGTTCTGCTCCCACAGCGCTCGGATGCGATCGATGTCATCGGCCGGGCCAGTGCCGAATCCGCCGGCCAGGCTCGCGAGGACGTCGAGCCGGCCCCACGCGCGCAGCACCTGGTCGACGAACGCGTCCATCGATGCGCGATCCGCGAGATCGGCGTCGGCGAACAGGACCTTCGCATCGGCGTCGGCACCCACGAGCGGACCGAGTGCGTCGCGGAGCGCGTTCGCCTTCGCGGTATCCCGCGTCGGCACCGCAACGTGCGCGCCGGCCTCCAGATACGCGCGGACCACCGCATGTCCGAGGTTGCCTGTGGCTCCAGTGACGACCACGCTGCGACGTTCGAAGTCGGGCATCGCCGCCTAGACTACGCATGGATGAGCCTCCTCGAGCGGATCCAGACGCCCGCCGATCTCCGCGCGCTCGACCGCGAAGAGCTGACCCAGCTGTGCCGGGAGATCCGCGCGTACACGGTCGACGCCGTGCAGAAGACCGGCGGCCATATCAGCTCGAGCCTCGGTGCGACCGAGCTCACGGTCGCGCTCCACCGGGTCTTCGACTCCCCGCGCGACAAGCTCGTGTGGGATACCGGGCACCAGGGCTACGTGCACAAGCTCCTCACCGGCCGGCGCGAGCGCTTCGGGACCCTGCGGCAATTCGGCGGCATCTCCGGCTTCCTCGTTCGCACGGAGTCCGAGCACGATCAGTTCGGCGCCGGACATGCGGGCACGTCGATCTCGGCCGCGCAGGGCATGGCCGTCGCGCGCGATCTGAACGGCGGCAGCGAGAACGTCGTCGCGGTCATCGGCGATGGCGCGCTCACCGCGGGCATGGCCTGGGAGGCGCTGAACGACATCGGTGCCCGCCGGACGCGGATGATCGTCGTCCTCAACGACAACGGCATGAGCATCGCGCCGAACGTCGGCGCGGTCTCGCGCATGCTCGAGACGGTCCGCACCGCGGCGCCGTACCGCGAGCTGAAACACGTCGCACGATCGGTCCTCGAGCACATGCCGGCCGGCGATCTCGCGGAGGAGGCGCGCCGGCGCCTGTTCAACTCGCTGAAGGCCATCTTCATCCCGAACATCCTGTTCGAGCAGTTCGGCTTCACGTATTTCGGTCCCGTGAACGGCCACGATCTCGACGCCGTGGAGGGCGTGCTGAAGAAAGCCCGCGACTTCCGGGACGGACCGGTCTTCGTCCACGTGCACACGCAGAAGGGTCACGGCTACGGCCCGGCAGAAGAGGACAACCAGAAGTGGCACGGCGTCTCCGCCCCCTCAGGCGCGGCCGCCGCGGTCGCGCCGCAGTACACGAAGGTGTTCGCCGACGCCGTCGGCGAAACGATGCGTCGGATCCCGAAGACCGTTGCGATCACCGCCGCGATGCCCGCCGGCACCGGGCTCACGCCACTGTTCAAGGAGTTCCCGACGCGCCTCTTCGACGTCGGGATCTGCGAGCAGCATGCGGTCACGTTCGCGGCCGGCCTCGCGACCCAGGGCATCATCCCGATCGTCGCGATCTACTCCACGTTCCTGCAGCGGGGCTTCGACCAGGTCGTGCACGACGTCGCGATCCAGGACCTGCCCGTCGTGTTCGCGATGGATCGCGGAGGCATCGTCGGCGACGACGGTCGCACTCACCAGGGCCTATTCGACATCGCGTTCCTGCGACCGCTCCCAGGCATCGTGCTCATGGCGCCGAAGGACGAGGCTGAGCTGCGGCAGATGGTCTGGACCGCGGTCCGGTACGCCGAGAACGGTGGCGGCCCGATCGCGTTCCGCTACCCGCGGGGCACCGGCGTCGGCGCTGCGCTCGATACTCCGCTGGCCGAGATCCCGATCGGCGTCTCGGAGACGCTCCGCGAGGGCGCGGACGTCGCGATCCTTTGCTACGGCACCGTCGTGCAGGCAGCCCTCGGCGCCGCAGCGGCGCTTGCCGCCGCCGGCATCGAGGCGACCGTGGTGAATGCACGCTTCGCGAAGCCGCTCGACGCCGAGCGCTATCTCGCGCTGGCCGCGCGCGTCGGCCGCGTGCTCACGGTCGAGGAGCACGTGATGGCCGGCGGCTTTGGCTCGGCGGTGAGCGAGCTCTTCGCAGAGCGCGGCGCACGAGTGGAGCTCGAGATCCTCGGTGTCCCGGACGAGTGGGTCGACCACGGCGCGCAGATGCTGTGGCGCAAGCACTTCGGCCTCGACGC
>DATCPY010000080.1:0-3746 GCA_036569845.1 Candidatus Limnocylindria bacterium | reverse complement strand
CCGGTCGCCGCCGGCATCACGTTCCAGACGCTCACCCAGGACTTCACGATCACCTACACCGCGACGCAGCTCGCCGGCACCGCCCGCTAGCTCTCCACCGGGGCGGTCCCGAGCGATCGGGACCGCCCCACCCCCCATTCGCGAATAGGAAGAAAGGAGCACGAAGATGAACGCAGCGATCAAGATCATCGTCTCGAGCGTCATCGTCGTGCTCTTTGCCTTCTCGCTCTTCTTCGTCGGCGTCCGGGCCATGGGCCTCGCGACCTTCGTGGTCACGGGTGGCTCGATGGAGCCGACGATCCACAAGGGCTCGCTCGTCATCGACGAGCCGGTCTCGGCCGACAAGCTCCACCTCGGGGACATCATCACCTTCGACCACTACGACCAGACCACCACCCACCGCATCGTCGGTGTCGAGGGCAGCGCGAACGGCGCGATGTTCTCGACGAAGGGCGACGCCAACACCGTCACCGACCCGGAGCCGCTCAGCTTCCCCGGCCGGGTCGGGCTGGTGAAGCTCGCCGTGCCGGGCGTCGGCTACGCGGTCGCCTGGATGCAGTACATCTGGCGCCTCGGCGCCACCCTCGTGGCCGCGGTGATCTTCTTCGCCTGTGCCGCGATGGTCTTCCTGAAGAAGGACCAGCCGGCCGCCGCTCCGGCGCCCCAGAAGTCCACGAAGCTGACGCGCCTCGTTCCGGCCCCGGTCCGCGCGACGACGGCGATGAGCGCCCAGGCGCAGCGGATCTGGGAAGAGCACGAGCGCTGGCTCCAGCAGGCTTCGTCGAAGTCGAGGGCCGCCTGATGAAGGAGCGCATCTTCGCCGCCGCCAGCGTCGTGCTCGTGAGCACGGCGATCATCGGTTTCTCGACCGGCGACACCGGCGCGAGCTTCACCGGCACGACCACGAACCCGAACCAGAGCTGGAACACCCAGAACGTGACGCCGCCGGCATCGTTCACGAGCGCGACCTCGGCCATCGCCGGCCGGATCGACCTCGTGTGGACCGCGTCGACCTCGCCGGCCGGCGGGCACACCCTGACCTACCTCGTGTACCGCGGCCCGGTCGGTGGCCCCTATGCCACCCTCGTCGGCAGCACCGCCGGCCTCACGATGAGCGACACGCCCGGCTCAGACGGGACCTACGAGTACGTGGTCCAGACGAAGATCGCGCAGGGCGCGGGCTTCTTCACCTCCGGCAACAGCGCGACGAAGAGCAACAAGTCCGACCGCACCGCGCCGGCGATGTCCGCCACCTGCAACGGCGGCTCGTGCGCGGGCTGGTTCAACGCGGCGGTCACCTTCGTGGTGAGCGGCAACGACGGCGCCGGCGTGGGCATGGGCACCGCGACGACGAACGTCGACGGCGCCGGCGCGATCGCCTCGGGCGCACCCCGCACGGTGACCGTCAGCGGCGAGAACGCCGCGCACAGCGTCGTCTACTCGGGCGCCGACGCCGTCGGCAACGCCTCGGGCAACACGAGCCAGACCGTGAAGATCGACCTCACCGCCCCGACCGCAGCGACCGGCCTCGGTACGGCGAAGGGCGGCAGCTCTGGCCAGATCACGGTCAGCTGGACTGCCGGCACCGACGCGCTCTCTGGCGTCGCCGGCTACACGATCCGCTACGTCCAGCTGAACGCCTGCCCCGCGCCGTCGGTCGCGGCATATCCGAGCAGCGTCGGGGTCGGCGCTGTGACCAGCACGACCATCGGTGGCCTCGTATCCGGATCCAAGTACTGCTTCTACCTGATCACGAACGACAACGCCGGCAATCCGAGCGCGAACAGCGCTGCCGCGGGACCGCAGCCCGCGAAATAGCCCACGTCCCGCTCGGTACACTTGACCGAGTGAGGGCGGCGGAGTGACCCCGGAGGACAAGTTCGGAACCGAGGGTCTCGCCTTCGACGATGTCCTCCTCATCCCGGCCCGCAGCGACGTCCCCTCCGCCCAGGTCTCCACCCGATCGTTCCTCACGCGTGAGCTCGCCCTCGATATCCCGTTGCTCTCCGCGGCGATGGACACCGTCACCGAAGCCCGGATGGCCATCGCGCTTGGCCGGCTCGGCGGCATGGGCGTCATCCACCGGAACCTCAGCGTCGACGACCAGATCGCCAACGTGAAGGAGTGCAAGTCCGCCGGCGTGCGCGTCGGCGCGGCGGTCGGCGTGTCCGGTGACGCCGACGAGCGCGTGAGCGCGCTCGTGGCCGCGGGCGTCGATGTGATCTTCGTCGACATCGCGCAGGGCCATTCCGCCGGCGTCATCCGGATGGTCGAGAAGATCAAGGCCCGGCATCGCGTGCAGGTCGTCGCGGGCAACGTGGTGACCGCCGGCGGCACGGAGGATCTCATCGCGGCGGGCGCCGACGGGGTGAAGGTCGGCGTCGGTCCCGGTGCGATCTGCACCACGCGCGTCGTCGCCGGCGCGGGGATGCCCCAGGTGACCGCGATCTACGACTGCGCGAACGCCGCGGCGAAGGCCGGCATCCCGGTCTGCGCGGACGGCGGCATCCAGGAATCCGGTGACATCGCGAAGGCGATCGGTGCGGGCGCGCACACCGTGATGCTCGGCGGGCTCTTCGCCGGCGTCGACGAGTCGCCAGGCGAGGTCATCGAGACCGCTGAGGGCCGCTTCAAGTCGTACCGCGGCATGGGCTCGATGGGCGCGATGCAGGCGCGGCAGACCTCGCGCGACCGCTACGGCCAGGGCGACGTCGCCGAGTACAGCAAGCTCGTGCCCGAGGGCATCGAGGGACGCGTGCCGGCGCGCGGCGCGCTCGAGCCGTTCGTCCATCAGCTCGTCGGCGGCCTCCGCGCCGGCATGAAGTACACCGGCGCGGCCTCGATCGAGGATCTCCGCACGACCGCGCGGTTCGTGCGCATCTCCGGCGCCGGCCTGCGCGAGTCGCACCCGCACGACGTCCGGATCACCGTCGAAGCCCCCAACTATCGGGTCCGTTCCTCCTGATGCTCGGTTCCGTCGAACGGGACCTCGCTCGCCGCGCGCTCGACACCGCTCGCAGTAGAGGCGCGACCTACACCGACGTCCGCTTCGTGCGACGCGCGGTCGAGGACGTGCTCGTCAAGAACGGCCACCTCGAGAACGTCGATCGGTCCGACATCTACGGCTTCTCGGTCCGGGCCATCGCCGACGGTGCCTGGGGCTTCGCGGCCTCGCCGATCCTCACCGCCGAGGAGGCCGATCGGGTGGCCGCGCTCGCCGTCGAGGTCGCCCGCGCCTCCGCGCTCACCAAACGCGAGGACGCCCGGCTTGCCGCGGTGAAGCCGGTGACCGCAACGTACACGACGCCGATCGAGATCGATCCGTGGACGCTGAGCTTCGAGGCGCGCGTACAGCTGCTCCTCGATGCCGACGCTGCGATGACGCAGGCCCAGCCGACGCTCCGTACGACCCGGGCCTCCTACGAGATCTGGCGCGAAGAGAAGCTGTTCCTTTCGAGCGAGGGCGCGGACATCGCGCAGACGTTGCACGAGACCGGCGCCTCGATCAGCGCGGAGTCCGTCGGCAACGGCGAGCAGCAGATCCGCACCTATCCCGGATCCGGCGGCCGCAGCCAGAACACCGCCGGCTGGGAGTACGCGCTGAAGTGGGACTTCGTGCAGCACGCGCCGCGCATCGCCGATGAAGCGGTCGCGCTGCTGGGCGCGAAGCAGTGCCCCCAGGACATCCGCACGTCGGTCATCCTGAGCTCGAACCAGCTGATGCTGCAGTGCCACGAGAGCTGCGG
>DATCPY010000079.1:0-6689 GCA_036569845.1 Candidatus Limnocylindria bacterium | reverse complement strand
GTCCGGGGTGGTGTAGTTGATCGTGGGCGGGATCCGGCCGTCGCGCATCGCGAGGAGGCAGGCGATCGCCTCGAGCGCACCGGCGGCGCCGAGCAGGTGGCCGGTCATGGACTTCGTCGATGAAACGAGGAGCTTGTAGGCATGCGCCCCGAACACCTTCTTGATCGCCGCCGTCTCTTCGCGGTCGTTCGGCTGGGTCGAGGTCCCATGGGCGTTGACGTAGCCGATCTGGGAGGGCGCGAGGCCGGCTTGGGTAAGCGCCATCTCCATCGCCCGCGCATTGCCCTCGCCCTCGGGCGACGGCGAGGTGATGTGATACGCGTCGGCCGTCGCGCCGTAGCCGACGAGCTCGCCGTAGATGTGCGCGCCGCGCGCGAGCGCGTGCTCGCGCTCTTCGAGCACCACCACTGCTCCGCCCTCCGAGAGGGTGAAGCCGTCGCGGTCCTTGTCGAACGGACGAGAGGCGTGTTCCGGATCATCGTTGCGGCGGGACATCGCATGCATCGTCGAGAAGGCTCCGATGGCCAGCGGCAGGACCGCCGCTTCGGCGCCGCCGGCGACCATGACGTCAGCCTGGCCCCGATCGATGATCGCGGCGCACTCACCGATCGCGTGCGCGCTCGACGCGCAGGCCGACACGTGCGTCAGGTTCGGTCCCTTGAGGCCGAACTGCATCGAGACCTGCGCCGAGCCGGCGTTCGCCATGAGCATCGGCACGAGGAACGGCGAGAGGCGGCTGGGGCCGCGCTTCTCCATCAGCAACACCTGCTCGATGAGCGTCTCGAGGCCGCCGACGCCGGTCGCGATCGAGACGCCGATCCGTTCCGGCTCCTTCGCGATGTCCAGCTTGCTGTCCGTGAGCGCCTGCGACGCCGCCGCAGTGGCGAACTGCGCGAATCGATCGGTCCGCCGCGCGTCCTTGCGATCCATGTACTTCGTCGGATCGAAGTCCTTCACCTCACCGGCCATCTGCGACTCGTAAGGGCTCGGGTCGAACCGCGTGATCCGGCCGATGCCGCCACGGCCGTGCATCATCGAGTCCCACGTCGCGTCGACGGTGTCGCCGATCGGCGTCACCGCGCCGACGCCGGTCACGACGATGCGTTTCATGACGTGACGCGCGCGCGAAGGGCGCGAACGGCCTCGCGAATGGATGGCGGATCCGAGACGTTGATGAGCTTCACGTCGGCAATGCGCTTCACGAGCCCGTTCACCACCTGGCCGGCGCCGATCTCGACGAAGGTAGACGCGCCGCGCTCGGCCATGAAGCGTACCGAGCGGAGCCACTCGACGCGCTGCGACAGGTGCCGCACCAGCGCGTCGGGGATCCGCGCCCCGCTCTCGTGCGGCGCGCCGCTGGTGTTGGCGACGACCGGAACGACCGGGTCGCGGAACTTCATCGTGCGCATGAATGACGCGAGATCGCCGCCGATCGCGCCCATGGCCGGAAAGTGGAACGGGCCGGAGATCCGCAGCGGCACGACCCTGCGGGCGCCGTTCTTCGTGAGCGCGGCGCTCACCTTCGCGACGGATTCGGTGTCCCCGGCGATGGTCACCTGGGCCGGACCGTTGTCATTGGCGACGACGGCACTGCCCTGCGGCACCGTCTCGGCGATGACGCGTTCCACATCCGCGGCCGACATGCCGATGACCGCGGCCATTACGCCTCGCGCGCCCTTCGTCGCGGCCAGCCGGCCGCGCTCGGACACGAGACGGAGCGCGTCGGAGAAGGTGAGGACGCCAGCCGCGACGAGCGCGCTGAATTCACCGAGCGAGTGCCCGGCCACGAACGACGGGCGCAGATCATCTGGCAGTGCCGCGACCCCGCGCGGCTCGTGTCCATCGCTGAGGCGGGTCGACGCGTTCGCGGCGTCCTCCGCGAGCGCCTCGAGCAGCGCGACGCTCGTCGTGAGGATGGCCGGTTGCGCCACGCGCGTGTCGTCCAGCCGATCCGCGGGACCGTTGAAGCAGATCTCGCTCAGCTTGTAGCCGAGGATCCGGTCCGCTTCCTCGAAGACGGCGCGGGCGCGAGCCGACGCCTCGTAGACGGCGCGGCCCATGCCGACGGTCTGCGAGCCCTGCCCGGGGAAGACGAACGCGAGTGGGGATGCCATAGCGCAAGGCTAACAAAGACCGACCGACCGAGAACATTTGGCTACAGTGGCTCTGTAGCCAATATCAGGACGTACGACCAACGCGAGCGCGCCCGGCGGCGCGCGCGGACCCACGCGGCCATCGAGGCCGCGACGTTACGTGAGTCCGCGAAGCGCGGCTACGCGGGGCTGCGGATGACCGAGGTCGCCCGGCGGGCGAAGGTCTCCCCCCGCACCGTCTACCTGCACGCGCCGTCGAAAGAGCGGTTGGTGCGCGACACCCTGCGGCGTCGGGCTGACACGATCATGCGGCGCGTCGAACGGTGGCAGCCGCGCAGCGACACGCCGGAGGGCATCCTCAACGAGCTCGTCGCCCTGCACGAGCGAACGTACCGCGCCGAGAGCGCGACGCTCGAGACGCTCACGAGCGGTGGCGTCCCACGCGAGGTCGCGGAGATCCTGCGTGAGCTCGACGACGTCCGGCTCGCGCTCATCACCCGCACGCTCGATGGCCTCGCGCGCCGGCGCGTGCTTCGGGTGCGCGCCTCCGAAGGGATCGCCCTCGCTCACGCCCTGCTCGCCTACCCGACGTGGCGCACCGCGCTCACCGGCCCGGCAGGCCGGCGCGCGCCGCGCCTCGTGGCCGCGGCGCTGCGCTCCTCGTTGCTCTAGGTCTTCTCGAGCTCCAGCTCGGTCGCGACGCCGTTCAGCTCGCCGCTCCAGGCGTGCCCGCGTCCGGCAAGGCCGGCGCCGAGCGACGTCGCCAGCGTCTCGCTGCCGACCAGCTCCTTGAACCGCTCGACGGTCGGCGCGATCGGTCCTCCGTAACGGAGGGCGATCCGGTCGGCGATCTCGAACCCGGCCTCCTTGCGAAGGTCATTCACCTTTCGGACCAGCTCGCGGGCGAGGCCCTCCGCCTCGAGATCCGGGGTGAGCGTCGTCTCGAGCGCCACGACCGCGCCCGCGTCTTTGCCGACGGTGTGGCCAGGCGTGCCCTCGTGCGAGACGAGGACCTCCGCCGGGGTCAGGGTGAAGCCTTCGACCAGGGTCCCGCCCTCGACGCTCGTGTACCGACCGGCCTGCAGCGCCGCCCGGACGCGCGGGAGATCCTTGCCGAGCTTCGGCCCGAGGGCCTTCAGCTCCGGCTTCACGATCTCGCGCACGAGACCCTCGGCACGGTCGCGCACCTCGAACGCCTTCACGTTCAGCTCATCGCAGATCATCGCCGCGAGCTCCGTCTGCCCGTCGAGCACCCCGTGGTCGCGATCGGCCGCGTCGAACACCGCGATGAGCTTGGGCAGCGGCGTTCGCGTCTTCACGCCGGCCGCCGAGCGCGCCGCACGGCCGAGCGCGACGACGCGCATCGCCGCGCGCATGCGCTTCTCGAGCTCGTCGTCGATGCGGTCCGGCTGCACCTCGGGATACGCGGTGTGATGGACCGACGCTTCAGCGTCGGTCCGCGCGGAGCGCACCAAATTCTGGTACATCGCTTCGGCGAGGAACGGCATCGCCGGCGCGAACAGGCGTGCGAGCGTCGTGATCGCTTCGTAGAGCGTCTGGTACGCGGCGAGCGAGTCGTCACGCGAGGCGGCCTGCCAGAACCGGCGCCGGTTGCGGCGCACGTACCAGGTGGAGAGGTCCTCCCAGAACGCCTCCATCTTCCAGGCCGCGCTCGCGACGTCGTACCGGTCCAGACCGTCGCGGCAATCGCGTACGAGGCGCGCGAGCGACGAAAGCAGCCAGCGGTCGATGAGCGGCCGCTCCTTGACCGGCACCTGGGGCGCGTTCGGATCGAACCCATCGAGGTTCGCGTACGTGACGAAGAAGGAGTAGGTGTTCCACAGCGTGAGCAGCCGGCGCTTGATGTCGTCCGTCGGCGCTGCGCCCCAGTAGACGTCCGCCTGCGGATCCTGCCGCGCATACAGCCAGCGGATAACGTCCGCGCCGACCTCCTCGCAGGACTCACCGAGGTCGAGCATGTTCGTGCCGGTCTTGTGGAATTCCTCGCCCGGCGCGGCAAGGACCTTCGCGTGCGATCCGTTCGTCCGATAGGGCGCCTTGCCGGTGAGCACGACACTGAAGAACAGCGCCGAGTAGAACCACAGCCGGACCTGCTCGACCATCTCGACGACGAAGTCAGCGGGGAACCACTGCTCCCAGTACGCGCGATCGTGGAGCCAGTCGAGCGTCGAGAACGGGACGACGCCGGCGTCGAGCCAGCAGTCGCCCACCTCTTTCACCCGCTTGCTCGCGGCCTTGCACGTCGGGCAGCCAACGATGACCGCGTCGATCCACGGGCGATGCAGGTCACGCAGGCCATCGAGGCCGCCGAGCGCGCGCTCGCGCAGCTCCTCCGCGCTCCCGAGGACGAAGAAGTGGCCGTTCGCGCACGCGTAGAACGGGAGCGGGAGACCCCAGTAGCGCTTGCGCGAGATGTTCCAGTCGCCCATGTTCTGCAGCCAGTTCAGCATCCGGGCACCGGCCGCCGCGGGGACCCAGCTCACGTCCTTTGCCGCGGCGATCAGCTGCGGCCGCAGCTCGTCCATGGAGATGAACCACTCGTCATCGACGCGGAAGACGATCTCCTCCTTGCAGCGCCAGCACACCGGATAGCGGTGCGTGTACGGCGACGATTTGAAGAGGAAGCCGCGCTGCTGGAGGTCGTCGGCGATCTCCTGTGCGACGTCGCGGGCCTCCTTGCCCTCGAGCCAGCCGTAGCCCTTGACGAACCGGGCATTCTCGTCGATCGGCACGAGCACCGGCAGCGATTCGGTCTTCGACAGCGCGAAGTCCTCGGCGCCGCAGCCCGGCGCGATGTGCACGATCCCGGTGCCCTCGGCTTCGCTGACCGCGTCCCAGGCGATGACCCGATGCACGACTTTCGCAGGACCCGCTGCCGGCAGGTCGTCGAACGGTCCGCGATAGCGGAGCCCGAGGAGCGCCTTCCCCTTCACGGTCTCGACCACCGACGCGCCCGGGAGAGCGAGCGTCTCGAACACCTTCTTCCCGAGGACGAACGTCTCGCCGCCGACCTTCGCGCGGACGTAGTCGAGCTCGGGATGGATCGCGAGCGCCACGTTCGCCGGCAGGGTCCACGGCGTCGTCGTCCACACGAGAAAGAAGGAGTTTGGCTGTCCGTCGATCGGCAACTTCGCGTAGATGCTCGTGTGCGTCATCTCGCGGTAGCTGTCGAGCATCTCGTGCTGCGATAGCGCGGTGCCGCAGCGTGCGCACCACGGCATCGAGCGATGACCCTTGTAGAGCCAGCCGCGCTCCTGGCAGATCTTCAGCACGTGCCAGATGTGCGAGATGTTGTTGTCGTCGTACGTGAAGTACGAGTGGTCCCAATCCATCCATTGGCCGAGCCGGATGGACTGCTTGGTGATCGCGGCGGCCGACCGGTCGACCCGCGCGCGGCACGCATCCGCGAAACGGTCGATGCCGTATGACTCGATGTCGCGCTTGCTGTTCAAGTTGAGCTCGCGCTCCACCTGGACCTCGACCCAGAGGCCCTGACAGTCAAAGCCGTTCTGGTAGCGCTGGTCCTGGCCGAGCATCGCGTGATAGCGCTGGTAGACGTCCTTGTACGTGCGCGACCAGCCGTGGTGGATGCCCATGGCCTCGACGTTGGCGGTGATCGGGCCGTCATAGAAGGAGTACCGCGGCTTCCCGGCGTTCTTCTTCCGCAGGACGTCGAAGCTGCGCTCGCGCTCCCACAGCCCGAGCACCCCGTTCTCGAGCTCGGGCAGGTCGACGCTCGACCCGACGGCTGCGAATCTCGGCTTCTTCGTGACCACGATCCCTCCGGACATCAAACGACCGTCCCGGTCATGGGACGGTCGGTCGGACCGCGGTACCACCCAACTTCGGCCCGCCCGAGGCGTGCCGCGCTCGATCCCGCCTCTTAACGGTGCGGCTCCGTCCGCTTCTAGTGGCCCCATTTCAACGGTGGCGTTCTTGCGGAGGCTCGGGGTGGATCGCCCCTCAGGCGCCTTGTGCGATCAGTCTATCGGACGCGATCGCGTTCATGGCCTCGCCGACCGGGGTACCGGACGAGGCCAGGCGCCAGAGCCACCCGGTCGCATGGGCCGCACCGGCTGCCTGCACCGCGCCGGGGAACACCGCGACCATGGCGGCGAGGTATGCGTCGTGCGCCCATCCAGCGCGGAGGGCGAACTCGACCTCCATCACAGTGAGCACCGCTTCGACGTCGGCGGCCAGCTCGGGACCGCGTACCTGCACGGCCCGACTGCGCATGAACGCGTTTGCGGTCGCCAGGCCGGCGCTGCCCGCGTACGGGTCGCGACAAGCGAAGCGCAGGTGGCCGATCTTCGCGATCGCGACCGCGCCGATGCAGAGCGGGCACGGCTCGGTCGTCGCCCACATCGTCACCGTCCTGGGATCCAGCTCCGGCGGCAGCGCGAGGATCGCGTTGATCTCCGCATGGGCCAGCCGGCTGGCGTGCAGTTGGCCAGGGGTCGCCGTTCCATCCCTGCCCCGGTTCCGACCACGCGCCACGATCGCGCCATCCGGCGACGTGATCACTGCGCCGATCGCGTGTGACCCGGCCGCGTACGCGGCCCAGCCCTCCGCGAT
>DATCPY010000078.1:0-13857 GCA_036569845.1 Candidatus Limnocylindria bacterium | reverse complement strand
AGCCCGATCGCGAACGAGCCGTACGAGACCAGGAACGGCACCACCAGATCGGCGAAGCCGATCTTCGCGTACGGATCGAGCATGAGCGCGATGACATGCGCGATCGCGAGCGGAAGCCAGAGGACGCTCGTCAGATCGTGGATCGCGCGCACGCCGCGGTTGTGCGACAGCCAGGCGAGCGCGCCCGAGCGAAGCGCCATCCCGGACAGCACCGAAAGGACGAGCGCGACGAGCGCTGCGGTCCCGGTCGAGCGAGCGAGGATCCAGATGAGATCGACCATCGATCAGCTGTGGTGGGTGGTGGTGACGGCCCGCGTGGTCGTCGTCGGGACGCCGACGCTCAGCCGGAGCCGACCGGTCGTCGATGTCGTCGTCGTCGCGGGCGCGGCCGTCGCGGCCGCCGCCGGCAGGACCGGCTGGAGCGGCGCGGTGGTGTTGTGGAGGTGGCCGCCGGCGTAGGCCGTCATCCCAGCGAGGCTCAGCATCGTGATTCCGGCCGCAAGCCCGCGCAGGGCATTCACGGAGCTGATCAGCGGTGACCGCTTGCGCTTCTGCATGGACCCAAGTGCACCACGCGCCACCTGGCGGAGCATGAAACCCCGTTAAGAGACCGAGTCGACCTCGCCGGAGGCGTGGCGAACGGCGGTCGCCAGCAGATCGCGGGTGATGACATCGCACATCGTGGAAATGTCCGGGCCCAGCGGCCGGTCGGCCTCCAGCTTTGGCACGTGCTCGCGGACGACCCGCCGGGCCGCCTCGACGGCAGCCGAGCTCGTCATCCCGAGCAGGTCCAGGCCCTGAGCGCCGCAGAGCGACTCGATCGCGAGGACGTTCCGGGTGTTGGCGACGACCGCGGCGAGCTTGTGGGCCGCGTGCACGCCCATGCTCACGTGGTCCTCCATGTCGGCCGATGTCGGGATCGATTCGACGGACGCCGGCATCGCGCGCAGCCGGTTCTCAGCGACGAGTGCAGCTGCGGTGTACTGCGCGACCATGAAGCCCGAATGCCGTCCCGGATCCGGTGACAGGAACGCCGGGAGGCCACTGGTGTGGCCATTGGTCATCCGATCGATGCGGCTTTCGCTGATGTCGGCGAGCTCGGCGACCGCGATCGTGGCGAGGTCGAGGGCGATCGCGACCGGCTGCCCGTGGAAGTTGCCACCGCTGACGATCCGGTGCTCCTCGGCGAAGACGAGCGGGTTGTCGGTCACGCTGTTGATCTCGATCTCCAGCACCCGTCGCGTATACGCGAGCGCGTCGCGGGACGCGCCGTGGACCTGCGGCATGCACCGAATGGAGTAGGGGTCCTGGACCCGCGGGTCCCCAACGCGATGCGAGGCGATGATCGGGCTGCCATGCACGAGGCGCCGTAGATTCGCGGCGACGATCTCCTGACCCGGGTGGGGCCGCTCGGCGTTCAGCGCCGCGTCCCACGCCGCGTCGGTGGCGCGCAACGCTTCGGCGGAGAGGGCGCCGACGATGTCCGCGGTCGTGCACAGCACCTCAGCGTCGTGCAGCGCGAGGCAGCCGATCGCGCTCATCACCTGCGTGCCGTTGATGAGCGCGAGCGCCTCTTTGGGCGCGAGCTCAAGAGGCTTCAGGTCCGCCCGCTTCAAGGCCTCCGCGCCCCTCATGCGCCGGCCCTCGAACGTCGCCTCGCCCTCGCCGACGAGGACGAGCGCCGCATGCGCGAGCGGAGCGAGGTCGCCGGACGCACCGACGCTGCCGTGCATCGGGATCACCGGGAGCACGCCGCGGTTGAGCAGGTCGAGGAGGAGATCGATCGTCTCCGGGCGCACCCCGGAGCGCCCGGAGGCAAGGGTGTTCGCGCGCAGCAGGAGGACCGCGCGTGTCACGTCGGCCGGCAGCGGGTCACCGACGCCGGCGGCGTGGCTGCGCAGGAGGTTGAGCTGCAGCTTCGCGAGATCCGCGCGCGGGATCCGGACCTGCGAGAGGTCGCCGAATCCGGTGTTCAGGCCGTAGATCGGCGCGTCGCCCTCGGCGAACTCGGCGACCAGCCGCGCCGCCGCGCGCACCAGCTGCTCCGCCGCCCGATCGAGGGCCACCGGCGTCTCGCGCCGGGCGACGCTCACGACGTCCGCGATCGTCAGGCTGTTGCCGTCGATGCGCAGCGTCGCCACTACGTGCTGCTCTCGAGGTTGTCGCGGTACCAGGCACCGAGCTCGACGTAGTGCTCGGCGGCCTTCACGGTCCAGCGTTCGTCCTCGGGCCGGGCCTGGCGGACGACCTTCGCCGGGATGCCGACCACGAGCGAATGTGGCGGCACGGTCATCTTCTCGCGCACGACCGCCCCCGCGCCGACGATGGAACCGGTCCCGATCACGCAGCCGCCGACGAGCACGGAGGCCTGGCCGATGAGCACGTTGTTCTCGATCACGCTCGAATGCACGAGCGCGTTGTGCCCGATGGTGACGTCCTCGCCCACGATGGTCGGGTCGTTCTCATCGGTGTGGATCGTCGCGTTGTCCTGCACGTTCGAGCGGGCGCCGATTTCGATCCGATCCATGTCGCCACGCAGGACGGTCCCGAACCACACCGACGAATGCTCATGCAGCGTCACGTCGCCGATGATGACCGCGGTCGGTGCAACGAATGCCGTCGCGTGCACGCGGGGCGACTTTCCCTTGAACGCGTAGAGCGGCACGACCGTACGATATTCGCGTGATCATCATCATGCGTAAGGGCGCGACGAAAGAGCAGGTCGACCACGTCGTCGATCGGCTGCGCGAGCGCGGTTACGGCGCGAATCTGTCGGGCAGCGAGGTCAGCGTCATCGGGGCGATCGGCGTCCTCGATGACGACAAGGCCCGCCTCGCGGAACAGCTGCAGTCGCTGCCGGCCGTCGATCGCGTCGTGCCCGTCCTCAAGCGATTCAAGCTCGCCTCGCGCGAGTTCCAGCCCGATCCGACGATCGTGAAGATCGATGACCTGAGGATCGGCGGCGGCTCGATGGTCGTCATGGCCGGCCCGTGCTCGGTCGAGAGCGAGCAGCAGCTCTTGTCGACGGCGCACGCGGTGAAGGCCGCGGGCGCTCAGGTGCTGCGCGGCGGGGCGTTCAAGCCGCGGACCTCGCCGTACGACTTCCAGGGCCTCGGGAAGGAGGGCCTCGAGCTCCTCGCCCGCGCGAAGCGCGAGACCGGCATGCCCGTCGTCTCCGAGGTCCTCGACCCGCACGACGTCGCGCTCTGCGCGAAGTACGTCGACATCCTGCAGATCGGCGCGCGGAACATGCAGAACTACGCGCTCCTCCGCGAGGTCGGCCGCTCCGGACATCCGGTGCTGCTGAAGCGCGGCGGGATGTACCCGACGATCGAGAACTGGCTGCTCTGCGCCGAGTACATCCTTCGCGAAGGGAACCGCAACGTGATGCTGTGCGAGCGCGGGCTGCCGGCGTCAGGCGGCGAGACCGCGACCCGCAACGTGCTCGACATCTCGGCCGTCGCGGTCGTCCACGAGCTGTCGCATCTGCCGGTGATCGTCGACCCGAGCCACGGAACGGGGAAGGCGTCGTACGTACCGCCCCTCGCGCGCGCGGCGGTCGCCGCCGGCGCGGACGGATTGATCATCGAGGTGCATCCGGATCCCGAGCGCGCGCTATCGGATGGACCGCAGTCCTTGACGTTCGATCAGTTCGGGCGACTCATGCGCGACCTCGATGCGCTGCGCCCGAGCGCGGCGCTCGTCTCTGGATAAGCCTCGCTAGGACGCGGCGGCGACGTCCTCGCTGGTCTTCGTCAGCTTGTATCCGAAACCGCGGGACGTTTCGATCGAGACCTCGTTCACGCCGCCGTCCTGGAGCTTCTTGCGCAGCCGGCCCACATGCACGTCCACCAGCCGGGTATCGCTGCCGGGCTCGTAGCCCCACACGCCGGTCAGGAGGTCGTCACGCGTGAACACGCGTCCCGGCTCCGCCCCGAGCGTCTTCAGGAGCTTGAACTCCGTCGGGGTGAGCGGGAGCGCGTTGTCGCCGTGGATCGCCTGCACGCTACCGAGGTCGATGATGAAGAGGCCGAAGCGCAGCTGGCGCCGATCGCGATCGGCGACCGCGGCGTAGGAACGCCGGCGGAGGAGCGCCTCCACGCGCGCGACGAGCTCGTTGTTGTCGAAGGGCTTGCCCATGTAATCGTCCGCGCCGATCCGGAGGCCGACGACGCGATCGGGTGGGTCGCTCTTCGCCGACACGAAGAGGATCGGGACGTCGGTCTCCTTACGGAGCTGCAGACAGAGGCTGATCCCATCCACGCTCGGCATCATCACGTCGAGGCTCACGAGATCAGGGCGGAAGCTGTTGAACACCTCGAGCGCCTGCCGGGAGTCCGTGACGACGCGAACGGAGAATCCCTCCTCTCGCAGGACGGTGCCGAGGAGGTTCGCGATGTCCGATTCGTCGTCCACGACCAAGATGCGCGCGTCGTGGGTGACGCTGCGCTCCGCCGCGGTCCCAGGGTTGGCGATCGCCATCGACCAAAGAGGTTGGCAATATCGGTGCCAGACGTAACGATCGTGACAAGCGCGTTCCTAGGCGAGTGCCGCGTTCACCGCCGCCAAGCGCTCGGTCAGCCAGTCGCTCTGCGCACTCACAGGATCGGGCCACGGCGCGAAGAAATAGCGGTCGGTCTCGCCCTCGATGCGCTCGCGCAGCGTCGCGCCCTTCGCGGTGAGCGCAAGCTCGGGCCCGGTGGCAGCGAGCCCATCGGCGCGGAGCTGTTGCAGCCCGGCGCGCACGTCCTCCGGTCGCTGGGTCCCGACCTTCGCGACCAGATCGTCGTCCGTCGTCGCGTCCTTGTTCCAGATGGCGGTGAACAGATGCATCGCGGGCCCGGCGAGACCGGCGTCGCGCCAGGCCTGCGTGTGGCAGTCGTCCCGGAACTGCCAGAGGCCGTAGATCGCCGCGTCGAGCCGGGCCATCGCTGAGGCCGGCTCCGTCCACCGATACCGGGCGCCGCGTGGGGTGTGCTCGCGGGTCTTCGGGTCGCTCGACGCCACCACCGCCGCGCGCGCGTCGTCCAAGAGCGTCGCAAGCCGCTTGATCTCGGCGGGGTCGATCGGCGACAACGAGCCGTAGTAGGCCTCCATCGCGTTCCGCAGCTCAGCGAGCGCGATCTTGCCCTTGTCGGTGAGCGACCAGCGGCCATCGCGCCACACGAGCAGCCCGACCGACTCGCCGGCCGCCGCGACCGTGGCGAGCTGCGCATCGGTCGTGCGATAGGCGCTGTTGCCGACGTCCTTCGGCAGCGCGCCACGCGGATCCTGGATGCCGAGATCCATCGCGAAGAAATACGCGGGGCGGTCCAGCCCGAGGCGTTCCATGGCCCGCAAGGTGAAGTCGCTCTTCGCGCGGCGACGCTGGAGGAACTGTGGGAAGAGGGGGATGAGCGCCAGCGGATACGGCTCGCGCATGCGGTCCCTCCCTTAGCGCTCCTTGACGGCGTCCTCCACGCAGTATGGCGTTTCGGGAACGGGCTCGAGGCGCTCCAAGGGGAACATTGGGGGGAACATTGGGGGGAACATGGCCGGCCAGCCTGACGCAGAATTCTTGCTATGACCCCCGAGGACGCGAGGGCGCGCACGGACCTCCACCTGCTCGACGTGCGTGAGCCCGACGAATGGCAGGCCGGGCACATCGCGGGCTCGCAGCATGTCCCGCTCGGCGAGCTGCGTAGCCGCCTGGCCGAGGTGCCGAAGGACAAGACCATCCTCGCCATCTGCCGGCACGGGAATCGGAGCGAGGCCGCGGCTCGCGGCTTGCGAACGCTTGGATACGCGGTCGAGAACCTCGAGGGTGGCGTCACGGCGTGGCGCGGCGCCGGCCTGCCGCTCGAGGCGGACGGCGGCGGACCGGGCCGGGTCATCTGATGGAGCAGTCGACGGCGGAACGTCCATTCCACGACAAGGCGTGGGTCAAGGCACACCTCGAAGACGAGCGCAAGGAGGCGAACCTCCTCGCCGAGGTCCGCGAGGTCGTGTTCGGTCTGCAGGACGGCGTGACGAGCATCCTCGCGGTCGTGAGCGTCGTCGCCGCGGCGTCGAGCGACACGTACACCGTCCTCATCAGCGGCATCGCGGCGACCCTGGCGGAGGTCTTCTCGATGGGCGCCGGCGAATTCATGTCGTCGAAGAGCCAGCGGGAGATCTTCCTGGCCCAGATCGCGGCCGAACGGGCTGAGGTCGCGGAGCGGCCGGGGGAGGCCGAGGCCGAGGTCGCCTACATGTTCGAGCGCGAAGGCATGTCGGAGGACGCGTCGCGACGGATCGCGGCCGAGCTCGCCCGGCATCCGAATGTCCTTCTTCGCACGATGGTCGAGAAGGAGCTCGGTCTCACCATCGAGGAGGGCGGGTCGCCGCTGCAGGGCGCGCTCATCCTGGCTGGCGCGTTCTTCGTCGCGGCGCTCGTGCCCCTGGTCCCGTATTTCCTCCTACCCGTGCGGTCCGCACTCTGGATCTCGATCGCGCTCTCGGCGGTCGTGATGTTCGGCGTCGGGGTGTGGAAGGCGCGGCTCACGAAACGGAATCCGATCATCTCCGGGCTCGAGATCCTCGTGCTGGTCGCGGGCGCGGCCATCGCCGGGACGTTCTTCGGCTCGATCCTCCCCGGCCTCTTGGGGGTCGCGGGCATCCGCTAGAGCGGCACAGCGAATGCTCCAGTACCGGCCTGCCGATAAGGGAGGTCAGCCATGCCAGCCGACAAGTCGACCGCGCGCGAATCGGACGATCTCGAGACCGCGGAACGGAAGAGCAAGAGCGTCGACGAGCGGATCCCGACGAGTCAGGACACGGATGTCGTCTCCGAGATCGAGCTGCCCGGCGCGATCGGCCGTGGCGGTCCACTGGAGGCAGATGCGCCCGGTCCGGGCGAGGTGGTGCTCGAGCAAGAGTCGAAAGCGCAACGGAGTCCGACCGCGCGCGGTTGACAAGCAAGCGCCCACTGACATTTAGCATGGTCAGCATGCGGATCGCATTCGTCTCATCGTCCATTCCTCGTCGCTGCGGCATTGCGACGTTCACCGCGGACGTCATGGCCGCTGTGAAAGCGGCCGACCCGACGGTCCGTTGCTCGGTCGTCGCGATCGATGAGCCCAACAGCGCCCGCGCGTACGGCCCCGAGGTCAAGAGCCGCATCAGGCAGCGGGAGCCGGAGTCGTACCGCTCTGCCGCAGCCCTGCTCAACGCGTCGAACATTGACGTCGTGAACATCCAACACGAGTTCGGGCTCTACGGGGTCTGGAAGGATGGCGTCTACGAGGATCACCTCCGGCCGTTCCTCCAAGAGCTGCGCAAACCGGTCATGGTGACGCTGCACAGCGTCCCGCCGAGTCCGTCGGAGTCGATGCGCGATGCCGTGCGGCTCATCGCATCGCGCAGCAACGAGGTCATCGTGATGGCCCACACTGCGGCGCGCCTCCTCGTCTCCGACTACGGCATCACGAAGACGCCGGTCGTGATCCCGCATGGGATGCCGGCCATCGAGCCGACCGGACGCCACCGGCTGAAGACGAAGCTCGGCGTAGAGGGCCGCACCATCATTTCGACCTTCGGCCTCGTCGATCCCCGGAAGGGCCTCGAGTTCGTCATCGAGGCGATGCCGGCCATCGTGGAGCGCCACCCCGACGCCCTGTATCTCATCGTCGGCCAGACCCACCCCGAGCTGTTGAAACAGCAGGGCGAGACGTATCGCAACACGCTCGAGCGCGCCGCCGAAGACCGCGGCATGACCGGCCACATCGGCTTCGTGAACGAATACCTCGCCCAGCGCGACATCGTTGGCTACCTTCTCGCGACCGACGTCTACGTGACGCCGTATCTGGATCCGAACCAGATCACGAGTGGCACGCTCGCGTATGCGCTCGGGGCGGGGAAGGCGATCGTGTCCACGCCCTACCTGCACGCGATCGAAGCGTTGGCCGACGAGCGCGGCATCGTCGTGCCCTTCCGCGACGCGCCGGCCATCGCCGCCGCGGTGCAGCGGATCCTCGGCGACCCAGAGCTGAAGCAGCGGCTCGAGCGCCGCGCCTACGCGTACGGGCGGCAGACCGCGTGGCCGGCCGTCGGGCGGCGCGTGCTCGCGCTGACCCAGCACGTCCTGGAGCCCCAGGCCAACGGGGCCCAGGGGCCGCTCGTCGCCGTTTGAGGACCGCCGAACGGGTGGACCTCGGCAAGCGTCTCGCCCAGAACCCGCTCCTCTCAGCGAAGGACGTGCCGCCGTCGCAGGCCGCGCTTGAGGTCGTGTCGGTGTTCAACGCCGCCGCGGCCGTACTCGAGGACGAGGTCATCCTGCTGCTGCGGGTCGCCGAGCGCCCGCGCACCGATGTGGACCTGCCGCCGGGGGCGTTCACGTTGGACTTCAGTGGGCCGCACCCGGTGCAGAAGCCGCTGCCGCATCAGTACACGAAGGACGACGTCATCGGTATGGCCTACATGGACGCCTCCACGGAGCCGCCGTCCGTGCGCGTCGTCTACATCCCGAAGGACCTTCCGGGTCTGGATCTCCGCGATCCGCGGTCCATCCGCTACCAGAACTCGACCGGCTCACTGCGCATGGTCAACGAGGGGTACCAGGACTTCCTCGCGCAGATCTCGCATCTGCGTGTCGCGCGCTCGCGCGATGGCGTGCATTTCACGGTCGAGCCGCACGTGGCCCTCGGGCCACTGGTCGCGCTCGAGGAGTACGGCGTCGAGGACCCCCGGATCACGTTCATCGACGGCATGTTCCACGTGACCTACGTCTCGGTGTCGCGCTGGGGGATCACGACGAGCCTCGCTGTGACGGCGGACTTCATCACCTTCGACCGGAAGGGCGTCATCTTGCTGCCCGACCACAAGGATGTCGTGATCTTCCCCGAGAAGATCGGCGGCAAGTACGTGGCGCTCACGCGGCCCATGCCGCAGTCGTTCGCGCGGATCTTCGGCATCTGGATCGCGTTCTCCGACGACATGAAGGAGTGGGGTGGCCACGAGCCGCTCGCGATGCCGCGCTGGGAGCGCTGGGACGAGCTCCGGACCGGCGCGTCAGCGGTCCCGTTCCGCACCGAGCGGGGCTGGCTCGAGCTGTACCACGGCGTCGACCGGAACACGACCTACGCGATGGGCGCACTGCTGATGGATATCGACGATCCGCGCAAGGTCATCGCGCGCTCGCCGAAGCCGATCCTCAAGCCGACCGAGGTCTACGAGACCACCGGGCTGTTCAACGACACGGTCTTCTCCTGCGGGCACATCCGGCTCGACGCGCATCGCGACCACATCCGGCTGTACTACGGCGCCGCGGACTCGGTCGTCGCTGCCGCGGACTTCGATGTCCAGGAGATCCTCGACAGCCTCGAGCCATGCTGACCCGTCTCGCGGCCCTGGCGCGACCGCTCGAGCTCGACGACCAGCGTGCGTTCGGCCTCGCGATCTACGCGGATGAGACCGGCGAGCACTTCGGCGCCCGCGAAAGTGGGGTCGAGGGCGTCGCCTGCATCGACGACGCGGCGCGAGCGCTCGTTCTATGGAGCGATCTCTGGGAGCAGACCAAGCTCCCGGTCGCGCGTGACTGGGTGGAAGGGCTGCTCGCGTTCTGCCGCTGGATGCAGCAGGACGACGGGCGCTTCGTGAACTTCGTGCTCGACTGGACCGGCGTTCGCAATACCGACGGGATCACCTCGCAGGCAGACGGCGCGTCGTTCTGGCAGGCCCGAGGCGCTCGCGGAATGGCGAAGGTGTGGCGCGTCTTCGGCGACGAGCGCGCGCGCGCCGACTACGAGCGGGCGAAAGCCTCATTCGATGAACGGCCCGTCGGATCAGATGCGCGCGCGGTGCAGATCCTCGCGGCGCTCGACGCCGGGGACTCACGCGCCGACATCGCGCGCTGGTGCGACGACATCGCGTCGCAGCGTCGCGGAGACGTGCTGCTCGACGCGCACGATGCCACCGAGCCACATCTGTGGGGGCACATCCAGGAAGGCGTGCTCGCGACAGCGGGCGCGGCGCTCGACCGCCGCGATCTCATCGACCTCGCGCGCCGCAGCGCGGACGCGTACCTCGTGCCGCTCGTCGCGGCCGGTTTCGATCTCCCGATGGTCCAGCCGTACGGGGCAGCCTCCGCGGCATTCTCGCTGGGCCGGTTGGCCGAGGTCACCGGCGACCCGCGGTACGCGGCGGCGTCGCGCGACGCGCGCGCCTGGTTCGACGGACGCAATCCCGCGAAGAGACCGGTCTACGACCGAGCGGCCGGGCGCGTCGCCGACGGCGTCGACGGCACGCAGCTGAACCCGCACTCGGGCGCCGAATCCAATATCGCGGGCGCGCAGGCGGTGATCGACGACGTGGCGGCATGGCTCCTGGGACACCCCGGCGCATGCTCCCTATCGGCGCGATCTTCGCGTTCGCTGGACGTCAGCTCGGCCGCGTCTTAAGCCTCGCGTTCTCCTGGGCGACGACGGCCCTCTTCGGCCGCTCCGATCGCGGTGGCCTCGACGCCGTCAGCGCGCATAGACCCGCACCGGCTGGGCCGCGTTGTTCTCATAGCCGAGCGGGTCGCGACGCTGCGTCTGCGGTTGCGCCTCGCCGCTCGCGTCGGTCGCGCGCGCGAGGAGCTGATGCTCGCCGGGCGTTGCGCTCCACTCGCTGCGCCACTCCCGCCACGCGGCCGGGGAGGCCTGCGGGCCGAGCGTCGCGTCGCGCCAGGTCGCGCCGCCGTCCGTGGAGATCTCGACGCGCGTGATGCCCCCGCGACCGGACCAGGCATACCCGCGCATCGTCGTCGCTCCGGCGGGGACGTCGCCCAGCGGCCCGGCGATCACCGCTCGCGGCCGCATCTGGCGCAGCGGCCGGTCGCCGACGACGTAGCGCTCCGACTGATAGAAGCCGGTGAACGGCCGCTCCAAGGCGACGATCTCCGCGAGCCACTTCACCGAGGCCATCCCGTACCACGCCGGCACGATCAGCCGGGTCGGCGCACCGTGCTCCGGCGGGATCGGCGCGCCGTTCATCGCGTACGCGACGAGCACGTCGTCGGCGAGCGCGCGGTCCAGCGGCAGCGATCGCTCGTACGTGATGCGGGCGGTCGTCCCAGCCGGGGTGCCCGCGTCGGCGCCACGGAAGAGGATCTCGATGACCGCTGCCGAGAGGCCGGCCGGCTCGAGGAGCGAGCGAAGGGATACCCCCGTCCACTCCGCGGTGCTCACCGCTCCGAGCTGCCACTGCTCGCCGGGCGCCGGCGGCCGCAGGAACGACCGACCGTTGCCCGCGCACTCGAGGGTCACCGCGGCGGTCCGCGCGGGTAGCTCGCGCAGCTCGGCGAGCGAGATGGAACGCGGTGTGCGGACCGCGCCGCCGATCGCGATCGCGGGCGGGGGATCGGGGAAGGCGAAGTGGCTGCGGACGTAGTGGCGGGCCGATGGGGTGATCGGTCCGTCCTGCAAGTCGAGCCGCGTCTCCGCGTTGAACGGCTCACGGGTCACGATCACGCGGTCGTCCACTGGCGCTCTCCATACTGAGGCTGTAGTGCGCCGACCGCTCATCGCCTTCGGCGTCCTCGTCCTGTTGCTCCTCGCGGCCGGGGTCGCGTACGTACTCGGCCTCGGCCCGCTCGCGCCCCCGACGGCGGCACGCTCGGTGGTCTTCGTGGCCATCTCGCGCAGCACCGACGAGACCGATGCGCAGGAGATCGAGGCGATCGACCTGACAGCCGGCACGCGCCAGCTGTTCGACGCCGGTGGCCGGATCACGGCGATGGCGCTGTCACCGGACCGGCGCTCGCTGTACGTCGGGCTCGATGGCGGGAAGATCGTGCTGCTCGACGCGACCACCGGGTCGCAGTTCGGAGCCGTGGACCTGGGCGGCCCCGCCATCGTCTCGCTCGTCCCGACCGCTGATGGCCGCACGCTCTTCGCGGTGACGGTCACGAACATCCAGAGCTCGGTCGTGCCCATCGATCTTGCGACGAAGAAGGCCGCCGATCCGATCATCTTCCCGATGACGGCCGGGCCGGCCGTCCTCCGCGGCAGCGCGCTGCTCGTTCCGCTCGGCGATCCGCAGCGGCTGCAGGTCGCGTTCATCGACGTGAACACCCGCGCCGTGACGTCCCGTCTCGCCCTTCCGCGTGGCTCGCTCGTCGCGCCTACCGCGTTCCGGATCAGCGCCGAGCGGACCGGGATCGTCGCGTTCGATGGCGGGTTCGGCGGCGGCGCGGGCCTGCGGGTCTACGTGGTGACCGATCCGCTGCACTGGAGCGACATCGCGCTCCAGGCGCCGTTCCCGCAGGGCCTCGGGCGCCAGCAGCTCTTCATCGGTCTGCAAGCGGTCGCGAGCGCCGACGGGACGATCCACCTATGCACGACGTTCGGCACGGCAGTCCGCCGTTACGTCGTCGGCACCGATCTGAAGAGCGCTCCGGTCGGGACCGATTGCGGACCGTTGGCCGGCGGCGACGAGATCGTCATGGCGAAGCGCGATCCGGCCCAGCTCTTGGTGCTGGATGGAAGATCGGGGAAGACCGTGCGGACTCTCCCCCTAGCGGGTGTCCCCGCACGGCTCGTGCACTAGGACGTCCGTACTCCCTCGCGCGGAAGGCTCGAGCCGCACCGCCGCACGTAAGGTTTGTGACATGGCACTAATGACCCCACGGGCGAACGAGCTGTCCCTGCTCATGCGCGCCGCTGAGTCGCTGCTGAACGCGGCGACGAACGAGGCGAGCGTGCTCGCCCAAACGACCGAGATCCTCGGCGAGCAGTTCGGCTACGCGATCCGCTACGTGCTGCTGTTCGATCCCGAGAAGAACGAGCTGCACTCCGCTGCCGCCGCGGGCGAGGGCAGTGACGACCCGGCCGTCACGAACTACCGGATGAGCATCGAGCGCGGTCTGACCGGTGCCTGCGCCCGGTCACGGAGCGTCGTCAACGTCGGCGACGTGCAGTCCGATCCGCGCTACATCGCGGTCACCACGACGGCCCGATCGGAGATCTGCGTGCCGTTCATCGCGCGCGGGGACCTGCTCGGCGTGCTGACAGTGCAGAGCCCCAAGACCGACGCGTTCTCCCTGCAGGACGAGCGGCTGCTCTCCGCGTTCGCCGGGCTCGTATCGCTGGCGCTCATGCACGCGCGCGAGCACACCTCGCGCCGCAGCGACATCGCCGAGCTGCAGGCCGTGAACGAGGTGGCCCGGCACGCCGCGCAGCTCGACCGCGACGGCACGCTCCAAACGATCGTCGATGCGTTCCAACGCGTCACGACCGCGGACTCGACCGCCGTGTTCCTCTGGGACGAGGACACTCAGTGGCTCGAGGTCGCGACCATGGTGTTCGACCCGCGCTACTACTCGCCGGACTATGAGACCACGGTCCGCGGGACGAAGGTGAAGCTCGGCGAGGGGATCGTCGGGTGGACCGCCGAGCATCGCGAGCCGGCACTGATCGCGGATGCGGTCGCCGACGAGCGCGTCGTGCCGGTGGCCGGCGTCCCGCTCGATCGCAAGTCCGCGATCGTCGTTCCGCTCGTCGCCGATCAGCGGCTCCTCGGGGTCATTCGCGCGGTGAAGATGGGTGTGAACGCGTTCACGTCGGAGCACTACCGCTTCGCGCAGACGCTCGCGAGCCAGGCATCGCTCGCGATCTCGGCCGCGGCGGCACACGAGGCCGTTCGGCGGCTCTCGGTCACCGATGAGCTCACCGGCGTGTACAACGGCCGCCACTTCCGCGCCCGGCTCCACGAGGAGATCGAGCGCGCGAAGCGTGGCGGACGGCCGCTGTCGCTGCTCGTGATCGACAGCGACTCGCTCAAGGATGTGAATGACCGCTACGGCCACGAGGCCGGCAACCGCCACCTCATCGCGATCGCGCAGGCGGTGCAGAGCCACGT
>DATCPY010000077.1:0-7642 GCA_036569845.1 Candidatus Limnocylindria bacterium | reverse complement strand
GACGCCGCACCCGAGCTCCGGGCCTTCCGCGTCCGTGACGGCTGGGTCCGCGAGGTCGCGCTCAGCTCAACGTCCTAGCGCGTGCCATGACGCCGCGATCGCGGCGGATTCGGCGAGGACGGGCTGCGCATCGGCGGGCTCGATGAACCGGAATTGCAGGGCGATCCCGGCGTTCCCGGCCGCGGTGGTGAACTGCCGGAGGAGCTCCGGACGGCCATCGACCGAGCCGCGATACACGTCGTCCACGAGGAGCATGTCGCGGGTCCGCTCGACCACCCGCGTCGAGCCCGATCCGAACAGCAAGCCACCGGTCTCCGCGAGGCCGCGCCGCCAGGGCACGGCGGCCCCCTCCGCGTAGCCGTCGAGGGTGAGGAACGCGTTGCCGCGAAGCCGCATGACGATGAGGACGTCGGTCGCGGTCTCGAAGCGGCCGATCTGATCCGGTAGGCCCAGCGGGACGCTCTTCCAGCGCGCCGGCAGCGTGAGCTCGTAGCCCTCGCCCTTGAAGACGAATGTGTCACCGGCGATCGGCGACGCGACGATCTCCGACGCCAGCTGCGGCGCGTAGCCGAGGGCGACGAACTCCATCCGGGTGACCTGGTCGGCGAGGATCAGCGGGACGCTCGCGACGACGACGACGACGGCCGCGAACGCGACGGCGAGCGGCACGAGCGAGCGGAGGTTCTCGACCAGCGCGTAGAGGATCCGAAGGACGAGGACGGCTGCAAGGATCGCGATGATGACGAGCGTGCTCGGCAGCACGACCAGCACCAGGGCGAGGATCGGCGTCAAGAGGAGCGGCGTGAACGCGAAGGCCACCGCAGTGAACGCTTGGTCCATGCTGAGCTCGGTGCGGCGGAGCGCGCGCGCGACGAGGTAGGCCGTGCCGGCCATGACCGCCGCGACGATCGCGACCCGCACCCCAAGGAGCACGGCGTCCGTGACGATGCGCGGGACGTAGCTCGCGGGATCGAGGCCCTTGCTCGCCACGAGACTGGCGTCGACCGAGACCGAGAAGCACACGCCGGCGACGAGGGCGACCAGGACGCCGGCCAGCCCGTAATGCTCGCGGGCGAGGCTGCGGGCGAACCGGCGCGGGCGGAGAAGTGAGTCGCGGATGGAGCGCCGGAACCATTGCCACTCGGTCTCGAACGCCTCGTCCATCCGATCGTGAGCCTAGACAACAGAAGCCCTCGCCGAGCGAGGGCCTCTGTGATCTTGCAGACACTCAGGGCTTCGCGGGAACGCCGCTCCATGTCAAAGTGCTGACCGGAAGCTCCGGCCGTGTGTGGGAGACACCTTTGACGGTGGTCTCGGCTATTGCGCTTCGTGGCCGGCGTCCCCGATGACCAGGCCCCCTTCCGCCGGGGGCGTCATCGATCGACTTCGAGGACCTCGTAGCGAAGATGGATCCGAACCATGTGACCTCCGATGCGATCGTCGGTCGCGGGATGGAGCTCCGTCTTCTGTTCTACACCCGCGCGTTGTCGCGTCAAGAGGCCGATACATCCTTGTTGTGGACAGTGGCCGAGCGAGCGAGCCGTTCGCGAATTTCCGAGGGAACGGTCTCCACATCTGGCCACCACGATTCCGCCTCATCGGCGCCCGCGGCGACCGCGGCCTCCGCCGAAAGCGCGATCCCCGACACGACGTCCTCGATGCGGATCATCTCCGGCACCAAAGAGCCATCGGCGCCGGCGTTGTGATAGCCGGTGTTCGGCAGCGCGATGCCCGTCGCGACCCAGCCGAGCCGCACGAACGCCGACGCTTCGCACGTGCCGCCGGGCAGCAGCCGCCGTTGCGTGGCGACGCCCCGTTCGGCGAGCCGCTCCTGCGCGACGCGCAGATAGCGCTCGGCCTCGTTGCTGAAGGTGTTGTGGTAATCGCCCGCGCGCACGACGATGCCGCCGCCCGCGGGCGCGTACCGCGAGTTGCTCGCCTCGACCGACACGATGTATGCGTCCTTCGGGATGCTGGCGTCCTCGGCGACGAGGCGCGCGCCGAACAGGCCCGGTTCCTCGGCCCGGGTGAAGACCGCGTGCATGCTGAACGGGCGTGTCTCATCGCGGAGCGCGTGCAGCGTCGAGATGATCAGCGCGCACCCGGCCAGATCGTCGGCGCTGCGGAGAAAGAGCTCATTGCCGCGGCGCTCGAACGCCGGCAGGTCGAGCACCGCCCAGTCGCCGACGGCCAGGGGACGAGCCGCCCCGGCGGCGAGCTCGATCTCGCAGTAGCCCGCCGACCAGTCGGGAAGCACGGGGTCGTTGACGTACCCGGTGCCCGTCGCGCGCATGCCATCGGCCAGGCCATCGCGGTGCACGATGAGCGGGATCGACACTCCCGTGAAGTACTTCGCATCGATGCCGCCACGGAATCGCGCGAGCCCACGCGTGCCACCGACCTCGACGACCTCGAAGCCAGGGTGATCGGTGTGGGCGACGAACGCCAGCGCTCGTTTCGCCGGTCCGCGCGCCAGGTGGACCGACAGCTGGCCGTAGCGGTCGCGATTCGGCACGAGGCCGATCCGCTTCAGCTCCGCGGCGATCGCGTCGAGCGCGCGCCACTCGTGATACGGCGCCGTCGCGGGCGATGCGACGCGCTCGAGCGTCGCGAGCACGTCGTGTTCGTCGGGCAGACGGAGCACCTGTCGCGAGGATATCGTCCGGAGCGCGTGCTCCGCCTTTACGACACCCGCCGCCGCTCGATCGCGCCCGTCCGCGCGCGCGGCCGCGAATTCACGATGTACGTCTGCGGGGTGACGCCATACGACACGACGCACCTCGGCCACGCCCGCACGTTCCTCACATTCGACGTCATCGTGCGGCTTCTCGAGGCGACCGGGCACCCGGTCCGATACGTTCAGAACGTCACCGACATCGACGAGTCGATCCTGCAGCGCGCGGCGCGCGACAAGGTCGGCTGGCGCGAGCTCGGCACGCGGGAGGAGCGGGCGTACCTCGCCGACATGAAGCGGCTGGGCTGGCGGCGGCCGGACGTCATCTGCCACGCGACCAAAGAGCTCGAGGCGATGTTCGCGCTCATCCGCGATCTCGAGCGCCGCGATGCGGCCTACGCGTTGCCCCGCGGGATCTACTTCCCGGTCGCGAAAGCGACCCGGTACGGCGAGCTGTCACGCCTCTCCGTCGCGGCCATGAAGCGCATCCTCGCTGGACAGGACGATGCGAAGCTCGAGGATCCCGGACGGCGCGATCCGCGCGACTTCGCGCTGTGGCGCTTCGTCGACGATGGGCCGACGTGGCCGAGCGCCTGGGGCCGCGGCCGCCCCGGCTGGCACCTCGAGTGTTCGGCGATGATCCGCCGCCACCTCGGCGAGCGGATCGACCTTCACGGCGGAGGCTCGGACCTCGTGTACCCGCATCACGAGAACGAGATCGCGCAGTCGGAGACCGCGACGCGGAAGCGTCCGTTCGCGCGCACCTGGACGCACGTGGCGCCGATGCTGCTCGGGGGCAAGAAGATGTCGAAATCCGACGGCAACATGGTCTTCGTCCGCGACGCGCTGAAGACGACCGATCCACGCGCGCTGCGGCTGTACCTGCTGGACCGTCACTACCGGAAGCCGTTCGACCACGACGAGGCGCTGCTCGACCGCGCGCGGTTGCGGGCGAAAGCGCTGGGCGATGCGCTCGGCCGCGGCCCGATCGGCCCGATCGGGCGCGACCGCGACACGCGCGATGCGCTGGCCGCGCTCGAGGACGACCTCAACGTGCCGCGCGCGCTACGGGTCATCGAACGGGCAGCGTCGCGGGCCGACCCCAAGACCCGTTCGTCGCTCCGCGCCGTGGCGCGGATCATTGGAGTGGTCTAAGTCAGCTAGAGCGGCGCGAAGCGGGCGGTGAAGTGCCGCAGCTGCGGCGGCTCGGAGACGATCTTGTAGCCGCGCAACGATGCCGCCCGTCGCGCGACCTCACCCACGACCTCGATCACGTAGTCGATATGGCTCTGGGTGTACGTGCGGCGGGGGATCGCCATCCGCACGAGCTCCATCGCGGCCGGCGACTCGGTCCCGTCGGGATGGCGGCCGAACATCACGGTGCCGATCTCGACCGTGCGGATCCCGCCGGCCTCATACAGCGCGATCGACAGCGCCTGCGCGGGGTACGCGAGCGGCGGGATGTGGGCGAGCATCGTTCCCGCGTCGATGTACACGGCGTGGCCGCCGGCCGGCTTCACGATCGGCACGCCGGCGCGCTCGATCGCGTCGGCGAGGTACTCGGTCGAGCGGATGCGGTACCGGAGGTAGTCCGGCTCGACGCACTCCTTCAGCCCTTGGGCGATGGCCTCGAGATCGCGGCCGGCGAGGCCGCCGTAGGTGGGGAAGCCCTCGGTGAGGATGAGCAGGTTCCGGCACTTCTCGGCGAGCGCATCGTCGTTCATCGCGAGCCAGCCGCCGATGTTGCCCATCGGATCCTTCTTCGCGCTCATCGTCATGCCATCGGCGAGCGCGGCCATCTCGCGAACGATGTCCGGCACGGCCTTGTCGGCGTAGCCCTTCTCGCGGGTCTTGATGAACCAGGCGTTCTCGGCGAACCGGCAGGCGTCGAGGAACATCGGCACGTGATGGCGATCGCAGATCTTTCGGACGCCCCGCAGGTTCTCGAGCGATACCGGCTGCCCGCCGCCCGAGTTGTTCGTGATGGTGACTATCACCACGGGAACGTCTCTTGCGCGAGCCACGAGCAGTGCGTCGAGCGCGGCCAGATCCATGTTGCCCTTGAACGGATGCACCAGCCCGGCCTGCCGGCCTTCGGGGATGACGAGGTCGACCGCTTCGGCGCCGGTGGCTTCGATGTTCGCGCGGGTCGTGTCGAAGTGGGTGTTGTTCGGGATCACCTTGCCGGGGCCCGCGATCGCGGAAAAGAGGATCCGCTCGGCGGCACGGCCCTGGTGCGTCGGGATGACATGGGTGAACGGGAAGAGCTCTTGGACCGCCGCGAGGAACTTGAACCACGATGGCGAGCCGGCGTAGCTCTCGTCGCCGTGCTGGATGGCCGCCCATTGATCGCGGGACATCGCGCCAGTGCCCGAATCGGTGAGGAAGTCGATGAGCACGTCCTCCGCGTGGAGGTTGAAGAGGTTGAAGCCCGCCTCGCGGATCTTCGTGTGGCGTTCGTCCTCGGTCGTCAGTCGCAGCGGCTCGACCGAATGGATGCGGAACGGCTCGATGATCGTCTTGAACTGCGGCGGCACCGCCGGAGCATAGGAGCGGATAATCGATGTCTACACGGCCCGGTCGCCTAGCGGTCTAGGGCGCTTCCCTTTCAAGGAAGAGGTCATGGGTTCGAATCCCATCCGGGCTACCGAGTCGATTGGATCTCGGCGATCGTCGAACAGAACGATTCCACTTCATCCATCGTGTTGTAGTAGTGGACCGAGGCGCGCACGATCCCGTCCGCGAGCCCCCGCTCGGGAAGATCGAGTGGGGTCCCAAGGGCGCCCAACGCGCTCACGTTGATGGATCGCGAGGCGAGCGCACGCGCGATGTCGTTGGGTCCGCGACCTTCCATAGTGAACGACACGATTCCGCACAGCTCGTTGCCTCGGTCGTGGATTCGCACACCTTGGATCTCCTCGAGGCGGGAGCGCAACTCCGCTCCGAGGCCTTGCCCGACCGGGTATGTCTGCTCGAGATCGAGGGCGAGTGCATAGTCGATCGCACTACCTAGCCCGAGCTTGCCCGCGTAGTTCGTCTCCCAGTTTTCAAAGCGTCGCGCACCGTCCCGCAGGACGTATGGCCCTGGCGCCTTCCAGCGCTCGGAGTCGATTGCTTGGTAATCAATGAAAGGCGGCTCCAGCCGCTCTGCGAGCTCGCGACGAACATAGAGCAGGCCGACGCCGCGCGGACCGCGCAAGTACTTCCGTGATGTGGCCGCGAGCATGTCGCAGCCGATGTCGCGGACGCTCACGGGGAGCTGACCCACCGATTGGCAGGCGTCGAGCAAGAACGGGATGCCCGCCGCCCGCGCGACGCGGCCGACGGCAGCCGCTGGGTTCACGAGGCCACTGGTCATCGGCACGTGCGTGAGAGCGATCAGCTTCACCGATCGATCCAACGCCCGCTCCAGCGCTTCGATGGAGACTTGGCCCGAGTCGTCGTCGGGGATCACTTCTAGCCGCGCGCCGGTGCGCTGGCAGACCTGCGTCATCGCGATGTAGTTGCTGCAGTACTCGGATCGGGCGGTCAGGATCCGGTCGCCTTCGCTGAACGGTATCGCGTAGAACGCCATGTCCCAGGCCCGTGTGGCGTTCTCGACGATGGCGATCTCGTCGGCTCGGCAGTCGAGCAGCCGCGCTGCGGATGCGTAGACGCGTTGCACGTCCGCGCCGGCGTCCTCCGCTGCTCGGTAGCCGCCCCGGTGCCGCTCGCGCGCCAGATGATCGATGACCGTCGTGTACACGGCGTCCGGCATGAGTGCCGCGCCGGCGTTATCAAAGTGGATGAAGTCCTCGCAGCCGGCGGTCTCGCGTCGTAGGCGCACGATATCGAGGGCCATGTTGGCGAATACTGGCGACCGACGCGTCGGTCGTCTAGCCTAGCCGCCCAGCGTGCGCGGGGAACCCGCTGAGGGCTGAGGCCTCGATCGTTTCGACGCTCGGTCGCTTTTCTGACGCGCGGTTTGGTCCGTCCGGCACGTCAGTTCGCCGCGATTTCTGAATGATTCGCGTTGCAGATACTTCTAGGTCGCTTCTCTGCAGCCATTTCCTTTCAAGGAAGAGGTCAGGGGTTCGAATCCCCTCCGGGCTACAGACTGCGTCGTTGTTGGTCGCTACGCGATGCTGGTTCTGCGCAGCGCGCTTATCTGCTGTGGGGACCGCTTCTCGACGAACCGCTTCTCTGCAATAGTGACCCGCTGCGATCGCTTGGCCCGGGGCCTGCCTCAGGTGCACTTCAGGGCCGCGTCGGGATGTCTGGCGGCTCCTCGCTGACGGCCACGATGAGGAGCCACGCTCCTGCGATGGCCAAGCCGAATCGAACGACCATGTCCGCTCCGACGAAGGAGAGCCCGGGACCGTAGCCCGCGACGACGCCGATGGCACCGCCAAATCCCATGACCATTGACAGATCGCCGATCGTCGTCCGGATCGCGATCGTGCGTGCGATCGGGTCGCCGCGCCAGCGCCGCAGCACCGGAGCAATCTGGACCGTACTTTTCAGCGTCGCGTACAGAAGCCAGCCGGTCACAATGACGAGCGCCACCCCGGCGCCCACATGATCCAACGTCGGGATGAGCACGATGAGCGAGGCAATCAGAATCTGTCCGAGCGACGCGAGGATCGTGCGCGCGCGATGGCGATGTCCGATGTGCCCTGCGATGGCGCGGAGGTGCAGCGTGACCGCGACGAAGACCAAGCCGGCCAGCGCGGCTGCGGCGCTACCCGTGACGACGAAGAAGTCATGCCAAATGTCAGGCCGATACGCGTCGATCACGTCGAGCTAGGGCTTCCGCGGTTTGCCCTCGGATCGCTCGACACGAGACTCGGCACAGCGACGGCGTCCTCGTTTCCTGTCCCCCGCGTCACGTACTTGCCGACGAACTGCTCAATCATGTCGTTGACCTGGATCGGCGCTTCGATCATGTTGAAATGTCCAGTCCCCACGGGCCATCCATTCACGACGCTC
>DATCPY010000076.1:0-2355 GCA_036569845.1 Candidatus Limnocylindria bacterium | reverse complement strand
TCCTCTTTCACGAGGCGATCCGGCGCGCCGGCGCGGAGGCCGGCCCGGTCGTCGTGGTCGGCGACGCGCCCGAGTACGACATCGTCGCCGCCCACAAGGTCGGTGCGGTCGGGGTCCTGATCACGACGGGCCTGACCGACCAGGCGGATGTGGCCGGCGCGACCGGCGATGCGACGCCCGACCACGTCATCGGATCCCTCGAGCAGCTGTTCGACCTGCCGGCGCTGGCCGGCACCCGCTAGCGCCGCCGCGCAACGGGGCCGGCCGCAGCCGCCCCGCGCGGACCACTGGTCGCTAGACGTGCAGTCCGGCGGCACGCATCACCGAGGCTGCGATCCAGCCGAAGATGAAGCAGCCGGGGATGGTCAGGATCCACGCCGAGACGATGCGTCCGGCGATGCCCCAGCGGACCGCGGATAGCCGGCGCGTCGCGCCGACGCCAAGGATCGCACCTGAGATCGCGTGGGTCGTGGAGATCGGGATGCCGAGCCGCGTTGCGACCTCGATGACCGCGCCGGCGGTGGTCTCGGCGACAAAGCCGTTCACCGGCTTCAAGAGCGTGATGCGCATGCCCATGGTCTTGATGATCCGGTAGCCGCCGGTCATCGTGCCGACGCCGATGGCGATGGCGCAGGCGACCTTCACCCAGTCGGGGATGAACCCGGCGGGCTGGCCGCCGAGCATGCCGCCGGCGAAGAGGGCGAGCGAGATGATGCCCATGGTCTTCTGGCCGTCGTTGCCACCGTGGGTGAACGCCATCCAGGCGCTGGAAAGGATCTGCGCTTTGCCGAAGAACCGATTGACCCAGTGCGCAGTCGCGTTCCGGAGGAGCCAGTACAGCCCGAGCATGAGCAGGTACGCGACGATGAGCGCGATCGTCGGTGAGATGATGATCGCCGCGCTCGTCTTCTGGACCCCAGGAACGATGACGACGTCCCAGCCGTGGACCGAGACGGCCGCGCCGATGATCGCGAAGATCAATGCGTGGCTGGAGGACGTCGGTAGCGCGGCATAGAAGGTGATGAGGTCCCAGATGATGGCGGCGACCAGTGCTGCCAGCACGAGATCCTGGGTGACCTTGGTGCTGTCGACGATGCCCTTCGCCACGGTGGCGGCGACCGCCGTTCCCGCGAGGGCGCCCGCGAGGTTGAGCACGCCGGCCATGAGCGTCGCCTGGAGCGGGGTCAGGACGCGCGTCGCGACGACCGTCGCGATCGCGTTCGCCGCGTCGTGGAAGCCGTTGACGAACTCGAAGATGAGCCCGAGGACGACGACCGCGATGACGATGATGGTCCCGGTCTCCATTACTTGTGCTTCACCACGATCATCTCGACGATGTTCGCAACGTCTTCGCAGCGGTCGATCGCGACCTCGATGAGCCCGTGAATGTCCTTCCACTTGATGATCTCGACCGGGTCGGTGGAGTGGGCGAAGAGATCCGCCACCGCCTCGCGGAACACGGCATCACCCTCGTTCTCGAGGGTGTGGATCTTGATCCAGTGGGGCTCGAGGCCCTCGAGCTTCTCGAGGTTGCGCAGCGATTCGACCACCTCGCCGGCCGCCTGCACGAGGGTGTGGGTCTGGCGGATCGCGGCGGGACGGATGCTCGTGACCTTGTAGAGGCTGATCATCTCCGCGACGTCCCAGCAGACGTCGGTGACGTCGTCGAGCTTCGACGCCAGCCCGACGATGTCCTCACGGTCGAGCGGGGTGACGAAGGTGCCGTTGAGCTCCTGGATGATCTGGTGGGTGAGCTTGTCGCCGTAGTGCTCGATCGCATGGATGTCGCGGACCTTGTCCTCGAGCGAGGTGAAGTCGGTGACGAGCTTCTCGAGGGCCTGCGCGGCCTCGAGCGCGTTCTGCGCGTGCTGGCTGAACAGGGTGAAGAAGATGCTCTTCTTCGGCATGAGCGAGAGTCGCATGGGCTCCCTCCTATTTCTGGCCGAGGTCAGAACATCCCGAAGGCAACAAAAAAGCCGCGCCAATGGCGCGGCATTCGGTCACCCTCGGGCACGACCGCCTCGGCGGACTCCAGACCCCGCAGGGTCCATGTTCATTCCTCAAGCTGCGACGAGTGTACCCAGGCGGGCAACGCCGGCCTCCCCCGAGCGGGGGACTCACGCCACCTCGCGGCGGATCGACAGCACGGCGGCCATGGCCATGAGAACCGCAAAGGCGGCGAGGATGCCGATGTCCAGGAGGATGAGCGGGTCGGTCAGGGCGTACCCCTTCACCATGACCGAGCGCAGGGCCTCGTTCGCGTACGTGAGCGGCATCACCGTCGAGAACGCCCGCAACACGTCGCTCAGCTGGTCGACCGGGACGAGCAATCCGGAGAGGAACACCTGCGGCAGG
>DATCPY010000075.1:0-9809 GCA_036569845.1 Candidatus Limnocylindria bacterium | reverse complement strand
GAACGCGCCGATGGCCTTGATCGTGTCGGCGGACTCGAAGATCTCCTGCACGTCGGCCGAGTACGCCGGCGCTGCGGAGCCCCAAACGTATGACTCGATCGTGGTGCGGGTCGAGCTCGCGGCTTCGCGACGGAAGGCCTTGGCCGGGCCGGCCGTGCTCCCGACCTCCGACCAGTCCTTGACCTGGCCGCCATAGATCTTCGTGACCTGATCCTTGGTCAGCGTGGTGGCCGGGTTCGCCGCGTTCACGGCCATTGCCGTGCCGGTGAAGCCGATCGCGGTGAGCGTGATCTTCGGCTCGGTCGACCGCAGGTCGCGGCCGATGTACCCGAAGTCGACGTCGCCGGTGTTCACGTTGACGATGCTCGTCTCGGTGTCGATGTCATTCAGCTTGAAGTTGACGCCGGGGTGCAGCGCCGAGAATCGCGTGATGAGCGCGGTCATCTGCGGGTTGGCGCCGTTCGCGCCGGACGCGACGTAGTCACCAGCCAGCGGGTCCTTCGTCTTCGCCGGCGTCGGCAGGACCGTGGCCCCGCCGGTGCACGCGCCGAAGATGAGTACCGCCGCGATCAGGATCCCAACTCCCCGACCCCACTGCCGGATATCCAAGGCTCGCCTCCAACCAATTACTTCGCTAGACCGTCAGATGCTCCGCCAGCCGGTGTAGGCCGGCATCCCTCAAGGGGGGGAAGCATGGGGGTGAAAGCGGCCTATTTGCGTACAGAGAAGCCCCCTCCAGAAGACGTTGCGCGCGGGCCGCGGCGATACCCGTCCGCCGGATCGGCACAGCGACTAAACTTCGGTCCATTCCCACGCGCGTCCGCCCGCGTGGAGGCACTGGTGTAACGGCAGCACAACAGAATGTGGATCTGTTAGTGAGGGATCGTCCCCCTCGTGCCTCCCAGAAATCATGAAGCCCGGCCATCGGCCGGGCTTTCTGCATCTGATGCGAGACGGGACTACTTCTTCGGTTTCGGCGAATCCTTCGGCGGGACGGGCAAGATGTCACGCCCCACGATGAAGCCGCCACCGCCGGTGTTTGCGCCGGTGTTTGCGCCGGTGTTTGCGCCGTTCGTCGAGCTGCCACCACCACCCGCGCCGCCATTGCCGTTCGTGGTGCCGCCACCGGAACCTGTCCCACTGCCGGAAGTGCTCCCGCCCTGACCGGGCGGAACCTGCGACTGACCGGGTGGAACCTGCGACTGACCGGGCGGCGTCAGCAGCTGGCCGGGCGCGAACGGGTTCGCCGGCGGCGTCCGCAGCTGTCCGGGCGGGGTCTGCAGCTGGCCGGGCGGGGTCTGCAGCTGACCGGGCGGCGTCGCCGGTGAGCCCGCGCCATTGGTGTCAGGGGTCTTCTTGTCCTTGTTCGCGTCGTCGGCTGGCGTCGGCACGGGCGGCACTTCGCCGATCTTCGGTGACGGGAGGTCCTTGTTGTCGGTCTTCTTCTCGACGGACGGCTTGACGCCGGTGCCCTTCTTGATGTCGACACCGGTGTTGGATTGGGCCTTCACGTTGTCCTTGACCTCGATCGCGTCGTTGCCTTTGTCCTCGACCTTGGTCGTGACATCGGTGTCGCCGCTCGTGCCGAGGAAGTGCGTGGACAGCGTGCCGTCGGGGATGTTCGGCAGGGTGATCACGAGGTGACCATCGACGATCTGCAGCTGCGCGCCGGGCGTCTGCAGGATCTTCTTGCCGTCCTTGATGCCGTTCGCGCGGCCGAGCGTGTCGACGACGATCGCGTTCTGGTCGCCGACGGTCACGGTCACCCTGCGTTCCGCATCCGGGGCCGGCGCGGGCGGCGTGGGCTTCTCACCGGTCTTCGTCGTCGTCTGCTGGCCGGGCGGCGTGAGGACCGTCGTCGTGCCCTGGGTGTCGCTGTTCGCGACGGCGCCCTCGGTCGTCGTCTCGGTGGTCGTTCCGTCGGGTGTGACGTTGACCGTGAACGCCGTGCCGCGTACGGATGCGGTCGCGGCGGTCGTGTGCACCTCGTACTTGGATCCACCCTGGACCAGATGCGTGACGACGTTCCAGGTGGTGCCGAGGTCCTGCTTCATCACGATGACCGTGCTGCCGTCGGGGTTGGCGTGCGCGTCGTCGATCGTGAGCTCGGAGTCCGGCTCGATCTCGACCGTGGAGCCTTCGAAGTACGTGAGGACGGCGCGGGAGCCGGCACCGGTCTTCACCGTGTCGCCCGGTCCGAGGACCGAACCGTCATCGGCGGGACCGAACTCGCTCGTGAGGTGCCGGACGTAAACGGGACCGGTGATGATGGTGAGCGTCGTGGACGCACCGAGCGCGACGCGCTGGTTCTTCGGCGCAAGCACTCCTGTCGCCCCGAGGACGATCGCGAGCACGAACGCGAGACCGAGTGCCGCGACGCCGACGCGTAGCCGACTGTTCACAACCACCCCTGAGCCACCTAGCTCCCCATGACCGCGGGCCCAGCGGACGCTCTGTCGTCTGCCGGACGCAAGCTAGTAACGAGGACTATGGGCAATTCGTCCTGGCTTGGGTGGCTGTGCCCGTATCGAACAGGTCGCAGCCTGCTCGGCTGCTAATGCAAATGAGCTACTCGCGGGGCGGCGAGTACTCGGACACCGGCACCAGGAACGGGCGGGTGCGGCCGGGCTGGACGGTCAGGGGCTCGGGCAGACCAGGCTTCGCGAACACGGCGATGCGCAGCCCGTGTGACCGTTCGGTGCGCCGCTCCCACTTCGTCCCGCACACCGGACACGCGAACGGTCCGTCCGGCATGCGGTCGCCATGCTTGAGCAGGATCTTGGCGCAGCAGCGTTCGACGTTCGGCTCGTGTCCGTCCTTCGCGGCAAGGTATGGGAACACCGACTGCGGTCCCTTCCGCTCGCGGCGGACGAACGCCCGGCCATCGCCACGCAGGTAGGTGTCCGTCGCGGTCTTCTCCCACGCGGTCGCATCTTCGGGGCACGTGAAGCGCGTGCCGTCGGCGTAGAAGCCGCCCCATTCGATGATCCAGTCCTCGCAGCAGTCGGAGAGGATCACGCGATCCATCGCAGCACCGCCTTCTGGGTATGGAGCCGGTTCTCGGCCTGATCGAACACCGCGCTCTGTGGCCCGTCGATCACGTCGTCGGTGATCTCCTCGCCGCGGTGCGCCGGCAGATCGTGGAGCACGATGGCGTCCGGCTTCGCGTTCGCCAGGAGCTCGCGGTTCACCTGGAATCCCTGGAACGCCCGGCGGCGGCGCTCGTACTCCTGCTCCTGCCCCATGCTCGTCCAGACGTCGGTGTACACGACGTCCGCGTCGCGCACCGCGGCCACCGCCTCTTGGACGTACGTGATGCGAGCGCCGGTCGCTCGCGCGATGGAGTCGGCGAGCTCGCGGTAGCGCGGGAGCGGCTCGAAGCCGGCGGGCGTCGCGACGCGCAGGGTCATGCCCGTCTTCGCCGCACCGAGCATGAACGAGTGCGCGACGTTGTTGCCGTCGCCGATGTACGCGGCGACCACGTCACGCAGCGCACCCTTGCGCTCGCGGATCGTGAAGATGTCGGCCAGGCCCTGGCACGGGTGCGAGAGATCCGACAGACCGTTGATGACCGGGACGGACGAATACTTCGCGAACTCCTCGAGGGTCTCGTGCGCGAACGTGCGCAGCACCACCACGTCGACGTAGCGGCTCACGACCCGGGCCACGTCGGACACGCTCTCGCGGCGCCCAAGCCCGACCTCCTGCGGTGACAGATACGAGCTGTGCCCGCCGAGGTCGCGCATCGCGACGTCGAAGCTGAGGCGCGTTCGCAGGCTCGGCTTCTCGAAGATCATCGCCAGCGCCCGGCCGCGAAGCGGCGCGTCGGCCGGCACCGGGTCGCGCTTCAGCCCGTCGGCGTCATCGAGGAGCGCCGTGAGCTCCGCAGGCGCCAGATCGGCCAGCGAAAGGAAATGGCGGATCCGCGTCGCGACGGTCACTGCACGGCCCGTAGTCGAGGACGCTGCGCCTCGACGAGCGTCATGAGGGCGTCAGCGACGCGCGTCGCGTCGTGCCTGATGGTGTCCTGCTTGTTCCAGAGCTCGCGCGGCCCGCTCCACTTGTCGATGATCGGCGCGAGCGCGACCCGCACGCCCAGCTTTTCGATGCGCTCGATCTCGTCCGGCGTCGGCTCGAGGTAGCGCATCCCCTGCTCCGCGTGATGGTCGCGCAGGTGCGCCGGCGGCGCGTCGTCGTTGAGGAGGACCACGTCGAGGCCGCCGCCGCCGAGGTAATCGAGGACCGCGCCCACATGGCCGGAGAGCGTGACGTCGTCGGTCTGGCCCGGTTGAGCGGTCGTGTTGCCGACGTACACGACCAGGCCCCGCGCCTCGCTGATCGCGCGCGCGATCTCGGGCACCAGGAGGCAGGCGCACACGGTCGTGTACAGCGAGCCTGGGCCGAGGGTGATCAGGTCGGCTGCCTCGATGGCCTCGACGGTGCCCGCAGCGGCCCGTACGTCGGGATCGCGGAGGAAGATCCGGTCGATGCGCGCCTTGCCCAGGCCGCGGACGTTGACCTCTTCCTCGACGATGGTGCCGTCGGCGAGCTTCGCGCACAGATGCGTGTTGGAGAGCATCACCGGGAGCACCTTGCCGCGGATGCCGAGGAGCCGCGCAGCCTCCGCCACCGCGCGCAGGAACGAGCCCTCCTGTTGGGCGAGCGCGGCGATGAACAGGTTGCCGAAGGCCATGCCGTTCAGCTCGGCGCTCTTGTCCGTCTCGAAGCGGTGGCTGAACAGCCGCCGGAGGACCGGATCGCCCTCCGCCAGGACCGCGATCGCGTTGCGGACGTCGCCGGGCGCCGGCACGTCGAGCGCGATGCGGACCTTTCCGGTCGACCGGCCCGAATCTGTCACCGCGATGATCCCGGTGATGTCGTCGGTGTGCGCGCGCATCCCGGCCATCACGGTGGGCGCGCCGAGCCCGCCGCCGAGGCAGACGACGCGCAGCTGCTGGCTCATCGGGAGGATTTTGGCAGACATGCGAACGACGGCGACGTATGCATGACGTCACCCTGGCGGGTGAGGCATCCGGGGGACACGGCGCCCATCATCCCGGAGTCGTGCAGTTGCGAAAGCTCGAATCCACCATCCGCGATGCCGCCCCGTGGCTCGCCGTCACGGCGGTCATCGGCATCGTTGACTACCTCACGCCGTCCACCTACGGATTCGCCTCGATCTACTTCATCCCGATCTTCCCCGCGGCCTGGCGGTCGCGGACCGCCGGGTTCCTCGTCGCCGCAGCCTCGAGCGCGGCCTGGATCTACTGCGACATCGTGCAGCGCCCGGTGACCGATGCCCCGGCACAGACCTTCAACTACTCGACGCGCATCATCGTCTTCGCGCTCGCTGTGATCCTCGCGTCGGTCCTGCAGCGCGAGCAGCACCGCATCGGGGAGCTCGACCGGCAGCGCCGCAGCCTGCTTACCCTTCTCGAGCACGAGGTCCCCGGCCCGCTCCGGGAGCTCGCGACCGAGCTGCGCGGACTGTCCGGTGTCGCGCCGGCCGTGACGGAGCGCCTGACGAAGCGCGCCGAGCAGCTCGTCTTCCTGTCCGACGACCTCGCCTCGCTCGGCGAGCTCGAAGCGGCCGGGCTGCATCTGCAGAAGCGCAGCACGAACGTCGTCGACATGATCCACGAGCTCCGCGCCGGGGCGTCGGACCGGCAGCACGTCGTCCTCACGGTCCCCGTTGCGCCCGTGCGCATGCAGGTCGATCCGGACCGGCTCCGCCAGGCGCTCGACGCGATGTTCCGCGAAGTGAGCGCGACCGCCGACTCGATCAGCGTCGACTGCCGCACCGAGAAGGGCTCCGCGGTCATCTCGATCGCCAGCGCGAACATGAATGCGCCGTCGAGCGCGGCGACGCCGGTGCGCGGCGACGATCCGTCCGTCGGTGCGCGCACGCAGCTCGCGCGCGTCCTCGTCGCGGCTCACGGCGGCACGCTCCTCGGCTCCCACGCGGCCGTCGGCCGCGGCCAGCGTCTCATCGCCCGCCTGCCTATCTAGCCCGCTGGACCTGGACAAGCAGAGAGGCCGCCCCGTTCGGGCGGCCTCTCTCGTGTCACCAGATACGTTGAGCGCTACTGGGTCCAGCTGCCACGTCCGGTGCAAAGGTCGTAGCCAACGAGGCAGGGCGCGCCGTTGTTGCCGTCCATGATGTCGCGGTAGTTGATCGTCGTTCCGTACACGTACGCGTCGTTCACCAGGGCGCCGGCTACGGCGGAGCGGGCAGCCCACATCGGCGAGCTTGCGCTCGTGCCACCGACCGTCCACCAGCCCTTCTGACCCTGGTAGCGCGTGCTGTCATAGACCGACACGCCGGATGCGGGATCCGCGTCGAGCGAGACGTCGGGAGTGGCGCGCGCGCCCGCGCAGTTCGCCTGGGGGTACTCAGAGAAGCTGGACTGGACGGCGGTCGCGCTCTCGTAAGCGCTGCATCCGCCACCACCGCTCGACCAGCCGGTCTCGCTGGTGAAGGTACCGCTCGAGTCGAAGTGGAGCGTCGTGCCGCCGACCGAGATGACGTTCGGCGAGCTCGAGGGGTACTGCGCCGGGAGTCCGGAGTCGCCGGAGGAGACGAAGAAGCTCACGCCACTCTGGACGAAGTGCAAGTCGTACTGGGATTCACCCGACGACTCGCTGCCACCCCAGCTGTTCGACACGTACAGGGCGTGGGTCTTCGCGTAGTCCTCTGCCGCGAGCAGGTTCGCGAAGCTGTTGCTGCTCGCCTCGACGAGGAGGATCTTGGCGCCCGGCGCGATCGCGTGGGCCCATTGGATGTCGAGCGAGATCTCGAGCGCCCACCCTGCGTCCGCCCGTGGATACTTTTTCCCTCCGGTCTGATTCACCTTCGTGAAGCAGCCATTCACGGTGGTGCAGGCCGGGAGTCCGAACTGCGCGCTGAAGACACCGAGGTCGCTCTCCGCTGTTGGGTCGTCATACGCGTCGACGATCGCGATGGTCTGGCCGGCGCCGGCCGTCGAGCTGGTCGTGAACCCGTATGCGGACTTGATCGTCGCGGGCGACAGCCCGGTCGGGCTCGTCGACGCGAGGTTGCCGATCCGATCGGCGAGGACCTGCGCATGACAACGCGCGGAGTCCGCGCTCGCCGGGCCACAGACCCGCGCCGAGCTTCCGGCCGACGCGACCGGCGACCCCATGAGCTCGATGGCGATCAGGAAGATCACGGACGCGAGGAACACCGCGAGGCGGTGCGACGAAATGGGCATTGACTGTTCCTTCCCTCAGCGGTCGCTCGACCGACCGGCGTGCGGGAAATCATGCTCCAAATGACGCCCCCAGCCAAGACGCAGATCGGTCTCGACACCTACGCCGAACCTATGCTCAACCCTTGGCTGTGCGTCGTCACATCCCGGCCTGGGCCACCCAGTTCGCCGTCGGCTCGGTCCTCGTCCTCATCGCTATCGCCTTGTTCGCCGCGCTGCTCGGCGCGGCGGTCCGCGGGCCGACGGCGTTCTTCGACGAGCTGGGAAAGAACGTCGCCCGCCTGGCGCCCCAGGCCCAGCCGGACATCCGAGACGACGGGCAGCTGAAGGCGCTCATCAGGGCCATGCCCGACGGGAAGCTGACGGTCGGGTCGATCGTCGAAGAGAAGGACGAGGTCGTGTTCACCGTGACCGCGCCGCGCGCCGCGGTGAAGGCGGCGGTCAAGCCGGGTGACCAGCTCCGGATCGCAAAGGACGGGAGCGTCGAGGTCGTGCCGACCGGGATCCCCGGGCTGCTGGATCAGCTGCAACGGAACATCGAGGATCTGAAGAAGAGGTTCTTCGGACCCTGAAAACAAAACAAAAGACCGCCCCTTCCGGGGCGGTCAGATGTCCTTGAAGAAAAGCTGCTAGCTGGCGCGCTTGAGGGACGCGCGCTGGGAACGGACCACGACCTGCTGGCGGGCGACCAGCTCGCCACGCCACGCCTTCCGGCGCTCGAGGGCCTCGTCGTAGCCGCGCCCGTATGAGCGGACCGCGAGGAAACCGACCACGATGATCCCGAGTGCTGTGCCGACCATCATCCCGAGGGCGAAAATGAGCATTCCCGTCTGCCTTTCCGCGCACCCGGCGCGGTCCGTTTTCCGGATGACCGAGTTGCACGGGACGTGCCACCATGGCCTCGTTCGATGGCTGTTCAGCTCGCTGTAGAGGCCCGCGAGGTCCACAAACGTTTCGGTTCCGTAACGGCGCTCGACGGACTGTCGCTGGCGATACACCCGGGCGAGATCTATGGCCTCCTCGGCCCTAACGGCTCCGGCAAGACGACGCTGATCCGGGCGCTCGCGGGGCTGCTCCGGCCCGACGAAGGTGAGCTCCGCGTGTTCGGCGGGGCCCCGCGCGCCGCGGTGGCGAGCGGGATCGTCGGGTACATGACCCAGGCGCCGGCGCTGTACGCCGATCTCTCGGTGGAGGAGAACCTCCGATTCTTTGCCGCGCTCGAGGGCGTGGCCGATGCCGGCGCGCGGATCGAGGACTCCTTGCGTCAGGTCGATCTCCTCGACCGCCGGCGCTCGATCGTGAGCACGCTCTCCGGCGGCATGCGCACGCGCGTGTCGCTCGCCGCGACGCTTCTGCATCAGCCGCGGCTCCTTCTGCTCGACGAGCCGACCGTCGGGGTCGACCCTGTGCTGCGGCGGGACTTCTGGGAGCACTTCCGGTCGCTCGCGGCCGGCGGGGTGACCATCCTCGTGTCGAGCCATGTCATGGACGAAGCGTCACGGTGCGACCGTCTCGGACTCATCCGGTCCGGCCGGGTGCTCGCGGAGGGCACCGCGCGCGAGCTCGTGGCGCGGGCCGGAACGAGCGACCTCGAGAGCGCGTTCCTCGCGCTCGCGACGGCGACCGCATGAACATGCGGCGCGCCGGCGCCGTCGCGCGGCGCATCGTCCTCGGGTTCCGCAGGGATCGCCGCAGCCTCGGCCTGCTGTTCGTCGCGCCGATCCTCGTGCTGACGCTCGTCGGCGCGCTCTGGGGAGCGTCGACGGTGAGCAAGGTCCGCGTCGTCTCCGCCGGCGACGTCGACCCGCAGCTCTTCGAGTCGCTGCGCGGCACCGAGATCGAGCTCACCGCGCTCGATCGCGACGCCGCGATCGAAGCGCTGAAGGCCGGACGGGCCGATGCGATGATCGAATTTGCCGACAACGCCGCGACCGTCACCGTGGAGGGCTCGGACCCGACGCGCACCGGCGCGATCATCGGCCAGGTCCAGGCAGCTCTCACCCACCTCATCCTCGACGTGCCGCTCACCGCATTCGTGAAGGTGAACTACCTCTATGGCGGGCCGGACTACACGCTGCTCGACTACCTGGCGCCCACGCTCATCGCGGTGTTCGCGTTCTTCTTCATCTTCCTGCTGTCCACGGTGTCGTTCCTCCGGGAGCGCACCAGCGGCACGCTCGAACGGCTGCTCGCGACGCCGCTCACGCGCGGCGAGCTGGTCCTTGGGTACCTCGGCGGCTTCGCGCTCTTCGCGCTGCTGCAGGCGCTCGTGATCCTCGCCTTCACCGTGTTCGTCCTGAAGGTCCAGTACCGGGGCAACCTCGCGACGATCTTCGTGGTCGAGGCCGTCCTCGTCGTCGGGGCCGTCTCGTTGGGCCTCGCGATCTCGGCGTTCGCCCGGAACGAGCTGCAGGCGGTCCAGTTCGTGCCGCTCGTGCTCCTGCCGCAGGTGTTCCTCTCCGGATTGCTCGTCCCGGTCGACCAGCTGAGCGACGTGTTGCGGGCGTTCTCGACGGTGATGCCGCTCACGTACGCGAACGAGGCCCTGCGCTCGGTCATGGTGAAGGGGTACGCCCTGAC
>DATCPY010000074.1:0-4896 GCA_036569845.1 Candidatus Limnocylindria bacterium | reverse complement strand
CAACAGCGTCGAGGAGCGCGGCCTCGTGCATCGCACCTTTGCGAACGAGCGCATCCCGGGCGAGATCGTCGGTGTCGGCGTCGACGTCCCGGCGGACCGCGATGCCGCGCGGTTCCGCGCGCGCTTCGGGATCGAGGGCCCCTATCTGCTGTATCTCGGCCGGATCGTCGAGAGCAAGGGCTGCGGCACGCTGTTCGCTCACTTCCTTCGTTGGCAGGGGACGGCGGGGGCGCCGCCGGCGACCCTCGTGCTCGCGGGACGCGGCGACCCGGAGATGCCCGTTCCGTCGGATCCGCGCATCCGCCACGTCGGCGGGCTCTCCGAGCAGCAGAAGTTCGACGCGCTCGCCGGGGCGTGCGGGCTGGTGATGCCGAGCCTGCTCGAGTCGCTCTCGATCGTGACCCTCGAAGCGTGGGCCGCGGGCCGGCCGGTCATCGTGGATGCGCGCTCGCCGGTGCTCTCATCGATGGCCGCGCGGGCAGGTGCCGGGCTCGCGTACCGCTCGTGGATGGAGTTCGCCGAGATCGTGGAGCTGCTCATCGCCGATCCGGCGATCGGAGATCGACTCGGTCGGGCCGGCGAGCGCTTCGTGGCCTCGACGTACACCTGGCCGGTCGTGGTCGAGAAATACCGCGACCTCTTTGCGGAGGTCGCGGCCCGCAACTCTTAGCCGCCGGCGTTCGATCCTCGCGCCTCGCGCAGCCCGGCGTACCGGCTCTCGCGGTAATCGGCCACCCAGCGCTTCGAACTGCGCCACGACCCGCGGGTGTCCTTCCGAGCCAACAGGCGGCCGCGTTCCGCGGCCTGCCTCAGGGCCGCGACCGATAGCTCCTTCGTCGCGAGCGCATCGAGGGGGAGGAACTTGACCTCGCCGGCGACGGCCGGCAGCAGGAATCGAAGCAGGCTATCCAGCACGGCGCGCGCGATCAGCTCACCGAGCGGCGCGTCATCGCCTCGGTCTGATCGACCGAGCGCTTTCAGGTACGCGATGCGTTCGCGCTTCTGGATGATCGCCGGTGGGTGGCCGGCGCGGATCAGCAGCAGATTCATCAGCAAGCGGCCGGTCCGTCCGTTCCCGTCGAGAAATGGATGGATGCGTTCGAACGCTCCGTGCAGTCGCGCGACCCGCACGCATGGCGGCTCGTCCTCCTTGGGACCGTCGTTCGCCTGCTTGACCCACTCGGTCATGCGCGGGTGCACCAGTGGGTATGTCGGGGGCCGCATACCTCCGCCGAACGGCTGCAGGTCATGCTTCCGGAAGTTGCCCGGCGATTCCGAGGGCAGTGCATCGGGATGTGGAGCGATCGTCCAAACCGGCGTCATCGCGACGTGGTGGACATTTCGAACATCCTGGAGAGTCAGCGCCGCTGTCGACCGGCGGCGCCGGCGGCCACGGGCCTGCTCGTAGACCCACTTCGCGGCTTCCGAGTACCCAGTCACCTCCAGGTAATCCTTCAGCTGCTTGTTCCCGACGGTCGCGTTCCGCGCGAGGAGCGCCTCGACCTGCCGCATGGCGAGGGTGTTGCCCTCGAGTGCGGTCGAGTTGTGGGCTTCGTGGAGCCAGAAGGTCCGCCAGATCTCGGTCGCTTCCTCGGGGGCCGGGAGACCACCCACATCGCGCAGGGCCGCGACTTCGTGCGCGACGCGTTCATGGACTGCGGCGCGAGTCGGTCGAGCCATCGTCTGGGACCTCCGGCCGGTGGGCTAGGTTGATAAGATTAGCACGGATTACTTGATCAAATCAACCTGGTTGCCGGCCGCCGACCCAGGTTGATAAGTGCGACCCAGATAATTCGATCAAATAAACCTACGGACCACGACCACAATGCGGTGGTGCCCGACGGAACGATGCACCCGGACGAGGTCGAGACCGACGAGGCGCTCGTCCGCCGCTTGCTCGCGGCGCAGCTCCCACGGTGGGCTGCGCTGCCGATCGAACGGCTGCCCGTGGGTGGGACCGACAACGCGATCTACCGGCTGGGTGACGAGCTCTCGGTGCGTCTTCCGCGCCGGCGCGGCGCAAGCGGTTCGTTCGACAAGGAGTTCGCCTGGCTGCCGAGGCTCGCGCCACTCCTGCCGGTGCGCGTGCCAAAGCCGGTCGCCCGCGGCGCGCCGGGCGAGGGCTACCCGCACGCATGGGCGGTGTTCGACTGGATCGCGGGCCAAGACGCGACGAGCGCGCCGCTCGATCTATCGCGCGCGGCGGTCGACCTCGCGAATCTGCTCGCCGCGATGCGGCGCATCGATCCGGCCGGTGGTCCGCCACCGGGAGGCCGCGGTGGCTCGCTCCGCCCGCGCGATGTGCCGACGCGCGCCGGGATCGTCGCGCTCGGCGACCTGATCGACGCCACTGCCGTGACCGCAGCGTGGGAGCAGGCGCTCGCGGCGCCGGAGTGGGACGGCCCGCCGGTGTGGATCCATGGCGACCTCGACGCGCGCAACCTGCTCGTGCGGGACGGGAAGATCAGCGGGGTGCTCGACTGGGGCGCGCTGTGCGTCGGCGATCCCGCGTGCGACGTGAAGGTCGCGTGGGCGGTGCTCGACGCGAAGACGCGGCCGATCTTCCGCGAGCGGCTCGACATCGACGACGCGACGTGGGCCCGCGGCCGGGGCTGGGCGCTATCGCAAGCGCTGATCGCGCTGCCGTACTACCTGCACACCTATCCCGCGATCGTCGAGCAGGCCTGGCGCTGGCTCAACGAGGCGCTCGCGGACCGGTAAGGGCTAGGGGATGTTGATCGTGAGGCCGCTGACCCCGGTCGGGCTCATGGTGATGGTCTGGCTGCCGACGACCGGGCCGTCGCCGGTCGCCGCGTTGTACTGGCCCTTGACGATGATGTTGATCGCGACCGCACCGAAGCCCGAGGCGAACTTCAGGGTGAAGGTACCGTCGGCGAGGGTCGTCGCTGCGCATGGGCCCGACGTCAGGATCAGGCAGTGATGGCCGGCGGCGGTGCCGTTGGCGTGCACGACGCGGCCGGTGATCGGAGCTTCGTTCGGCTGGATCGCGCCGACGCTCTTGGCCGGCCAGCCTGCGTCACCCGCAGCGAGCGTCGGTGACGGGCTCGGCGACGGACTCGGGCTCGGCGACGGTGACGGTGTCGGAGTGGGCGTTGGGCTCGGCGTCGCGGGCTTCGGCGTCGCCGGCACATCGGTCGGTCCAAGCGTCGCCGCCGGCTGCTCGGTCGGAGCCTCGGTCGGCGTCGCGGTGGGCGATGGCGTCGGTGACGGTGATGGACTCGGGCTCGGGGTGGCCGTCGCGGTCGGCGCGGCGGTCGTCGGCGCCGCGGTCGGCGCCTGCGTCGGCGGCGCGGTCGTCGCGGCGGCCTGCTGGGCCTTGAACGCCGCGAAGGTCGCCTGGGCCTGGGTCGTCTCGTCGGTGCTCAGGCAGCGGGCGTCGGTGCCGGCTTTGTCGGCCGCGGCCTGCGGGGTGAGCCCGTCCTTGGCGACGTAGTCCTTCACGAGCTGGATCTTGTCGGCGCCGCAGAGTGCCGGGTTGTCCTTCGCGAAGGTGGACGTGCACGCGCTGCCGATCAACAGCAGGGCAGCCGCGGTCGCCCAGACACGCTTCATCTTCGAGCCCCTATCCCATTCCCATCGCGATGAGCGTCACCGCTCGAGGAAAATTCTAGGCGGGCGAGCGAACGGGCGGGGTGTCTAGTCGGTAAGCGTGTAGACGGGGAGACGCAGCTCGCCGCCGGTGGTCCCGAGCACGAGCTGCCGGCCGGCTTCCGCGCCATCCACCTTGAGCTTGTAGATGAAGTTCCAATTGAGCGGGCCGCTCGGGATGTCCGTGAACCACACGCCCTGGTCGTCGGTGCCGATCGGGCAAAGGCCTTTCTCGATCACGACGCAGATCCCCGCCGCGGGCGAGCCGTCGGCGTGGCGGATCGTGCCGATGACCCGAGTGCTACCGGGGGTGATCGTCGGACCGGGCGTCGGGAACGGCGTCGTCCCCGGCGCGACGGTGGGCGCGGCGTCGGTCGGCGTCGGCGAAGGGGTTGGGCTCTCGCTCGGCGTCGCGCTGGGGCTCGGGCTCGGTTGCGGGACCGCTGACGCCGTGCACGCGGCCAGTGCCACCGCCGCGATCGCGATCAGAGCCAGCCCGATGTGCTTCATCGCTCCGATGTTCGGACATCGCGCTGAGTCACCGGTCGCCCGGCCGCCCGCCACCTAGAGTGAGGCGGTGAGGAACGGCCCCGGTCGGGGCGAGTGGGGGAACATCGACTGGTCCCGCGTCGACCTGCCCGGGCTTCGCCGGAGCCCCCGGGGCCCCCGCCGCCCGCGGAACCGCCTCTCGACGGTCATCACGATCGTCGTCCTCGCCCTCTTCCTGGTGCCGCTCCTGTTCACGCCGCTGGTCGGCTTCCTGACCGACCTGCTGTGGTTCCGGAGCATCGGGCTCGAGGACGTCTACCTCCGCCGCTACACCGCCGGCTTCTGGGCGTTCATCGTCTTCCTCATCGCCTTCTTTCTCATCGCGCTGCCGAACCTGTACGTCGCGCTGCGGCCGCAGGTCCCGCGCATCGTCGTCGACACTGACGCGCCGAAGCGCGCCGGCGCGCTCGCGCTCACGCTTCGGCTCATGCCGCTCCTGTTGGTCCCGGCGTTCTTCTTCGGCCTCGCCGGCGGTGACGAATGGGACTCGCTGCTCCGGTGGCTGAACGCGGTGCCGTTCGGCACGACCGATCCGGTCTTCGGCCGCGACATCGGCTTCTACTTCTTCACCCTGCCGGTGCTCGAGTTCGTCCGCGGGTGGCTCCTCGCGGCGGTCGTGCTCATCGCCATCGGCGTCGTCGGCTTGTACGTCGCGCGCGGCGTCATCGGGGTCGTGACCCAGCCGCTCGCCGGCGCGGACATCGGCGTCTCGGCGCGCAACGCGCTGGCCCTCGCGCG
>DATCPY010000073.1:0-19546 GCA_036569845.1 Candidatus Limnocylindria bacterium | reverse complement strand
TCGGCGGCGACGGTCGCGAGCTGATCGCGAAGCTTCATGGCCGCGTCCTTCACCGCGTTGCCGGCCATGAACGTGACCCGCGAGCTGTACGAGCCGAGGTCGACCGGCGCGAGTGCCGTGTCGCCGGACACGACGTGCACGTCCTCCGGGAGCACGCCCAACGCCTCCGCGGTGACGCTCGCCAGCATGTTGTCGGAGCCCTGGCCGATCTCGGCCGTTCCGCAGTACACGGTGATCCCGCCGCCGCGGTCGATCTTCACTGTCGCGCCGGAGTGGGGCATCTCGTTCCAGTAGATCGGGAGGCCGGCGCCGGAGATGTACGCGCTCCCGGCGATGCCGATGCCCTTGCCCGGCGGCAGCTTCCCGTGTTTCGCGCTGAAGCTCGTCCGCCGGCCGGCCTGCTCGAGGCACTCGCCCAGGCCCATCGTCGTGATCCGCAGGTCGTTCACGGTGCGCGAGTTCGCTGGCTGGAGGATCCGCTGGCGGTACTCGAGTGGATCGAGGCCGAGGTCGGTCGCGATCTTGTCGAGCTGCGCCTCGAACGCGAACCGCGGCTGCGTCGTTCCGTGACCGCGCTTCGGTCCGCACGGCGGCTTGTTCGTGTACACCCGCACGCCGTCGAATTTGTACGCGGGCACGCGATAGGTGACCGTGAGCAGCGCGCCGGTGTAGTACGTCGTGGCGATCCCGTACGACGCGTACGCGCCGCCGTCGAGCCAGCTCTGGAAGTGGACCGCGGTGATCTCGCCGTCCTTCTTCACGCCCGTCCGCAGGTGCATCTTCACGGGATGCCGCCCGCGGTGGGCGTAGAAGACCTCCTCGCGGTCGAGCGTGAACTTCACCGGCCGCTTCGTGCGAAGGGCCAGGAGGCACGCGGCGAACTCGTGCGCGAACGGGTCGCTCTTCCCGCCGAACGCGCCGCCGTTCGGCGTCGCGATGACCCGGATCCGCGCGCGCGGGACGCCGAGCACCTTCTCGAGCTCGCGGTGCAGGTAGTGCGGCACCTGCGTGCACGTCCAGAGCGTCACGTTCCCGTTCGCCTCGCCGTTCGCGACGCAGCTGTGCGACTCGATCGGCGCGTGGGTGTTGCCCTCGAAGAAGAACCAGTCGTCCCTCGTGTGGTCTGCGCTCGCGAAGCCCGCCTCAAGGTCACCGAAGCTGAGGTGCACCTCCTTGAAGACGTTTCCCCTTTTGCTCTCCTCGTGGATCTTCACGTCGTCACGGCCGAGCGCCTCCTCGATCGTGAGGATCGGCTCGAGCGGCTCGTACTCCACCCGGATGAGCGAGAGCGCCTCGAACGCGGTGTCCTCGTCGAGCGCCGCGACTGCCGCGATGGGCTCGCCGACGTAGCGGACCTTGTCCACGGCGAGGGCCGTCTCGTCCTGCGTCGAGGGCATGATCCCCATCTTCTCGGGCATGTCCGCGCCGGTCACGATCGCCACGACGCCCGGGTACGCGAGCGCCCGCGAGACGTCCACCGTCACCAGGCGGGCGTGGGCCTGGGTCGAGCGCAGAAGCCGGCCGTAGAGCATCCGCGGCAGGACGATGTCGTCGGCGTACTTCGCCTGGCCGGTGAGATGGGCCCACGAGTTCACCTTCGGCAGGCGCCGCCCCAATATCGATAGGTTCGAACGCTCGGTCACTTCGACTGCTGGTCCATCAGCGGAAGGTGTCCGAGCGCGATCACGTCCGTCCATTCCTGCGCATCGCCCTCGGTGAAGACCGCGGCCTCGGCCACGATCCGCCCGCCCGCCCGGCGCACCAGGTCGCGCATCGCTGACAGCGTGCTGCCGGTCGAGATGACGTCGTCGACGATCGCCACGCGCTTTCCGCTGCAGAGCGCGCGGTCCTTCGCGTCGAGGAAGATCGTGCGTGGGTGGCCCGTGGTGATCGATTGGACCTTCGTCTCGAGCGCCTCGCCCATGTACGAGACGTACGCTTTCCGGAGGACGACGTACGGCAGCTCGAGGAGCGATGCGATCTCGTACGCCAGCGGCACGCTCTTGGTCTCGGTGGTGACGATGAGATCGGGCTTGCTCGCGTGCAGGCGCGCCGCGAGCTCGCGCCCGGCCGCCTTGGTCATCTCGATGTCGCCCAGGATGTTGAACACCGCGAGCCGCACGCCGCTCGGCACCGTGATGATCGGCAGATCGCGGCCGAGGCCGGCGACCTCGACGTGATGCGTCCGGTTCACGCCTGCGCCGCCCGTTCGATCGCCTCGTAGATCGCGGTGTACCCGGTGCAGCGGCAGAGGTTCCCGGAGATGGCCTGGGCGATCTCGTCGCGTGACGGTCGCGGGTTCCCATCGAGCAGCGCCTTCGCGGCCATGAGCATCCCAGGGGTGCAGTAGCCGCACTGCGCCGCGCCCTCCTCGGCGAACGCGGTCTGCAGTGGATGGAGCGTCGCGCCGGTCGCCAGCCCCTCGACAGTGGTGACCTCCGCCGCCTCGTCGAGCTGCGCCGGCAACGTCAGGCAGGACAGCACCGGGACGCCGTCGACCAGCACCGTGCACGCGCCACACTCCCCGAGCTCGCAGCCGTGCTTCGTGCCGGTGAGCTGCAGCTCCTCGCGGAGGACCTCGAGGAGGGTGTGATGCGGCTCGGCCGCGACCGTGTGCCGCTCGCCGTTCACCCGCAGGGTCAGCAGCTCCTTCGTCACGCCACCCTCTCCCGCCGTCCGAGCTGAGCTGACAGCGCAGTCGCCTCGCGGGCGGTGCGCTCGCCGATCCGCTTCAACGTTCGCATGTCGAGCCGCTCCTTGAAGCCGACCACGATGAGCGCAGCGACCCGTCGGCCGCGTCCGTCGACGACCGGGGCCGCGACCGCGCGCACGCCGGCAAGGTACTCCTCGTCGTCGTAGCCGATGTCCGCGCCGCCGCTCAGCACCTTCGCGTGCGCGCCCACATCGGCCGGCAGGCGGCGGCCGACGGGCGCGCTGACGTGCAGGTCGGTCCCGGGCTCGGCGCGCGCGGCGATCTCCACCCCGCCGTCGGTGACGATGCCCAGGAGCGCGGTCTCGCCGAACGTTTCGAGGAGCGCCTCGAGGTGTGGGCGAGCGAGGTGGGTGAGGTCGAAGCGCTGGCCGCCACGCCGGAAGCGGCCGTCGGAGTCACGGGTGATGAGGTCGTGCGAGGCCAACGTCAGGAGGATGTCGCGGACCGTGCCTTTCGAGGCCGTGATCCGACGAGCGAGCTCGGAGATGCCCAGGCCGTCGTCCTCACTGAGCTCGGCGAGGAGCCGGGCCGCCTTGTCGACTGCCGGGACGACCCGGTACGTACTCTCCCTCATACGACGTTCTGCGGATGATACGACCGATAGCATCACCTCTCCAGCGTCTTGGGGAGGACGACGAGATGCCGACGGCCGCGAAGATCCAGCTCCGCAATCCCGACCCGAAGAAAAAGGGCCCGCGCTTGGCGAAGGACACCTACGCCGTCGTGCGCAGGGCGGCGCTCGCGACGCTTCCGGCCAGCGGGCGAGGCCTCACGCTCGCCGAGTTCCGCGCCGCTCTCGCGAAACGGCTCGCGCGCACGAGGGGCTGGGACCCGTCGCTCAGCGCGCAGTGGTACGGCATGGCCATCAAGCTCGACCTCGAAGCGCGGGGCGAGCTGGTGCGCTCCGGCACGCCGCAACGGCTCGTCCGCGCGTGACCGAGCTCGTCTGATGCAGATCGAGAACGTCTTCAGCCAGCTGCCGCAGGTCACGACGGAGCGTCTCGTGCTGCGGCGCATGCGCGCGAGCGACGTCGATGACATCTACGCGTACGCCTGCGATCCCGACGTCGCGCGGTACACCTCGTGGGCGCCGCACACGTCGCCCGACGAGACGCGCCAGTTCGTGCGCCGGGTGCTGGACGCCTATGCGGAGAAGCGCGTCGCGAACTGGGGCATCGAGCTGAAGGCGGAGCGGAAGCTCATCGGGACCGGGGGCTTCGGCTCGTGGGACCTCGAGCACAGCACCGCGGAGATCGGCTACGCGATGGGCAAGCCACACTGGGGCCAGGGCCTGATGACCGAGGCGGCGACAGCGATGATCGACTTCGGCTTCCGCCGCATGGCCCTCAATCGCATCGTCATCCGCATGGATCCGCGCAATGTCGGCTCGTGGCGGGTCGCCGAGAAATGCGGCTGCCGGTTCGAGGGCATCGCGCGTCAGGTCGTGTACGCGAAGGGCGCGTTCGATGATCTGATGGTCTGGGCGATCCTCAAGGAGGATTGGGCGAAGCGCACCGCGCGGTGAAGCGGGTGAGGTGTCCTGCATGGAGTGTGACACCTCCGCTCCCTGAAAAACAGACTGGTCCTCCTCACCGTCGGTCCCGATACTCCCCGCGCGACGACGACCCCGACGGAGGCTCGATGAAGCGTCATCTCGACTGGCCCGATCTGCTCAACGCGCGTGACCTTGGTGGCTACCGGTGCGCGGACGGCGCGGAGACCCGCTGGCGTGCCGTCATTCGGGCCGACAATCTCAACAAGCTCGGCCCGGCAGGGACGCGCGCGATGGTCGACTACGGCGTGCGCACGGTCCTCGATCTCCGTGACCCGCGCGAGCTCGAAAAGTTCCCGAATCCGCTCGCTGCCAGACCGCCGGACGGCGTGACCTTCGTGAACGTGCCCTTGATCAGCGATGCGGAGTGGGCGGCGATGAAGGAAGCGGGCCGCGCGTTGGAGGGCTACGTCCAGATGGCGAAGCTGTCCCACGCCAATCTGAGCGCGGCGGTCGGAGCGGTGGCCGATGCACCGGCCGGGGGCGTCGTCATCCATTGCCACGCCGGCAAGGAACGGACCGGCGTGCTGTCAGCGCTCCTGCTGGCGCTGTGCGACGTGCCGGATGAGATGATCGCCGATGACTGGACCGCGAGCGATCTATATCTCCAGCCGCTCTACGCGGAATGGCTCTCGACCGAGGAGGATCCGGCTCTGCGGGCCAAGCGCGCCGACGGTTTCCGGACCGAGCCGCAGCACATCCTTGACGTGCTCGATCACCTGCGGAGCCGCGGAGGCGTGGTCCCGTACCTCATCGCTGGCGGTACGAGCCTCGATCAGCTCGCGCGGGTGCGCCAGCGACTTCGCTCTGGACCGACGTCGGCCAGGTCCAACGGAGCGTGAAACTGATGATGCAGAGGGTCGGCAACATCTGTCATGGAGCGGCGTGCTTGTACCTGCGGCGCTGACCGTCCCACCAAGGAAGAGGCGGCTGTCGCCGGCCCCCTAAGGAGCGGACCCGACTAACCGCGGGGCGAACGCCAGAGGCCGCCAGGCAGATCCTGGATGAACACCGCACTGCCGAACTGGAAGACTGCGGCAGCCTTGCCGCTGAGGATGTTCGCGGGCCGCCACTCGGTCCCTGTCCAGAAGTACGCGCCGTCGCCGATCGCGTACACGGTCCCGTTCAGGACGAAGAGTCCTGCGATCCTCCCGGCGAGGCCGAGGTCCGCGTCGCGCCATGTCCGGCCGCCATCCACGCTGACGCGCGCGTAGGGCGAGCAGCAGTTGTAGAACGACCACAGCTCGTCGCGACCATTCGTCAACATCGACCCCACTTGCGTCGAACCGGGCACAGGAACGAGATGGAGCGACGCGACGTCGGCGCCTTCGACGCGAAAGAGCCCGTCGCCGGGCGTGTTCTTCGAGAACGACACGAGCGGTACGTCGAGCATCCCGAAGGACGCGGGCCCGGGCACCTCGCCGATCTGCCGCCAATGCTCGCCGTCGGCCGACGCCAAGATGCGACTCGGCCCGGTAGCCGCCCCTCTCGAGACCCAAAACTCCTCGGCGAAGAACAGGCGCCGCCCACCGTACGAGACCGCGCGCACTGTTCGTACGGCGTCCGTGACGACCCGGGCCCACGTCACGCCGTCGTCCCTCGAGAGATAGAGGCCGCCGGTCGTGCTCGCGCCATTACTCGCCGTGTCGATGCCGAGATCTGAGACGAGCACGAGCGAGCCTGACGCCGCGACGTGATCCGGTCCGGAGCCTCGGGTCGGGTCGTTGAGAACGCTCCGCCAGGTCTGGCCGCCGTCATCGCTGCGCGTGAGGGTCGCCGGCACGGGCTTCACCGGATCGGAGTGGCCGCCCACGACCGCCCAGAGGTGCAGCGCTTCGGGATCGGCGGCCGCGAGATCGTGGATCGCGTCGAGCGGATGGACCCCGTACAGCACACCTTCGAAGCGGATCGGTGCGGGCGACGGTGGCGCGGGTGTCGGCGCGAGCGCGACGTGGTCGGTGAGGGTGTCGAAGCCGGGAGGCCATCGACCGTCGGCTCCGACCTTGAGTGAGACGATCCGTGGCTGCAGAGGGTCCACGCCCCAAAGCGACCAGAGGAAGTGCTGCTGCGGCGTGCCGAAGGGCGCGCCCCAGTAGGTCGGGTACGTGTCGCCAGCGACCGCCACTGCCCAAACCGCGTTCGGGAGACTCTCGCCATGTGACGGCCCGCCGGTGCGGTCGACGCCCATGCCAACGGGAGCGAACTCTGGCCATGGCATCAGCCGGGCCTCGATGTGATCCACCCGGACGACCTCGCCCAGGCTGCGCACGAGCGCGATCGCCTGATCGCGCGTCACTACGGCGCGGACCGGCGCAGCGGTTGGGGTGGGCATCGGGGACGCGCTCGGTCCCGGCGCCGCCACCTCGCTGCGCCGCATGGCGAGCGCAGAGCCGGCCACGATCGTCGCGAGGGCGAGCGCGAGCACAAGGATCCCGCGAAGCAGTCGCATCACCTCATTAGACGTGTGGCCGGCGCGGATGTTTCGCCGGACAAGAAGAGAGGCCGGCTTTCGCCAGCCTCTTCATCCTTGCGTGTAACGGTCTAGTGCGCGCAGGCCTTCGCGGTGCCGGTGTCGCCCGCGGTCTTGAACGACTGACCGCAGCCGCAGCTCGACACGGCGTTCGGGTTGCGGAGCGCGAAGCCGCCGCCCATCAGGGCGTCGACGAAGTCGATCTCGCTGCCCTTCACGTACATCGCGCTCATCGGGTCGACGACGACCTTGACGCCGTCGTGGTCGACGATCGCGTCGCCTTCCTCCGCCCCTTCGGCGAAGGTCATGCCGTACGAGAAGCCCGAGCAGCCGCCCGGGGTGACGTACACGCGAAGCGCGAGGTCTGCGCGCCCCTGCTTCGCGATGATCTCTTTCAGCTTCTCCGACGCCTTGGCCGTCAGGCTCACGATGGCGTCGCTGGTGCCGGTGACCTCGGGATTGGTGTCGATCGCCAAGACGGTCCTCCTGCGGGTGTTCCGATGCTCATTCTATGGCCGTTGCACCTCCTATTCCAGAGGCTCCGGACGCTTTCAGAACGCTCCATACACTCGGTTTATGCCGGTTTTGGGGCTCCACCATGCCCAGGTCTTCTATCCGGCGGGCGAGGAAGCGCGTGCCCGCCGGTTCTATGCGGACCAGCTTGGCCTGCGCGAGATCCCGCGGCCGGCCTCACTGCGCGCCCAGCCGGGTCTCTGGTTCGAGGTTCCCGGTGGCTCGCACGTCCATTTGGCGGTCGAGGCCGATCTGGCCCTGCATCCGCGCCGGCATTTCGCTCTTCGGGTCGACGACGTCGCGCGGATGCGTGCCGAGCTCGAGCGCGCGGGCGTGCGCTCCGAAGAGGCCACCCTGATCACCGGGTGGACCCGGTGCTATGTGTTCGATCCGTTCGGCAACAAGATCGAGCTCGACCAGACGGAGTGACCGACTTCCACTTCTCGCCCCGGCCGAATCGCGCGCACGAGATCGCATGGCGAGCCTGGGGCGATGACGCGTTCGCCGAGGCGCGTCAGTCCGACAAGCCGATCCTCCTCGCGATCAGCGCGGTGTGGTGCCACTGGTGCCACGTCATGGACGAGACCTCGTACAGCGACCCCGCGGTGATCGCCGGGATCAACGAGCGATATGTCCCGATCCGCGTCGACAACGACGAGCGGCCCGACGTGAACCGCCGGTACAACATGGGTGGCTGGCCCACCACGGCGTTCCTGACGCCTGACGGCGAGATCCTCAACGGCGCGACGTACATCCCACCCGATGCGATGCGTCACTACGTCACCGAGGTCGCCGACGTCTGGCGTGACAAGCGCTCCGAACTCGAGCCCCGGCTGCGTGAGATGCAGGCGCATGGAGCCCACGCGCACGAGGAGAAACCTGGCGATCCGGGTGATCTGGGGCCCGACATCGTGAGCGCGATCAGCGCGCTCATCCGCGGCCAGTACGACCCGGAGTACGGCGGATTCGGCCGCGAGCCCAAGTTCCCTCAGCCGAAGCTCCTGCGCTTCGTGCTCGACCTGTACCGCCGGACCATGAGCGACGACGTCGCGAAGATGTTGCACAAGACCCTTGGCGCAATGGCCGCCGGCGGGATGTACGACGCGCTCGAGGGTGGCTTCTTCCGCTACTCCACGACGAGGGCGTGGGGGATACCCCACTTCGAGAAGATGCTCGAGGACAACGCGGAGCTCCTGTGGATCTACAGCGAAGCGCACCGCACGTTCCCGTCGGCCGGGTACGACCGCGTCGCGCGCGACGTGATGCGCTGGATGGACGCCGTCCTGTGGCGCACGGACGTGCAGGCGTTCTCCGGATCGCAGGATGCCGACGAGCACTACTACACGCTCGATGCGTCCGGTCGCGCGACGCACGGCGCTCCGTTCGTCGATCGCCGCGTGTACGCGGGCTGGAACGCGCTTGCCGCGTCCGCGTATCTCGCCGCCTCGAATGCCCTCGGCGACCCCGCTCCGCACGACCGCGCGGTCGCGGTCATGCGGTCGCTCGGCTCGCGAATGTGGGACGGGAGCGCGCTCGCGCACTTCGACCGCGGCGACGGTCCCGAGCTTCGCGGCCTCCTTGCCGACTACGCGAGCGCGATCACTGCGGTCCTCGACGAGTACGAGTCCGGCCAGCACCCGAACGCGCTCTCGGCGGCCGCGGAGATGGCCGGCGCAATGCGGCGAGCGCTCGAAGACCCTGCGGTCGGCGGGTTCTGGGATGCCCCCGAGCGCCCGGCACCAGGGCGGTTGGCGATGCGTGAGAAGCCGATCGAGGACGGTGCCGCGGCCGCGGACATGCTGCTCCGTCTCGGCGCACTCACCGGCGACGAGCAGTGGCGCGAGAGCGCGGTGCGCGCGCTGCGCGGTTTCGTCGGCGAGTACCGCCAGTGGGGGCAGTTTGCGGCGGCGTTCGGATCGGCCGTCGCCCGCGCGCTCGATGATCCGCGGGTCGTGGTGGTGGTCGGCGTGGCCGAAGACCCGGTCGCGACGGCGCTGTGGCAGATCGCCCTGCGGAGCGACGATCCGAATGGCGCGCGTCAGTGGCTGGTGCCCGGTCGGGACAGCGAGCGCATCGTCGAGCGCGGATACCCGCCGGATCGCGTCGCGGCGTACGTCTGCATCGGCACCCAATGCTCGGCCCCGATCGGCACGCCGGCCGGCTTGGCCGCCGAGCTCGCGCGCGCCCGCCGCCGCTTCGTCGCCGACTGAGCACGCGCCGTCCGAGCGTCTCCTCGCCTATCGTTCGCCGATGCCCAACGCCCTCCGCGAGCGACTTCGCGCGCACGGCTTCCAGCTGCCCGAGTACGACGGCGGCGGCCTGGTCAACATCGCCTCGACCGTCCTTGAGCTCTGCGGCGCTCGCACGCCCGCCGACCCGCCGCCGCTCCGCGGCATCGAGCCGGCGTTGCTCGAGGGCGTTCGGAACGTCGTCGTCGTGCTCTGCGACGGTCTCGGCAGCGATCAGCTGCAGCGGCTCGCCACGGCCGGCGACGTCCCGTTCCTCGCGCGCATCCTCCAACGCGCCGCGAAGCACGACGCCGCGCAGCTCATCGATGCGACGACGATCTTCCCTTCGACGACCGCTGCGGCCGTCACCACGATGCAGACGGCGCGCACGCCCCAGGAGCACGGCAACATCGCGTACTTCCTCTGGCTCGAGGAGTTCGCGGTCGTCGCCCAGATGCTCCGCTGGGGGGCCGCGGCGCAGAAGCGCGGCTCGTTCTTCGACGATCGGTCGATCGATCCGCGGACCTACGCGAAGGTGCCGTCGATCCACAAGGCGATCCGCGATCACGGCGGGCGCTCGTACATCGTCGAACCGGAGATCTTCCGCAACGAGGCGATGACCCGCATGCATGGAGCAGAGGCCACGTACGTCGGCTACTTGCTGCCGTCGACGATGGGCGTCCGGGTCAGACAGCTCCTCGACGGACGCCCCGAGGATGACTCGCCGCTCTACATCTACGCGTACTGGTCCGGCGTCGACACGGTCGCGCACTGGTACGGCCCGCGTGGCCCGGAGCACGCGGCGGAGGCGGCGTTGTTCGATCGCGATCTCGAGCGCGGGATCGGCGATCGCACGCCGGGCGACACGCTCGTCATCCTCACGGCCGACCACGGCCACGCGAGCGTGGATCCAGACCGGCTCATCGACCTCGAGGCCGACGTGGAGCTCCGCGCGCTCCTGCGGAACCCGATCGCCGGCGAGCCCCGCGTCGTCTTCCTGCACACCGATCGCGCGGCCGACGTCAAGGCGTACCTCGAGCATGCGTACCCCGGGACGTTCTTCCTCATCGATCGCGAAGACGCGATCGAAGCCGGGCTCTTCGGGCGCGGCGACCCGACGCTCGTCCGGAAGCGTGTCGGGGAAGTGCTTGCAATGGTCAGTGACGATCGGGGCGCGTCGGTCGTGCGCGTTGACGGCCAGGTCGTACGCCATCGCGGCTCGCATGGCGGCATGACGGCCGACGAGATGCGGATCCCTGTCCTACTCTGGCGCGCGTAATGGCCGTCTCCTCGTATCTTCCGGACGTCGCAGGCGGCATGGTCGCGGCGGCTTCGTTCGACGACGACGCCGCCGCTCTGAAGGCGGTGGCGATCCTCGCGGAGTCCGATGTCCGGCCACAGGAGATCTCAGTCGTCACGCGTGATCCGGCTCGGGCGGCGGGCATCGCCGCGGAGCGCGCCTGGTATCCCGGCAAGGACGAACATGGAGCGACGAAGATGCTGCATCGCCTCGCGCACCGACTGCCCCGCGCGGTCCGTCAGCGCTACGCGAAAGAGCTCGACGCGGGCCGGGTCGTCATCGTGGCCGCGGCCGGTGGCCAGCCGGCGGACACCCTCGCGGCGCTCCTTTCCCGAGCAGGCGGTCGCTTGGTCGACCAGTGGTGGCAGGCGCCGGGCGATCTCTTTGCGCCACCGGAATTGGCAGGGCCCTTCTAGGGCGACTGGCACACAGCCTGCTTGTTTCCTTCGCGAGCGCACGGAGATCACCCGTAGCGCGTTTTGCGAGAGGAGCTAAGCGCTCATGGGACAGACCAACGTCAACACGCCCGGTGGCGGCACGTCAGGCGATGGCGGCTTCGGCGCGGGCATGATCATCGGCATCATCCTGCTCATCCTCATCGTCCTCGTCCTCATCGTGTACGCGGGCCCGAAGATCTTCGTGACCCCGACGAACTCGAAGTCGTTGCTCGACATGCTGCAGGCGATCGCCGCTTAGCAGCGCAGCGGGTCAGCTTTGCCGCCGCCCGGCTCTCGGCTCTGTCGAGCGCCGGGCGGCGTTTGTTACCTTTTCCGTCCATGCGCGTCGAACGGCCGTCCCCGGACAAGCGGCGCCCCAACCCCGGCGACATCTTCGTGGGCAACGTCGACTCCCAGCCCATCATCGGCGACGAGGCCCGCGACCTGCGCCTGATCGAGCACACCTTCCGATCCGGCGCGCGCAACAAGCTCCACACCCACACCACCGACCAGATCCTCATCGTGACGGCCGGCCAGGGCATCGTCGCGACCGAGCACGAGGAGCGCGCGATCACGGCCGGCGATGTGGTGTACATCCCGGCCGGCGAGCGTCACTGGCATGGAGCCAAGCCCGGCACTGACATGACCCATCTCGCGGTCCTCGGCAACGGGAAGACCTTCATCGTGGCGGACGACCGGCCCGCCGATTAGCTAGGCGGCGGCGCTCGTCACGGCTCCCGGGTGTGGAACGAGTACACGGCGAGCGCGAGCACGAGTGCGACCCAGCCGACGACGTAGAGCTCGAACGAGAGTGGGGCGGCGGCCGCCGCGTAGAACGGGTTTGCCGCCGCGGCCGGCCCGGCCTGTGCCCCGGTCGCGAGGACCGCCTGCGGCTCGAGCGCGAACACCGCGCCCCGCCACAGGCCATCGGTCGGCAGGATGAGCTTCGTCGCCGTGCCGACGTGGGTGATGGCCGGGTTGTCGAACGCGGACCCGATGCCGCCGACGATGCCGCCGATCCAGGCGATCCCGAACAGGACCAGGGCGATGACACCGCCGACCATCCCCGAGAGCCGCGTCGACAGCAGCAGTGCGAGGGTCATGATCACGAGCCCCTCCGCGATGACGAACGCGATGAACGACAGCGGCTCGGGTGGCCCGTAGCCCACCACCGCGTTCACGACGCCGAGCTCGATAGCCGCGGCGCTGCCGGCGTACACGGATACGAGCGCCGCGAGGCCGACCCACTTCCCGAGAACAAATTCGGCGCGGGCGATCGGCCGGGACAGGATCGCGAGGGCCGTGCCGGACTCGACGTCCCCACTGATCTGCGGCGCGGCGATGAAGACGGCCGCCATCGCGAGGACGAAGCTGAACATGAACATCGTCAGGATGAGGAACTGCGAAGCGAGCAGCTTCACCTGCAGATCCGTGAGGGGCACCCCGCGCTGCGTGATCGTCGGGATGCGTGAGAAGCCCCACCCGGTGAGGGCCATGACGATCAGCGTGAGGATGAGCAGCGCGAGCAGGAGCCGCCGGCGCGCGGCCTCGCGGATGACCAGACGGGCGATCACGAGCGCTCTCATGCGCGCGGCTTCTCGAGCAGGCTGAGGAAGCGGTCCTCGAGCGATTCGTGGCGCGGCTCCACGGCGTACACGCGGCCGCCGTGTTCGACGATGGCGCGCACGAGATCAGGGACGCGATCCGCCTTGATGCCACGCACGACGAGCCACTCGCCCTCGGGCTGCAGCTCGCCGAAGGCCCGGATCGCGTCGCGGGCGCCATCGTCGAGGCCGGTGGCGCGAACGCGCACGGCGTCGGTCGTCAGCAGCTCGTCGAGCGTGCCCACTTGGATGACGCGGCCCCGGTCGACGATCGCGACGCGATCGCAGACCTGCTCGACCTCGGTCAGCAGATGCGAATTCAGAAAGACCGTCGTACCGCGTTCCTTCAAGGCGCGGATGACCTCGCGTACGTCGTGCCGGCCGACCGGGTCGAGCGCGCTGGTCGGCTCGTCGAGCAGCACCAGGGCCGGCCGTCCGAGGAGCGCGACCCCGAGCCCGAGCCGCTGCTGCATGCCCTTTGAGTACCCGCCCACGCGATCGTCCGCGCGCTCGGCCAGGCCCACGATGCCGAGTGCGTCCCTGATCTCCGCGTCCCAGACCGCGCGATCGAGCCCGATGAGCTGACAGTGGACGCGCAGGACCTCGCGCGCGGACAGCCAATGCTGATAGCGGAAGAGCTCAGGGAGGTAGCCGACGCCACGGCGCGCGCGCTGGTGCGCGAGCCGATCGGAGAGCGGTGCGCCGAGGACCCAACCCTCGCCGGCGGTCGGGCGCGCGAGGCCGAGCAGCAGCTTCACCGCCGTTGTCTTGCCCGCGCCGTTCGGGCCGAGGAAGCCGAACACGTCGCCCGCGGGGATCGACATCGTCAATCCCGCCAGCGCGGTGATCTTCCCGTATCGCTTCGCGAGCTCTTCGGTGCGGATCGCGGGTGTCGCGACCACTACTTGAGGCTATTGGCTACCGCGAGGGTCTCCGCTTCGCTCAACGTGCCGCCGACGACGTACACGAGACCGTTCTGCTGCCAGAGCACGCCGCTCCCGAGACCGGTGGAGTCGCCGATGAACAGGCCGCTCGTCCCGTGCACGTTCACGGTCCGCGCGGATGCCTGGCCCATCGGGATCGGCACCGGCAGCGTCGACGCCGGGTCGCCCATTGCGCGGATCTGCGCGGCGAGGGCCGGAGACACGCTCGGCTGCGACAGGAGGTACGCCTGGATCTCGGCGACGGACGCGCCGTCCGAGCCGACCGTCGGGGCCTTCGCGACGCCGACGATGAGGTTCCCGGAACCCTGGCCCTCGGTGCCGTAGGTCACGAGGATCGCGGGGCCACCAGTGAAGACGAGCGTGCTGCCGTCGAGCTTCGCCGGCATCGGCGGCGCGGTGCGGCCGATCGCCGCGGCGCTCGCACGGGCGAGCGATGCGTCGAAGACGAACGACGCGGTCGTGCGCGGCACGACGCCGTACTGCGCCGTTGCCGTCACGGAAGCCGGCACCGTCACGCTGATCGCGGGAAGGCCGGTCTCCGCCGTGGCTGCGGCGAGGCTCGCGACCGGATGCCCGTTCGGCTGTGCCGACCACGTGAGCTTGCCGAACTGCGACAGCTCGCTGAGCGTCTGCAGATCCGTGGTGGTCACGGTGACCGCTGCAAATTGCTTGGTCTCGAAGATCTGCAGGATCGAATCCGCGACGCCGGTCATCGTGAGCGTCATCGCGACGATGACGATGCCCGCCGCCGCGGCCAGCCACTTCGCGGGCGCTGCCGACATGAATGCAGGCCGCGCGCGGCGTGCGTCCCGCGCGCCGGTGCGCTGCACCGCCCCGGCGAGTCGCGCGAGCCCTCGATCGGTGTCCACCGCCAGGGGCGGCATCGCCAAGAGCTTCTCGTTGCTATCGATGTTGTCCACGTGAGACCTCCTTGCGGAATGCGTCGTGCGCGCGCCGCAGGCGCGTGCCGACCTGATCGATCTTCGTACCGGTCGCCGCGGCGACCTCGCCATAGCTGAGCCCGCTGTACCGGAGCGCCAGCAGCTCCGCCGCGCCGCGCGGCATCCGCGCGAGCGCCGAACGGACCTCGGCGGCACGCTCGCGCTCGAGCGCCGCGCGCTCCGGATCACTGTCGAGCGACGCGTCCTGGCCGGCGGCATCGCGCTCCTCGCGCGCCGTGCGCCGGGTCCGCGAGCGCACCACGTTCAACGCGCTGTGCGCGGCGGCGCGATGGAGCCACGGCGCGGCGTACCGCGCATCCGCGGGATGCGCGCGGTAGAACGCGATGAAGACCTCCTGGGCCACGTCCTCCGCTTCGCCCTGATCTCCGACGACGCGGTACGCGATCCGCACGACGCGGGCGTACTCGGCGCGGAACAGCAGCTCGAACGAGGCGGGAACGCTGGCCGTCCTCGGCCAGGGTCGGTCGATCACGGCGACGGCTTCAGCTTCCATACGTACATCCGTTCAGCACCGCCGAGCCACCGAATGTGACAGCTCCATGACGAGTAACGGCGGGTTTCGTGACTCTACTTGCTTGTCCACAAAACGAGGGAGGCACGGCACATCAGTTGCCTCCAACCGTCCAAAACCGGGCGAAATCGACCGGAGACAGGACGGCATCAATTGGAACGACCCGGCGCAAAGGGGACCCTCGTGCACTTCCGGTGTACGAACCCCGCCCACGCTCGCCCGGCCACGCAGCGGAGCGACACCCTGACTCTGTTCGAGGGCCTGTGGGCGTACTGCCCGTTCGACGTCCGCGCAGGGGAGCACGACTGGGTGCCGACCGGTGGCGTGACCATGGACCGCCTGCGCAACGAGACCGGCTGAGCCGGAGCTACTCGGGCAAGCGACCGAAGACGATCCGCGAGGCCGCGAGCAGGCCGATGCCGAGCGCCGCGGACCACGAGATCGACGAGATGAGCGGCGAGCTGAAGTCCGTTCCTGAGAGCAGGGCGTGGAGGAAGAGCGTCACGAAGGCCACGTAGCTCGACCGGTGCACCCAGCGCCACAGCCGGTCGTCCATCCGCCGGCGCAGCCAGCTCGTGACCGTGATCAGGACGACGATGTCGAGCGACAGCGTGCCGAGGCCGATCGCGACCGGCGCATAGCTCACCTGGAACGGCACGATCAGGTCGAGCAGCGCGATGTGCGCGGTCGCATCGAGGAGCAGCGACGCGACGTGCGCGAACCCCAGCGGGATCCAGACCCAGGTCATGAAGTCGTGCAGTGAGCGGAGGGCGCGGTTCGTCGCGAGGAAGTCCAGCACCGAGGTGCGGAGCGCGATACCCGAGAGGATCGATAGGCAGAGCGCGATGTATGCCGCGACCCCGGTGGCCCGCGCCACGATCCACACGAACAGCTGCGGGTCCATGACCTAGGAAGTGTGCGTGAAGGTGATCGGCGCCAGGGTCGCGCTCTGGACCCCGGGGGCGAGCGTGAGGCGCGGGCCGGGCGTCGTCGTCGGGGGCCGCTGTCCGGGACGCGTCGTGAGGAGCGGGCCGATCGTCGGCGCCGGGCTCGCGGCGGGCGGCGCCGCGGTCGCGGCCGCGGCCGGCTGGTCGGCCACCGGGGGCTGGAGCGGCGCGTTCGGGTTCTTGAGGTGTCCCTTCGCGTAGTCGAACGAGCCGGCCAGCACGAACAGGGTGATGAACACCGCCGAGAGCTTCAGCGACCACGCGGGCACGGCTAGCTCGCCGCCGCCCGGATGAACGGGATGGTGTCGAAGCTCGACCCGAGCACGTCCTTCCCGTCGAGGCCGAGGTGTCCGGCGAGGATCTCCTGGTACACCGATCGGAAGTCCACGTTGAAGCTGACGTTCTGCTGGGTGTCGAGCTTCGCGAGGTTCGGGCCCTGGCCGTAGAGGCCGCCCTTCACCGGATCGCCGATGAGGAAGACCGGCGCCGCGGTGCCGTGATCGGTGCCGCCGCTCGCGTTCTCCTGCGGCCGGCGGCCGAACTCGGACCACGTGGCGATGAGCACGCGATCGGCCATCCCGTACGCGGTGAGGTCCTGATGGAAGGCCGAGACCGCGGCGTCGAGGTAGGCCATGAGATCCCCATGGCGGGTCTGCTCCGTGTAGTGCGTGTCGAAGCCGCCGAGGGTGACGTGCAGCACCTTGACCCCGGTGCCGGTCACGATCAGCTCCGCGGCGAGCTGCAGCGCCGCCGCGAGCTGGTTCTTCGAGCTGAACACGAGCTTCTGGTTGTCCGAGTAGCTCGCCTTCGGGACGTACTTCGCGGCCGAGGTCTTCAGCTGCGCGACCGTGTCGCGCACCGTGGACATCGCCGTGTCGAAGAGCGCGCCGTAGATCCCGGGCGTGCCCGTGTAGAGCGTGCCCATGACCTTGTCGACGTTGTCGCTGTTCCCCTGGAACTTGAACGACGCCTGGTCGTTGATGACCGTGAGCGTCGCCTGGAGATCGCGCAGCATGCCGGGCGTCGACGTCGTGCCGGTCGCGCAGCCCACGAGCGGATGGCCGGCGGAGTCGTAGTTCTTCTCGATCGTCTTGCCGAGCCAGCCGTCCTGCTGCCGGCGGGTCGGGTCGCCCGTCTCCCACACCCGGATGGAGTCGAAGTGCGAGAAGCTCGGGGCCGGGTAGCCGACGCCCTGCACGATGGCGACCTTGCCCTGGTCGTACAGCGACTTGATGCCCTTGAGGTTCTGGTGGAGCCCGTGGTCCTTGTCGATCGGGAGGGCGGCGTCCGCCTCTTTGCCGAGGGTCGGGCGCAGGTCGCGGTACTTCGGATCGCCGATCGGGATCACTGTCTGCAGGCCGTCGTTGCCACCGCCGAGCTGGATCATCACGAGGACCTTGTCGTTCGTGACGCCCGCGCCCTTCGCGCTGTAGATGGCCTTCGCGAACACGTCCGGCACGGCGGCGTAGCCCGCGGAGAGTCCACGCGCGCCGGCGCCGAACACCAGGCCTTTCTGGAGGAAGTCCCGGCGCGAGATCTTGTCGATGCCGATGTTCTGCATGCTCATCTCGATCCCCTTACTTCAGCTGGAACTCGGGCGACGCGAGGAGGATGAGCCAGCGGGTCTGGTCATCGGTCGCCGAGTTCAGCAGCTGCGCGGTCTGCTCGCTGACGATCCCGTCGATGTGCGTCTGGTGCGCGTTCCCGAACGTCGGCAGCTTCTGCATGCCGCCGAGCGTCGTGACGACGAAGTTCACCCGAGTGAGCACGTTGTTGCTCGAGACCCAGGAGGCGTTGCTCGGCCAGCCGCCGACCTCGGGCGGATCGAAGAGCGCCTGACCCATGCCGCTCCCGGACTGCGCGATGGTCTTCGACAGCTGCGGCGCCTCGAGGGCCCGCGCGATGTGGACCATCACCTCGGTCGGCGACTTCACCAGCGATCGGTATGCCGCAGGCTGCAGGAACTCCGGGCTCATGAAGACATCGCGCATGAGGGACTTCACGTCGTAGCCGCTCTTCTTCCAGCCCGCCGCGATGCGATTGACGTAGTCGTCGGCCGGATCCTGTATCACGAACTCGCGAAGGACCTTGCGCGCGATGTACGGCGCGACCGAGTCCTGCTGCATGATCCGGTCGAGCACCATGTTCGCGTCCCACTGCTTCGACACGCCGAGGAACGTCACGCTTCCCTTGTACGCGCGCGTCTGGTCGAAGACGCCGGTCTTCACCGTGTCGGCGACGAGGTTCTTCGGCGCTGGGCGGCCGTTCTGCTGCGCGCGCGCGATGAGGTAGTCGACCATCGGCTGGGTGACCGGCTCGCGCCAGCCGGCGAGAGCCTTCGCGCCGGCGCGGACGTCATCCTCGGTGAACGTGCCGACGCCCATGGTGAAGAGCTCCATGAGCTCGCGCGAATAGTTCTCGTTCGGCGCTTTCCCGGTGCTCTGACCAAGGTCGAGGTACCGCAGCATCCCCGGATCGACGGTGACCTGATAGAGCATGTCGCGGAAGCTGCCGAGCGCGTTCTTGCGCCAGGTCAGGTTCTGCCAGTAGATGTACGGCGACTGCGTCGTGACCTTGCGGAAGTCGCTGGTGAAGTGGCCGTGCCAGAAGTAGGTCATGCGCTCCGCGAACGGCGTCGGGGTCGAGAGCATCTGGTCCAGCCACCACGACTGCAGGTTGGTCACGTTGATCGGCTTGTCCTGCGCTGCCGCATCCGCGCCGGCCAGGTCCTTGGGCATCGCCGCCGGCGTCTCGATGAGCTTGTCGACGGTCTTCTTGAACCCATCGCCCAGGGCCACGTCGTACTGCGCCTTCGTCATGCCGAAGGTCGCGCGGCGGAGCAGCTGCGAGATCTGCGCCTCCGGCCGAGCGAGGGGGCTGACCCAGTCCTTCGTGTTGACGACCGGCTTCGCCGTGGGATCCATCAGGGCGAGCGGGTCTGGACCGAGCGTGTGAAGGCCGAGGACCCGCGAGACCGCGAGGCCACCGGCGGCGGCGCCCGCGCCGATGACCACCGTCCGGCGGCTGATCCGGCCCCCGGACCTGGTGGGCTTGGCGGTCTTCTTGGTCGGGTCGTCCATCTCTGTATGTCCTATCGCAGCAAGGCGTCCCCCGGTTGCGGGAAGAGGTCTCCGACCGGTAAAGACCCTGTGAAATCGGGCCGCTAGGGCCTCCCAGCCTCCAACGCCGTCCGGATCCGGGCTGCGTGGTCGGCTGCGTCGGCTTCGCTTTGATACGACTGGCGCTTCCAGATCGGCCGGGGCGAGAAGAACCCGTCGCCCTCGTTCCGCGGCACGACGTGCACGTGGACATGCGGCACGCTCTGGCTTACGCGCGTGTTCGCCGCGACGAACGAGCCGTCCGCG
>DATCPY010000072.1:0-12713 GCA_036569845.1 Candidatus Limnocylindria bacterium | reverse complement strand
CTCGAGCTCCAGGAGTTCCGCCTGCACGAAGCGGGCACCTCCGGCGAGGCAGCCCGCATCGTTGCCGCTTTCGCCGGCGGCATCGAGCCCGCGGTGCCACTGCTCGTGAGCATCGATGATGACCATGACGTCGCGACCGTGCGGGCACTGCACGCGGGCGAGATGATCGATGACGCGGGTCGGCGCGCCGCCCTGGACGGGCTCGTCGAAACCTGGCAGCCCGCCAAGCGTTACGGCCCGCGCCTCACCGAGCGCTCCGCGCTCCCGTCATCGCGTTACCGGCTCGCGGTGACCGAATCCGGTATCAACAACCCCCGCTCGGACGTCGCGCCGGCCGGGGGTGGTGGCGCGGGCTCGGGCGCGGGTGCCACGACCGCCCTCGGGCTCATGTGGATCGGCGCGCCGGTCGGGACGTACGCCGGCCTGATGATCCTGCTCGGAAGCTATGACGACCAGCCCATCGCCCCGCGCGGAAAGAGCGCCTGGCCGTTGCCGCTCAGCAGCGTCCTGGGCGTCCGGGTGTACGAGAGCCAGGCCTAGCAACAGGCAGGCGTAGCATCGGGGCATGGCACAGCAGCGCCCGGTGAAGGGCTCCGATCGCGCGATCCGTGTCCTGGTGGCGCTCGAGGACCGGGCGCTTGCGAACACCATCGACCTTACCCTCCGCCACGGCGGTTACGAGCGTCGGGCCGAGACGACCGTGAAAGCCGCGAAGGCCGCGCTCGAGGCCTGGCGGCCGCATCTGCTGTTGCTCGATATCGACCTCGAAACCGGAGCGGCGATCCAGCTGATCGACGACGCGCGGAGCGCGGGCAAGATCGGGATCATCGCCTTGACCAGGCGGAGCGATCTCCGGGGGAAGCTGGACGCCTTCGAGCGCGGCGCCGATGACTACATCGGGGTCCCGTTCGTCCCCGACGATCTGGTCGCTCGCTCGCGGGCGGTGATCCGCCGCACCCATGGGAGCGCCGGCGAGTTCGTGCCGCGCCTTCGGATCGGTGACCTCGAGATCGACGTGTTGAACCGGAAGGTGGTGGCGGGGGATCACGATCTGCACCTGACGTCGCTCGAGCAGGCCCTTCTCTACCTCCTTGCGGCAAATGCCGGGAGCGTGCTCACCCGCGAGCAGATCCTTGATGCCCTCTGGGGCACGGACTTCGTGAACGAGAGCAACGTCGTCGACCGCCACGTGCGCGCGCTTCGCGCGAAGCTGCAGAACGACTGGCACAAGCCGCGGTACATCGAGACCGTGCCGGGTGCCGGGTACCGGTTCGTCGCGGGCGATGACGAGGCGAAGCCGCAGTAGCAGCGCGTCGAACTAGCTAGTCTCCGCCGGGTGAACGACCCGCTCTGGCTCGATCGTGAGACGATGCGCCGTCTTGGTCACGAGACGATCGATGCGCTCGCCGAACGGCTCTCGCGCCCATGGGACGACGGCCCGGTCGTCCGCACCGCATCACCCGACGATGTAGCTGCGCGCCTCGCGGGCATCCCGCCCGAGGGGCCGCAGGATCTCAGTGCGCTGATCGCCCGGCTCGATCGCGACGTCCTTCCGTTCATGGCTCGCAACGAGCACCCTGGTTACCTCGCCTACATCCCCGGCTGCGGCAACTGGCTCTCCGCGCTCGGGGATCTCATCGCGAGCGCCTACAACCTGGACGTCGGATCGTGGCAGCTCTCGGCCGGCCCGAGCCAGATCGAGCTCGTGGTGATCGATTGGTTCAAGCAGTGGATCGGCTACCCGAGCGATGCCGCCGGCGTCCTCCTGAGCGGCGGATCGGCCGCGAACATGACGGCGCTCGCGTGCGCTCGCGAGGCGCTCGTCGGATCGATGTCCGATCGGCTCGTCGTGTACTGCGCCGACCAGGCGCACTCATCGGTCGCGCGCGCGGCGCGGATCCTCGGCTTCCGTCCCGATCAGGTCCGCGTGCTTCCGGTCGATGCGCGGTTCCGCATGCGTCCGGACGCGCTCGTCGCGGCGATGGAGGCGGACGTGCGCGCCGGCCGTGAGCCGCTGTTCGTCGCGGCGGCCGCGGGCTCGACCAGCACCGGCGCGGTCGATCCGCTGACGGAGATCTCCGCGATCTGCAAGGAGCGCGGCGTGTGGCTGCACGTCGATGGCGCCTACGGCGGGTTCGCGGCGCTGACCGACCGCGGGCGCGCCGCGCTCGCGGGCATCGAGCTGGCCGACTCGGTCACCCTCGATCCGCACAAGTGGCTCTATCAGCCCTTCGAATGCGGATGCTTGCTCGTGCGCGAGGGTCACCGGCTCTTGGACGCGTTCGAGATCGTGCCCGATTACCTCCGCGACGCGAAGACGGGTGTGCCGCGAGAGGTGAACTTCGCGGACTACGGCATGCAGCTCTCGCGCACATCGCATGCGATCAAGGTCTGGCTCTCCATCCAGTACTTCGGCCTCGCGGCGTTCCGCGGCGCGATCGACCGCTGCCTCGATCTCGCGGCGCGGGCGCAGGAGCGGATCGAGCGCAGCGCGTCGCTCGAGCTCATGAATCCCGCGTCACTCGGCGTCGTGTGCTTCAGGCGTACGGTCGATGGCGACGAGGATCGCGCCGAGCGGCACAACGCCCAGCTCGTGCGCGGGCTCGCCCAGACGGCGATCGGCTTCGTGTCGACGACGCGGTTGCGTGGACGCTCGGCCATTCGCCTCTGCATCCTGAACCACACGACGCGGGCTTCGGACGTCGATGCGATCCTCGACTACTTCGAGCGGACGCCGGTCACCGACGTCGCCAGCGCGGCGGCTCCGCGGGTCGGCCATGACCGCGATCCGCGCATAGAGGAGGGCTGGCTCGGTGTGACGCGCATCGATCCGGCGCTCGTGCGCAGCCTCGGGATCTTCGCGGCGTTGGACGATGTCGACGTCGAACGGATCGCGCGGATGGCGCGCGAGGTGCGCGCGCCCGCGGGCACCGCGATCGTCGAGCAGTGGCAGGTCGGCCGCGAGTTCTACGTGATCACGAGTGGGGCCGCGCGGGTCTTCAAGGACGGCACCGCGATCGCCGACATCGGGCCCGGCGACTTCTTTGGGGAGCTCGCGGCGCTCGAATGGGGGGCCGGCTTCTCGTATCCGCGGCTGGCGACCGTCCTCGCGACCGCGGAGGTGCGGGCGCTCATGCTCCCCGGACCATTCTTCAACGAGCTCGTGCGCACGGTCCCGAGCGTGGGGGAGCGCGTCAGAGCCGCTGTGCGAGCGCGCTTGCCGCGGATGTAGCGGCCAGGAACTCCTCGCGGTCGAGGGCGTAGAGGCGGACCTCGCCTCGCGCCTTCGCAGTTGCCGTCCGCGGGATCTGATGCATGAGCGCGAGCTCGCCGAACGTCGCGCCGGTCCGCAGCGTCCGCACGTACGTCCCTCCGATCGAGACCTCGACCTCGCCCGCGTCGATCACGAAGAATCGATCGCCGGGCTCGCCCTCGCGGACGATCGTGTCTCCGGCATGGGCGATCGCGAGCTCGAGCGCGCGTGCGACGCGTTCCCGCGACAGCAGCGGGAGCCGCGCGAACGCCGCCACGCCGTCGATGAGCTCGAGCTGGCGCGCCGGAACGGGAGCGACCGCCGCGGCGCGGCGCAGCCATCGCCAGGCGATGGCGTAGGTGAGCGGCGCGACGACGCCCGCGAGGATGAACGCAGCCGGCAGACCGAGCGTCTGAACGACGACGGGAGCGAGCGCGGCGCCGACCGCCAGTGCGGCCATCTGTAGACCCTCGAGCACGCCGAACGCGCGTCCGAGGACCGCGGGCGGCGCGGCGCGTTGCAGCAGCGTCCGGCCCGAGACGTCCATCAGGCCGCGCCCCGCGCCGGCCACGATCACGACGGCGAACACCGCGATGACCGGGCGAAGCACGCCCAGCGCGGCCAGCCCGGCACCCCACGCGACCACGCCGACGCCGAGCCACACGAGCAGCGGTCGCCTGCGGGCGAGGGCCGCGGTCGCCGCCGCGCCCAGGACCCCGCCAAGACCGAGCGCTCCGTTCAACAGCCCGACGCCCGCATCGCCGATCGCGAGGATCCCGAGCGCGAACGCCACGAACAGCACGTCGAGCGCTCCGATCTGGATCGACTCCGCCGCGAGGATGCCGATGAGCCCGCGCAGCGACCCATCTCGAGCGAGCGCGCGCAGCCCTCCCGCTACACCCGCGACGTGGGGCGTCGCGACGGCAGCCGGGGCAGGACGGACGCCGAGCACGATGACGCCTCCGAGCGCGAGAGCGATCGCCATCGCCGCGTAGACCAGGCCGGCGCCGCCGACCGACAACAAGAGCCCAGCGACGAGTGGACCCGCGAGGATCCCGGCGCTCTCGATCGCGCCGAGCATGCCGTTCGCCGCGGTCAGGACCTCGGGCGTATTGGCCAGCGAGGGCAGCAGGCTGCTCTGCGCGGGGCGGGTGAGGGTAATGCTCGTCGCGGCGACGGCGGCCAGCACGAAGATGGCGGCCAGCGGAAGCTCACCCTCTAGCGCCACGGCGGTCGCTCCCATGGCGACAGCCTGCACCGCGTATGCCCCGGCGAGTACGCGATGGCGCGGGTAGCGGTCCGCGAATGTCGCGCCGAGCGGCGCGAAGATCGCGGACGGCACGAGCTGGATGACCGCGACCGCGCCGCTCGCGACGACGCCACCGTGGTCGTAGGCGAAGACGAGCATGGCGATCCACGTTGCCCACTCGGCGGCGTTGAAGGCGACGTAGGCGAGAGCCACCCGCCGGATCCCCGGATCGGTCAAGCCGCGGAACATCGCGGATGAGCCTAGGTCTGCTGCCGCGCATCGTGCCGACGTGCGACCTCCTGCGTCGCAGCTAGCCTGCGCCCGTGAACGCGGCACGCCCCTTTCGCTTCAGCGTGCAGGCCGGCGCGCCGCCGCCCGGCCTCGACTGGCCGTCCTTCGCGCGGAGGCTCGAGGCCATCGGCTACGGCGGGCTGGTCATGGCCGACCACGTCATCGGCAACGGGCTGGCGCCCCTGCCGGCCCTCGCAGCCGCGGCGACGGCCACGACGACGTTGCGACTCGGCACCCTCGTGCTCGACAACGACTTCCGCAACCCGCTGCTCGTCGCGCGCGAGGCCGCGACCGTCGACGTCATCTCGAACGGCCGCCTCGAGCTTGGGATCGGGGCCGGCTGGAACGATCGCGACAACCGGAGTCTCGGGATCACGTACGACGCGCCGCGGGTCCGCGTCGCGCGTTTGGCGGAGGCGGTCCCGCTCATCAAGCGTCTCTGGACCGAGGAGGAGGTGACCCACGCCGGCACGTTCTACCGGCACGACAAGGCCCACAGCGGTCCGACGCCGGTGCAGCGGCCGCACCCGCCGATCCTCGTCGCGGGCGGCGGCGACCGGATCCTGGAGCTCGCGGTGAAGGAGGCCGACATCATCGGCGTCGTTCCGCGCACCACGCGCGACGGCGCGCCGGATCGGGCGGCGTATTCGTGGGAGACGGCCGTGGATCGATTCGCCTACGTCCGCCGACTACTGGGAGGCCGCGACGTGGAGCTGAACACCCTCATTTTCGGCATGACCGTGACCGGCGACCGGCCTGCGGCGATCGCCGATCTCGCGAAACGGATGGCGGGCGCGTCCGCGGAGATGATCGACCGTTCGCCGTTCTTCCTCGTTGGATCGCTGGCCGAGATACGCGCGCAGCTGCTCAGGGTGCGCGAAGCGTTCGGAGTGAGCTATTTCAACGTGCGCGGCGACCACGTCGAGGCGTTCGCGCCGCTCGCGAAGGAGCTCAGTCGGCTCTAGACCCGCCTGGCTTTCGCCTTCCAATCTGCGGCGCCGCTCTGAAGCTCCCGCGCGCCCGCGGCGAGCGACTTCGAAGAGCTGCCGGCGCCCAGCATCTCGGCGAGCTCGGTCACGCTGTCCCGTGCTCCGAGACGCTCAGCGATGACGTGCGTACGGCCCGTCCGTACTTCCTTGCGGACCTTCACGTGCGCGTCGGCATACGCCGCCACCTGGGCGAGGTGGCTGACGCACAACACCTGATGCTGTCGCGCGAGCGACCACAGCGCGCGGCCGACCACCTCACCCAAGCGTCCACCGACGCCGGCGTCGACCTCGTCGAACACGAGCACCGGCGTGGCATCCTGCGCCGCGAGCACGACCTCGAGCGCGAGCATGATCCGCGACAGCTCGCCGCCCGATGCGATCTCCTGCAGCGCCGCGAAAGGCTCGCCCGGGTTCGGCGCGATCCGAAAGGTGATCCGGTCCGCGCCGCTCGCGTCCGGCTCGACCGGCTCGATCCCGACCGCGAAGCGGCAGCGTTCGAGGCCAAGCGACGCGAGCTCTGCCTCCACGGACTTGGCCAGCTTCTTCGCGCTCTTCTCGCGCGCCGCGTGCAGCGCCGCGCTCGTCGCGTTCAGCGTCTCGCGGGCGGCGCGCTCCTCGATGTCGAGCCGCGCGAGACGCTCTTCTTGCGAGGAGACGTCGGAGAGCTCGCGCCGGGCGCGGTCCCCGTACGCGATCACGTCCGCGAGCGACGATCCGTACTTCCGCTTCAAATCGGCGAGCGCGTCATTGCGGGACTCGAGGGTCGCGAGCTCGCGCGGGTCCGCGTCGATCGATTCGGCGTAGCGCCGGAGATCTGCGCCCAGATCGGCGACCTCGTCCACGGACGCCGCGAGCCGGGCGGCCTGATCGGCCAGCCGCGGGTCGAGCTCGGCCGCGGCGGTAAGCTCGCGTGCCGCGAGAGCGAGGCGATCGCGCGCGGCCGAGCGCTCGCCGACCAGCAGCTCGTGGATGGACGCCGCGCTCGCGCGCAGCCGCTCCGCCGACCGCAACACCATCAGGGTCGCCGCGAGTGTCGCCTCTTCGTCCGCGCCGATCTGCGCGCCGTCGATCTCGGTCACCTCATGCTCGAGCAGGGCCAGCCGCCGCGCGCGCTCGCGCGGATCGCCGCCGAGCGAATCACGTTCGGCGGCAATGTCGCGCACCGCGCGGTGCGCGGACGCGACCGCGTCACGGAGCCGTTCGTGACCGCCGTACAGGTCAAGCAGATCACGCTGCACCGCCGGACGCGTGAGGCGCAGCTGTTCGCCCTGGCCGTGGATGGCCACGAGCTCGCTGCCGGTCTCGGCGAGCTTCGCCAGCGGCACGGTCTCGCCATTGATGCGCGCCGGCGCGCGTCCGACCTGGATCTCGCGGCCGAGGATCAACTCGTCCTGGATCAACTCGTCCTGGATGAGCTCGTCATCGCCCCCGCCGGCGAAGACCGCTTCGACCTTTGCCCGCTCCGCCCCTTCGCGGACCATACCGGCGGCCACGCGGCCGCCCGTCGCGGCGAGCAGCGCGTCGACGAGCATCGACTTGCCCGCGCCCGTCTCGCCGGTCAGCACCGTGAGCCCGGGTGCCAGCTCGAGGCGCAGCTCTGAAACGAGAGCGAGGTCCTTCACCGAGAGCTCCGCGATGTGCGGCCGGCTCATGCGATGAAAGACCTCGCCCGCGTCAGATAAGTGCTAGGGACTGCGCTGCTTATTTCCCCTTCGGCTTCGCCATCGTGGCGTCCTTCGCCTGCTTGGCGATCCGGAACTTGAGGACGCGCTTCGCCGGGATCTTGATCTCCGCGCCGGTCGCCGGGTTGCGGCCGAGACGCGCCTTGCGGTCGACGATCACGAGCTTTCCGAGGCCCGGGATCGTGAAGCCGTTCTTCGCTTCCTTGTACGCGAGGTTGCACAGCTCGTCCATGAACTCGGCGGTCTGCTTCTTGGAGAGACCTGTCTTTTCCGCGAGCGTCGCCATCGTTTGCGACTTCGTCATTGAGGCCACCCTGCCGTTCCTCCACATAAGCCCATTCGGGCGTATTTCCGCTGCATTGTGCACATGCGCGGGGCACTATGTCTTTCATGTCCCTGACAGTCGTGGATAACCCGCCCGACCGGCCGGAGTGGATCAAGGAGACGATCCGCCTGCTGACCGGGGCCGCGGCGGACGGACGTCGCTCTCTCCTCCATTTGGTGGAGGAGACGACCGACGCCGACCTGCTCGCCGGGACAGCGGACGAGTGGGGGCTCGGACAGATCGCAATCCACCTCCTCATCGTCGACCGCGGCGTCTCCCTGATCGCCCTCCGCCTCGCCCGGGGCGAGAGCGCGGGAAACACCGGCCAGCCTCGGCCCGCACCCGCCGGCGTGACCCGCGACGGCATCGGGTCGCTCGCGGAGAAGGCCGCCGCCGCAGCCCTGCGGCTGCGGACGGAGTTCCCCGCGGAGCCGGATGCCGTCCGTACCGCCGCCCATCCGTTCTATGGACCCATGAACTGCTTCGGCTGGCTCCTGACGATCCCGAACCACTACAACGCCCATCTTTCCGCGTACCGCGAAGGGCGCCGATCGGCTCTCTAGCCGCTAGATTTCAGCGACCCACAGGAGGGACCGCACATGTCGACCGAGACTACGCAAAGCTCTGCACTCGATACCCTCGGAAGTGAGACGCGGACCTTCCCGCCGCCGCCCGACTTCGTCCGCCAGGCGAACGTCAGCGACCCGGCGATCTACGAGCGGGCCGAGAGGGACTACGAGGGCTTCTGGGCCGAGCATGCCCGCACCCTGGCCTGGCGCAAGCCATTCACCAAGGTCCTCGAGTGGGACGCCCCGTACGCCAAATGGTTCGCCGACGGGCAGCTCAACGTCTCCGAGAACTGCCTCGACCGGCACGTCCAGGCCGGCAAGGGCACCAAGGTCGCCTACCACTGGGAGGGGGAGCCGGGCGACACCCGCACCCTGACCTACCAGGACCTCCTGGACGACACCCAGCGCTGCGCCAACGCCCTCAAGGAGCTGGGGGTCAAGAAGGGCGACCGGGTCGCGATCTACATGCCGATGATCCCCGAGCTGCCCGTGGCGATGCTCGCCTGTGCCCGGATCGGGGCCCCATTCACCGTCGTGTTCGGCGGCTTCTCCGCTGAGGCGCTGGCCGGCCGGATCGGCGACGCCGAGGCGAAGCTCGTCATCACCGCCGACGGCGGGTACCGGAAGGGCGGCGTCGTGCCGTTGAAGAAGAACGCTGACGACGCGATCGCCCAGACCTCGACCGTCCAAAAGGTGCTCGTGGTCCAGCGGACCAAGCAGCAGGTCGGGTGGACCGAAGGGCGGGACGTCTGGTGGCACGACATCGTCGCGAGGCAGAAGGCCGACTGCCCCGCCGAGCCGCTCGACGCCGAGCACATGCTGTACCTCCTGTACACGTCGGGCACCACGGCGAAGCCGAAGGGCATCGTCCACACGACCGGCGGCTATCTGGCAGGCGTGGCCACGACCACGAAGCTCATCTTCGACGTCAAGGACAGCGACGTGTACTGGTGCGCCGCCGACATCGGCTGGGTGACCGGGCACAGCTACATCGTCTTCGGCCCGCTCGCGAATGGGGTCACCGGCGTCATGTACGAGGGCACCCCGGACTTCCCGGACAAGGACCGGTGGTGGTCGATCATCGAGAAGTACAAGGTCTCGATCCTCTACTGCGCGCCGACCGCGATCCGTACGTTCATGAAGTGGGGGACGGAGTACATCCAGAAGCACGACCTGCGCTCGCTGCGCCTGCTGGGCTCCGTCGGCGAGCCCATCAATCCGGAGGCATGGCTCTGGTATCAGCAGAACATCGGTGGCGGCAGGTGTCCGATCGTCGACACCTGGTGGATGACCGAGACCGGCATGATCCTCGTCTCGCCGCTCCCCGGGATCACGACGACCAAGCCCGGGAGCGCGACCTTCCCGTTCCCCGGCGTGAAAGCGGACGTGGTCGACGAGGAGGGCAAGAGCGTGCCGCTCGGCCAGGCGGGCTACCTCGTCATCACGCGGCCCTGGCCGGCGATGCTCCGCGGCATCTACAAGGACGACAAGCGGTATCGCGAGACCTACTGGAGCCGGTACCCCGGCCGCTACTTCGCCGGTGACGGCGCGAAGCGCGACAGCGATGGCTACTTCTGGCTGATGGGCCGCGTGGACGACGTGATGAAGATCTCGGGGCACCGCATCTCCACCACCGAGGTCGAGTCGGCGCTCGTCTCGCACCCCAAGGTCGCCGAAGCCGCGGTCATCGGCCGCGACGATCCGGTGACGACCCAAGCGATCTTCGCGTTCGTGACCCTGCGCGGGGGCAACGAATCGAGTGACGCCCTGTCCAAGGAGCTCCGCGAGCACGTCGTCTCGAAGATCGGGTCGATCGCCCGCCCGAAGACGATCATGTTCACGCCGGAGCTGCCCAAGACGCGGTCCGGGAAGATCATGCGACGGCTGTTACGGGATATCGCCAACGGCCAGCCGCTCGGCGACACCACGACGCTCGCCGACGCGACCGTGGTCGAGACCATCCGGGGTTCGCAGGGGAAAGAGGACTAGTTCCGCCACGCGGTAGCCCCTGCTCGGCTGCTCCTTGACGGCTCGCCGAACTAAGCCCTAAATACGCCCATTCGGGGCGCCATGCGCCGGCCGGAGGTGGTGGACAGGAGAGGGGCTGGACGGGTCCCACGCAGCGCGCGATTTCGAAGGAGGGGCATCTTGGCAACAATGGCGGCACCGCGGGCCGGAGGCTGGCGGACGACGTACGGACTTCCGTTCGTCATCGGCGCCTCGTCCGCGGGCACGATCATCGAGTGGTACGACTTCTACCTGTACGCGACGCTCACGCCGTTCCTCGCTCCGATCTTCTTCCCGAGCGACAACCCCACCGCGTCGCTCTTGGCCGCGTTCGCGACGTACGCCGCCGGATTCCTGGTGCGGCCGTTCGGCGCGGTCGTCTTCGGCCGGATCGGTGACGTGGTCGGACGCAAGTACGCGTTCCTGATGACGATCTCGATCATGGGTGTCGCGACCGTCCTCGTCGGCCTCCTGCCGACGTACGCCGCGATCGGCATCCTCGCGCCCACGATCCTCTTGCTGCTTCGACTTGCCCAGGGGCTGGCCCTCGGTGGTGAGTACGGCGGCGCGGCCATCTACGTGGCCGAGCACGCCCCGGACAACAGGCGCGGCTTCTACACGGCGTGGATCCAGACCACCGCGACGATCGGATTCTTCCTCGCGCTCGCCATCATCCTCATCTTCCGCACGAACATGAGCCCAGCTGACTTCGCGAGCACCGGCTGGCGCTACCCATTCCTGATCTCGGCCCTCCTGCTCGCGATCGCGATCTACATCCGCATGCGGCTCCAGGAGACCCCGCTCTTCGCTCGTCTCAAGGCGAAGGGTGAGACCACCAAGAACACCGCGACCTGGGCCAAGGAGAGCTTCAGCGGTCGCAAGGTCGGCACCATCGCCCTCGTGCTCCTCGGCCTGACCGCCGGTCAGGGCGTGGTCTGGTACCAGGGTCAGTTCCAGGCGAACTTCTTCATGACCACGTACCTGAAGCTCACGTTCACGCAGTCTTATACGATCATGCTCTGGGCCGTCGCCCTCGGCACCCCGTTCTTCCTGGTCTTCGGGTGGCTGTCGGACAAGATCGGACGGAAGGTCATCATCCTCGCCGGCTGCCTCATCGCGGCGGCGACGTACCTCCCGATCTACCACGCGATGTACGACGCCGCGAACGTCTCCTACGACTCGGCCACCGGCCTCATCACGAAGGCCGACCCGAACACCGTGCTCCTGATCGCGCTCGTCTGGATCCAGGTCATCTTCGTGACCATGGTCTACGGGCCGATCGCGGCGTTCCTCGTCGAGTACTTCCGCGCGAAGGTCCGCTACACCTCGCTGTCGATCCCGTACCACTTCGGGAACGGCTGGTTCGGCGGGCTCCTTCCATTGTTCTTCACCGGGCTCGTCGGGGCGACGTTCCCCGAGGGCAGCAAGTTCTACGTGCCGTGGTTCAAGAACTTCATGTCCTTGCCGATCGACAGCAGCATCAGCCTGCGGCAGTTCAACACCACGAACGATCCGAACGGCAACATCTACCTCGGTCTCGCGTACGTCATCACGGTCGCGCTCATGTCGGTGGTCATCGGGACACTGTTCCTGAAGGAGCCGAAGAACGTGAAGATCTGGTCCGAGGTCGGTGGCGAAGAAGAGCCGGGCATGGTCTCCGAGGCCACGCCGGCCGATTGAGCGTTCACGCGAAGCTGTCAGAAGGGGGAGGCTGCAAGGCCTCCCCCTTCGCTGCCTGCTAGAGCGTCTTTTCGAGCTCGATGTGCGCCGGCAGCATCACGTAGCCGAGCTTCGCGTTGATGCCGCGCATCGCCTGGTTGGCCTCGTCGTTCGTCGTGAGCATCGCGCGGAGGCCGGCGGCCTTCGCCCCGGCGAGCATCTTCAGCTTCAGCGCGGTGGCGAGCCCCCGGCCGCGATAGTCACGGCCGGTGCCGGTCATCCAGGTGTACCCGCGGTCGGTGCCCGACTTGCCGGTCGTCGTGAACGCGGCGATGCGGTCGCCCTCGAAGGCGACGATCGTCGCGTCCGTGATCATCTTGCCGCTCTCTACCGCGATCTTCTTGAACTTCTCGTAGGGCCAGTGCGGCGTCGGCGACGCCCACGGAACGTCTTCCCACATCGGGGCCTCGGCCTCCCAGAGGTCGCGCCAGAGCTTTTCGGTCGCGGCCCCGTCGCGGCCCTTGAGGAGCTCGGTCACCGTCGCGAGTCTGATCCCCGACGCGTCGACCCGCTCCGCGACGTCACGCAGCGGGCCGCCGTCGAAGGTCTGCACGTCGACATACGACTCGATGCGCCGGCCGATCTCTTTGTATCCACGCTTGAGGGCCCACTCGAGCGACCCTTCAAAG
>DATCPY010000071.1:0-48395 GCA_036569845.1 Candidatus Limnocylindria bacterium | reverse complement strand
CCTCGAGTACCTCGTGGTATTTGTCGGTCCCGAGGCCGTTGAGGAGCTTCGTCGACCCCTCGATGTCCGTGAACAGGAAGGTCAGGGTGCCGCGTGGGAGCGGGCCGGTCGGCATCATCTCGAATTGTCCGCTCGTCCCCGCCGGGTTGCCAGCACCCGGCGGCGGCCCTAGACATCTCCCATGGCCAACACCGCAGCCCAGCTCGTGGACACGCTTTCAGGGATCTCGCTGTTCGCCGACGTCGGCGCGGCCGAGCTCGCGTCGATCGCGCACATCGTCGACGAACGGCGGTTCGCGGACGGTGAGCGGATCCTCCGTCAGGGCATCAGCGGCTCGGCGTTCTATCTCATCCTCGACGGCTCGGCGACGATCCGCGTCGACGGCAAGGACTACGGCACGCTCGAGCGCGGCGACTTCTTCGGCGAGATCTCGATCCTGCTCGCCGAGCCGCCGGTGGCGGACATCGTCGCCGGCCGCAACCTGCGGTGCGCGATCATCGCGGGTCCCGATCTTGAGACGTTCATGCGCGGGCACCCGACGGTGCTCTACCGGATGCTGAAAGCCGAGGCACGCAAGCTCCAGCGGGCGACCAGCGGACGGACATAGCAGAGCCGGACGGGCCACATCCACCTGGGGACTACCCGGTCGTCGTCGTCGGCAGCGGTCCGGGCGGCCTGCAGCTCTCCTATTCGCTGACCCGCAGAGGCGTGGCGCACGCGGTCATCTCGGCCGACCCGTCGCCCGGCGGCATGTTCCGCAAGTGGCCGTTCTTCCAGCGACTCCTCTCCTGGACGAAACCGTTCGCACCCGAGGAGCGCGGGACGCGCTACTACGAGCGCTTCGACTGGAACTCGCTCATCGGCGAGGAGCCGAAGCTCCGTGCGCTGCAGCCTGGTCTGATGGACGGCACGTCGTACTTCCCGGCGCGCGCGGAGATGGAGCAGAACCTCGCGACGTTCGCGCGCGAGGCCGGGCTCATGGTCCGGTACGGCTGCCGCTGGACCGCCACGCGCCATGACGCGAACGGCTTCGTCCTCGAGACGACCGACGGCGAGTACCGCTGCCGCGTACCGGTGTTCGCGTTCGGCATCTCGCAGCCATGGAAGCCCGATATCCCCGGCATGGACGAGGTCCCGCACTACGCCGACACGCGCGCGCCCGAGACCTACGCCGGGAAGCGGATCCTCATCATCGGCAAGGAGGTCTCCGCGTTCGAGCTCGCGAACGGCTTCCTCCCCTGGGCGAAGCAGATCGTGCTCGCCTCGCCCCGGCCGGTCGCGCTCTCGGTCGTCACCAAGTCGCTCGTCGGTGTGCGCGCGCGCTACGTCCAGCCGTTCGAGGATCACGTCCTCGGTGGCGGCGTCGGCATCGTGAACGCGTCCATCGACGGCATCGACCGGATCGCCGGTGGCGGGTTCCGCGTCCGCACGTCTCGGAGCGACGGCGGCGGACCGCTCGTGTTCGAGGTCGACGACGTCATCGCCACGACCGGATTCACGCCGCCGCTCGGCGACCTCGAAGCGTTCGGTGTCCCCGTTGCCGGCCGCGAGCGCATCCCGTCGCAGTCACCGCTGTTCGAGAGCATCGGCGTGCCCAACATGTATTTCGCCGGCACGGCGACCCGCGGCGCGCCGGGACTGAAGAAGCACGGGCTGCCGAGCAGCTCGGGCGCCGTGCACGGGCACCGCTACAACGCCCGGATCCTCGCGCGGCACATCGCGCAGAAGTATTTCGCGATCGATCCGGATCGCCCGCGGCTGAAACGCGACGAGCTGCTCCCGTACCTCCTGGCCGAGGTGACACACGCGCCCGAGCTCTGGCACCAGAAGTCGTACCTCGCGCGGACCGTGCTAGTCGACGCGAAACGCGGCATCATCGACGATGGCATCCTGCCGCTCCAGCTCTTCGTCGACAGCGCCGGCCCCGACGGCGTCGCCGCCACGGTCGAGGCCAACCCGGCCGGCGAGCTCTACCCGGCGATCTATGTCCGCCGGAACAACGCGATCACGGAGCACCTGCTCCCGGCCAACCCGCTCCTCGACTTCGAGACCGCCGAGCACCGCAAACAGCTCGCCGACGCGCTGGGGCCGCTCGGGGTCTAGGCGGCCGCGCGCTCCGCCTCGGCGCGCTGCGGCGCGGGTCGGTTCACGATCCCGACCGCATTCGTGATCGCGCCGGCCGCGAGCAGGAGCGCGGCAATGAACATCGCGAGGTGGAACGCGTCGGTGGACGCCTCACGCTGGGCTTGCACGGTCCGCTCGACCGCCTGCGGGCACGGAACGTTGTTGCCGCACACGTCCTTAACGTTGAGTGGCGCATAGTCCTTGCGCACTTCTGGATCGTTCGGGTCGAGCTGCGGCACACGAGCGTGCAGCCCGGCGTAAAAGCTCGTGGTGATCGCGATGAAGATCACCGCGCCCGCGAGCTGCGGCCCCACCCGCGAGATCGCGTTGTTGATCGCCGACGCCACACCCGAGTTCTTCGCCGGGACGCTCGTCATGAGCGCTGTCGTGAGCGGCGCGACCAAGATCGACAGGCCGAGCCCGAAGAACAGGCTCGCCGGAAGGAAGTCCACGAACCAGCTGGGCGGCGGCAGGATCGTGCCCGGATCGCCGAACGCGAAGAGCCAGGGGCTCGTCGTCGCTGGCACGCGCAGGTACCAGAGCGTCCCGAGACACATCAACGCGGGACCGACCGCCATGAACGCCTTCGGCCCGTACTTCCCGGCCAGCGCCCCGAACCGCGAGCTCAAGAACACAAGGAAGAGCCCCGATGGGATGAACGCGAGGCCCGCGGCCGCCGCCGTGAAGCCAATGGTGCCCTGCACGAAGAGCGTGATGAAGTAGCCGAGGACGTAGAGCGCGCCGTAGATGAGGAACGTCGAGATATTCGTCACCGTGAAGTTGCGCGAGCGGAACAGCTCCGGCGGGATGAGCGGATCCTGTCGGCGGGTCATGAGGATCGGGAGCGCGATCGTCGCGACCGCGCCGATGCCAAGCATGACGAAGCCGAGCGGATCCCTCCACTCCCGCTGCTGGCCATAGATCGCCCCGAACGACAGGCCGCCGACCGCGAGCGCGACGATGAACGCACCAAGCCAATCGAACCGGCCGGTCGCGCCCTCGTCGCGGCTCTCCTTCACGTACGTGGCGGTCGCCCAGAGCGCAACGATCAGGAGCGGAACGTTGATCAGGAACGCGGCGCGCCAGGAGATCGAGTCGACGAGGATCCCGCCGACGAACGGTCCGAGGATCGTGGTCGCGGCCGACGCCGCGGCCCAAACGCCGAACGCGCGGCCCTGGGCCTCACCGCTGAACGTCACGGTGAGCAGCGCGAGCGATCCCGGCACGAGGAGCGCGCCGGCGACGCCCTGGAGGACGCGGAACAAGATGAGCAGCTCCATGTTCGGCGCGAGGCCGCAGAGCAAGCTCGTCACGAGGAAGCCGGCGAGCCCGATGGTGAACATCCGCTTGCGGCCGTAGAAGTCGTTGAGCGCGCCGGCGAGGATGAGGAGCGCCGACACGGTGAGGAGGTAGCCGTTGTAGATGTACGACTGTCCCTCGAGGACGCCGAACAGCGAGCTCGGGAGCTCGCGTCCGATCTTCGGCAGCGCGACGTTCACGACGGTGGAGTCGAGGAACACGATCCCCGAGCCGAGGATCGCGGCGATGAGGGTCCAGCGCTGTTGTTTGCTCACGACGGCGCGCACCAGGCGAGCTCGTGCGCGGACGCGCCGGGGTAGGTCAGCTCCCCTGCCTCGATCGCCACGCCGAGCCGGTTCGCCGGCGGCGCCAGCGGGCAGACCCACTGCGGGTCGTAGTGGCAGCTCGGGTGATAGGCGAAGTTGAAGTCCAAGACCAACACGGTCGGAGACCGCGGTGACGAGCCGAGATCTGCGCCCTTCGCGGTGTCGAGCAGGTACCGGCCGCCGCCGTAGGTCGTCTGACCGGAGGTCAGGTCACGGAACGGCACGAACACGCCGCCACCGTACGCCTCCAGCCAGAACACCTCGAGCGACCCGACTGGAAGGTCGACCGCGCCGAACCGCACGAACGGGATCACGTCGCCGGTACTGGTCGGCACGTCGTAGCGCTCGTGCGGCAACGGTCGCACCGCCGCGCTGAACGCGAAGGCCGGGTCGTACGCCTTGTACGCGAGCCCGGTGAACTTCGCGCGATCGTGCGCCGGCAGCGCCGACTGCGGGTGCGTGCCGAACAGCTCATCCCGCCCGGTGCGCCACCGCGAGTGCGCGGCGACCGGATCGTCGCCCAGGAGCACGCGGACCTCGGCGTAGAGCGTGTTCACCCGGCGGCGGTAATCGAGGAGCTCGACGTACGCCTCTTGGACCATCCGGGTCATCGGAGCTTCAGGGCCGCCGAGCCGAAGAGGCCGCTCAACACGCGTGCGGTCGTCGGGAAGGCGTGGACCGTCTGGGCGAGCGTGTCGATGGGCGTGCCAAGCTTCAACCCGAGCACCGCGGCGTGGATCGCCTCGCCCGCGCCCTCGCCGGCGATGAAGGCGCCGAGCAGCACCTTGCGCGTGCGGTCGACGACGATCGCCAGATGCCCGATGTCGGCCTCGACGATGTAGCCCTTCGTGCTCTTCGGGAAGCCGGTCGACTCCTCGAACGCGTCGAGCCCGCGCTCCTGCGCCTGATCCAGGCGGAGGCCGACAGCCGCGGCCTCGGGGTCCGTGTACACGACGCGCGGCGTGGCGCTGAAGTCCACGCGCACGTCGTCCCCGAGCGCGATCCGCGCGGCCATCTCGCCCTCGTAGTGGCCGAGGTGCGTGGAGAGCTCGTGACCGATCGCGTCGCCGATGGCGTAGACGTGGTCGGCGATGCGAAGCCGCTCGTCGACCGTGATCGTGTCGCCGCCGTCGTAGGCCACGCCGATCGTGTCGAGCCCGAGCGCGCCAAGGGCCTTCGCCGAGGTCCGGCCCACCGACAGCTGGATGATCTCCCCTGAGACGCTCGTCCCGTCGGAGAGCTCGACCGTGTGCTCGGCCCCCTTCGACGCCCCGGGACGCACGCGCGCCGCTCGGGCCGTATCGCGCACGTCGACGCCGTCGCGACGGAGCACGTCCGAAAGGAACGCCGAGCTCTTGGGATGGTCGGTCGGATTCATCCGGCCGACGATCGCGGTCCGCACGCCGTAGCGCGAGAGGTATTGCGCGATCTCGATGCCCGACGGGCCCGCGCCCAGGATGACGATGCTCTTCGGGAGCTGGCGCAGGCCGGTGGCCTCGACGTTCGTCCAGTAGCCAGCGGCCTCGAGCCCGTCCAGCTTCGGGACCTTTCCGACCGACCCGACGGCGATGACCACGTCCTTCGCGGCGAGCTCGTGCGTCGTGTTCTCGTGCGTCACGGCGACCTTGCCTGGGCCGGCGAGCTTCGCGGTCCCGCGAAAGACGGCGGCGCCGGCCTTCTCGAGGGCGTGGACGTGGCTTCCGTCATTCGGTTGATCGCTCTTGATCCGATTGATCATGTAGTCGCGGCGATCGGAGGCCTTCTGCCACGGGTAATCGCCGCCGTGGGCCTTGACCTCCGCTGCGTGCAGGAGCGCCTTCGATGGCATGCAGGCCCAGAACGGACACGAGCCGCCGAACAGATCGCGGTCCACGATGGCGACCGTCGCGCCCCGGGATCGCGCGTAGTGCGTCGCGGCCTCGCCGGCTGCGCCGGCGCCGATGACCACGAAGTCGTAGACGGTCTCGGTCACAGGGCCCGATACCAGAGCTCAGCGCCGCGCGCCGCAACGAAGACGTCCAGCCGGGCGCCGCTCCACGAACAGCTCACCGCGTCGCCGCGCGGCGCGTCCGCGACGATCTCCCACTCGACCCAGCTCGTGCCGTCCCACCAGCGATGGCGCAGCCGGCCATCCGTGCCGAACGCGAGGACATCGATGCGGTCCTTGCTCCGAGCCGCGGCCGCGGGCTGGCCGGTGAAGCCTGCCCCGAGCGACTCCCAATCGTGCCAGCTCGACCCATCCCAGTAGCGATCACGCAGCTGGCCATCGTCGTGGATGCCGAAGAGCTCGCACTCTCCGCCATCACCCCACGACGCGACGGCCGCGCTCGATGCGAGCGTGCCGCCGAGCGAGATCCAGCTTGCTATTTGATGAGGCCCTGCTTCTTCAGCCAGGCCTTCGCCACGTCCTTCGGGTCGGTCTTGTCGACCGCGACCTGCTTGTTCATGCCGTTCAGCTCGTCCTGCGAGAGCTTCGCGCTGATGCTGTTGAGCAGCTTCTTGATCGTGCCGTCATCCTTCGCCAGGAGATCATCGCGAACGATGGGCGCGATGTTGTCCGAGAGCTGCAGGTGCTTGTCGTCCTCGAGCAGGACGAAGCTCTTCGCGACGATCGTCGGGTCGCTCGTGAAAAGCAGGCCGACGTCGATCTGCTTGCCATCGAGCGCGGCGACCGTCAGCGGTCCGCCCGCGTCGAGCGGCTTGAAGTCCTTGAACGTGATGCCGTACGTCGCCTTCAGGCCGGGGATGCAGAACGGACGGGTCGGGCTCGGGCACTCCGGCGGACCGCCGAGCACGAGCTGCCCCGCGACCGACGTCAGGTCGCTGAGCTTCTTCAGGTTGTACTTGGCCGCAGTGTCCTTTGTGACGACGAACCCGTTCTGATCGGTCGCCGCGGCGGCGTCGAGAACGGTGAGCTTCTTCGCAGAGAGGGCCGTCTGGAGGTCCTTGGCGGTCTGCTTCGGATCGGTCGAAGCCTTTGCGTTCTTGTCCACGAAGGACAGCAGGGTCGCCAGATACTCGGCGTCGATGTCGATCTGGCCGGACTCGAGGGCCGGCTGCACGATCTCGCGGTTACCGAGGTTGAACTTGCGTTCGACGGTGTAGCCGCTGTTCTCGAGGATCTGGGCGTACAGCTCACCGAGGATGCCCTGCTCGTAGAAGTTCGTCGAGCCGACCTTCACGTTGGGCTTCGCACCGCCGGTGCCACTGCCGCCGCAAGCGCTCGCGACGAAGACAGCGACCAGGAGGGCGATCGCGACACGGATCGATGCGCGCATGTGGGACTCCTTCCGGGCCGCAGCGCTCAGTCTCTCGGCCCCCGCGGACAGTATCCCCGCCTTTGACGGGGGTGCGCCCTTACAACGTAGCGGTCTCCGTACGTAATCCCGGCGACGTGGCCCGACGCTCGAATGTGCCGAATGCCACTTCCACGGCGATGGCCAGGAGTGCGACAAGGAGCGCCCCCGCGAACAAGCGGTCGTACTCCTGGAGGGCGAGCCCGTCCACGATGTATCGGCCGAGCCCGCCGCCGGCAACGAGGGCACCGAGCGTCGCCGTGGCCACGACGTTCACCGCTGACGTTCGCATGCCGGCGAGTACGAGCGGCAGCGCCAACGGGATCTCGATCCGGCGCAGGATCCCCAGCTCGGCCATCCCCATACCGCGGGCGGATTCGATGACATCGCGGTCGACCGCCCGCGTCCCGACGTACGCGTTCGTGAGCATCGGCGGGATGGCGAGCGGGACGAGGGCGATCAGCGTCGGCCAGAACCCCAGGCCAAGGCCTAGCGCGAAGGCCACGGGGAGCGCGAATGCGAGCAGCGCGAGCGACGGAAGGGCCCGCCCGACGTTGGCTACGTTCACCGCGACGAACGCCAGCCGGCCGGTGTGGCCGAGGTACAGGCCGATCGGGAGCGCGACCGCCGCGGCGACGAGCACCGCGAGGCCAGACAGCTCGAGGTGCTCGAGGATCCGCGTCTGGATCGCGTCGCTCCCCTGGTAATGCGCAGGATCGGTGAGCCAGCGCAGGGTGTCGCCGAACAGGCTCATGCCAGCCGGGTCCAGGGGGTGAGCCGACGCTGGAGGAGCACGATCAGCGCATCCGCCAGGATCGCGAGCGCGACAGAACAGACCGCGCCGACGATCAGCTCCGTGGAAAAGAAGCGCTGGATGCCGATGAGGATGAGGAACCCAAAGCCGCCCTGGCCGATCAGCGCGGTCACCGTGACGAGCCCGATCGTGCTGATGGTCGCCACGCGGACGCCGGCGATGATCACCGCAAGCGCGAGTGGGACCTCGATCCGCCACAGCAGCCCTCGCGGTGTGTACCCCATCCCGATGGCCGCCTCCCGGACCTCGGCGGGGACGCCGCGGATCCCGCGGACGATGTTGCGGATGAGGATGAGCAGCGTGTAGCTCACCAAGCCGATCTCCGCGGTGAGGATGGACAGGCCGGTGTACGGGATGAGCAGCGCGAAGAGCGCGAGGCTCGGGATCGTGTAGAGCGTTCCGGTCGCGAAGGTGACCGGCCCCTCGAGGCGCGGCCGCTGGACGATGAGCAGCGCGAGCCCGAACGCGATGACGAAACCGATCCCGACCGCGATGACGGTGAGCTCGACGTGCTCGAGGAGCCGCTGGCCGATCTCATCGAGATGACCGGCGACCCAGTCCCAGCGGATGAGCGGCTCGCCTTCGGTCACGTGGCGCTCCGGATCATCTTGCCGATCTTCGCGAGCGTGAGGACCCCGAGGTACCGGTCGCCGTCCATGACGACGGCCATTTGGAACCCGCTCTCCAGCATGTGCGCCAAGGCGTCCCGCAACGTGTTCGAAGGCCGCAGGACGGGAGTGCTCGGATCGAGGCTGGCCCGAGCGACCCTCTCGTCCAGCTCCGCTCCCCCGACGGTGAGCAGTCCGAGACGCTTGAGCCCGCGATCGGAGCCGACGAACTGCGCGACGAAGTCATCCGCCGGGTGCGCGAGCAGCTCGCCCGGCGGCGCGTACTGGATCAACCGGCCGCCGCGCATCACCGCGACCCGATCCCCGAGGCGGATGGCCTCGTCGATGTCGTGCGTCACGAAGAGGATCGTCGTGCCCAACTCGCGCTGGATCCGCAGCAGCTCGCTCTGCAGGTGCTCCCGCACGATCGGATCGACCGCGCCGAATGGCTCGTCCATCAGCATGACCGGCGGCTCCGCCGCCAGCGCGCGCGCGACCCCGGCCCGCTGACGCTCGCCTCCCGAGAGCTGCGCCGGATAGCGCTTCGCGTAGCGGCCGGGCTCGAGGCCAACGAGCGCGAGGAGCTCCGCGACTCGAGCGTCGATGCGCTGCGCCGTCCAGCCGAGCAGCCGCGGCACCGTGGCAACGTTCTCGGCGATGGTCTGGTGCGGGAACAGCCCGACCTGCTGGATGACGTAACCGATGCGCCGGCGCAGCTGGGTCGGGTCCTCCTTGGTCACGTCGTTGCCGTCGATGAGGATCGCGCCGGACGTCGGCTCGATGAGCCGGTTCACCATCTTCAGCGAGGTCGTCTTTCCCGACCCGCTCGGCCCGACGAGGATGCAGATCTTGCCGGCCGGCACGGTGAATGACAGGTGGTCGACGGCTGTCTGGTCCGCGTAGCGCTTGGTGACGTCACGGAACTCGACCGTGGCCCCGCGTTCTGCCGGCATCGCGCGAGGATAGGTCGTTGGGCTATGTTCACTCTGACGTGCTGCTCCTGCGTCGGATCGGTGCGGTCAGCGCGATCGGTGCCGTGATCGTGATCGGCGCGTGCGGTCCGTCCAGCGCTCCCGGATCCACGGCGCGACCGCCGGCCACCAGCACCGTCGCAAGCGCGAGCCGGGCTGCCGTGACGAGCGTGGGCCTCACCGCGGAGATCCGGGATCTCGTCGCGGGATTCGATGGGAGCGCGGGCATCTACATCGCGCGGCCCGGCCAACCCGAGCCGCTGTACGCGGCCAACCCTGACAAGCAGTTCATCGCCGCGTCCATCTACAAGCTCGCGGTGCTCCTGCGCGTCGAAGGCCTGGTCGAGCGCGGCGCGCTGTCGTACGACGACACGATCACGATCGAAGAGGCGGACGTGACGGTGGACGGCTCGAATGAGCCCGCCGGCACGGTGCTGACCGTGGACGATGCCCTCGAAGAGATGATCGCGTACTCCGACAATGGCTCGGCGCTCGCGTTCGTGCGTCTGTATGGCGCGGCCGAGACCAACGCGGCGCTCGCCGCTGCCGGGATCAAGGGTTTCCGGATCGCCGAGAATAGCGACGAGGACCACCTCGTCACGGCGCGTTCGGTCGGCACGTACTTCGACCTCCTTGCGACGCGGCGGCTGATCTCGGCCGCCGCGTCGGACCGGATGCTGGTGCGGCTCGAGCGGCAGCAGATCAACGACCGGCTACCCCGCGACCTGCCGAGCGGTGTCGCGGTCGCGCACAAGACCGGCGACCTCATCGGATTCATCCACGACGCCGGCGTCATCCAGGCCCCGGACGGACTGCGCATCGCGGTGGTCCTCACGTCGGACGGGACCGAAGCGGCGGCGAAGGACCTCATCGCGCGCATCGGCTCGGTCGTGTACGCCGCGGACCTGCCGGCCGTCGCCGCTATCGGCTCGGGAGCGCTGCCCGCCGCGGCCGCGCTACCGCTGCCGGTCGCCACCCTCGGTTCCGCAGCGGCCATCGCGGTCGCGGTCGTCGTGCTGGCCGGCCTCGTCCTGCTGCGTCGGTCAGCGCGCCGGCGCGCTCGACGGGCCACGGGACCGATGACGGTGTGGTCGCCGGATCGGCGGCGCCGTCGTTGAGGGGCGGCTAGCCTCCGACACGCTCCCGCACCGCGGTCACGCGGCCGGTGTTGAAGCCGAGCCAGTGCATCCGGCCAAGGTGCCGGGCGTGCTCGACCTTCACGCAGCGATCCATGATCACGTCGAGCCCGCCCTCCGCGGCGATGCGGGCGCCCTCGGGGCTGATGACGCCGAACTGCAGCCACAGGGCCTTCGCGCCGATGGTCACGGCGTCGCGGGCGATGTCCGGCACGGCGTCGGGCCGGCGGAACACGTCGACGACGTCCACCGGGAACGGGATGTCCTTCAGGCTCGCGTAGCTCTTCTCGCCGAGGATCTCCGTCTCGCGCGGGTTCACCGGCACGATCCGGTAGCCGTGACGCTTCAGGTAGAAGCCGATGAAGTTGGATGGCCGCAGCGGGTCCTTCGACAGGCCGACGATCGCGACCGTGCGCGCTGCGCGAAGGGTCGCGGAGATGACCTGGGGGTCCTGGTACGGCACCGGCTCGGTCATGCCCTATTCGCCGCCGCGAGACCGCGGGCGAGGTCGTAGGTGAGGTCGGCGAGCGTCTCGAGTCCGACCGAGAGCCGGATCGTGCCGGGGCCGACGCCGGCGGCGGCGAGCTCGTCGTCATCGAGCTGGCGGTGCGTCGTGCTCGCCGGGTGGATCACTAGGCTCTTGGCGTCGCCGACGTTCGCGAGGTGCGACCACAGCTGCAACGCCGTGATGAACCGCTGGCCCGCTTCGCGACCACCCACCAGGTCGAAGACGAAGACCGCGCCGGCGCCGCGCGGGAGGTAGCGCTCGACGAGCGGCCGGTATTTGCTCGACGGCAGCCCCGGGTAGCGCACCCCGGCCACGGCCGGATGGCCTTCGAGGAACCGCGCGACGCCGAGCGCGTTCTCCACGTGGCGGGCCATCCGCAGGGGCAGCGTCTCGAGCCCAAGGAGGAAGAGGAAGGCGTTGAACGGCGAGAGCGCGCCGCCCAGGTCGCGGAGCGATTCCGCGCGCAGCTTCATGAGATAGCCGTACATCCCGAACGTCTCGTGGAACGCGAGCCCGTGGTACGCGGGCGACGGATCCGCCACGACCGGGAAGCGGCCGTTGGACCAGTCGAACGTTCCGGCTTCGACCACGACGCCGCCGATGCTCGTGCCGTGCCCGCCGATGAACTTCGTCGCCGAGTGCACGACGATGTCCGCGCCGTGCTCGATCGGGCGGCACAGATACGGCGTGGCGAACGTGGAGTCGACCATCAGCGGCGCTTGATGTCCATGGGCGATGTCGGCCACGCCCCCGATGTCGAGGATGTTGCCCCCGGGGTTGCCGATGGTCTCGCCGTACAGGACCTTCGTGTTCGGCTTCAGCGCGGCGCGCCAATTCGCGAGATCGTCGGGATCGACGAACGTGACCTCGATCGACAGCTTGCGCGCGAGATGCTTCAGCTGGGTGATCGTGCCGCCGTAGAGCGCGCTCGACGCGACGACGTGGTCGCCAGGCATGAGCATCGTGAACAGCGCGGCGGCCTGCGCTGCGAGGCCGCTCGCGAACGCGACGGCTCCGGCGCCGCCTTCGAGGCTCGCGACGCGCTCCTCGAAGACCGCGGTCGTCGGGTTCATGATCCGCGAGTAGGTGTTCCCGTACTCCTGCAGGTTGAAGTACGCGGCCGCCGACTCGGGATCCTCGAAGACATACGACGTGGTCTGGAAGATCGGCGTCGCGCGCGCCCCCGTGTACGGGTCCGGCCGCTGGCCGGCGTGGATGGCGCGGGTCTCGAACCCGAACTCGCCGATGCCCAGCTCGCCAATGCCCTGTTGCTCCGGCATCAGATCAGGCGACCTTCTCTCCCACCCTATCCAGGAGCGCGGTGATCTCGCTGGTCATTTCTGCCTCCTCCAATAGGAACGAATCGTGGCCGTAGTCGGCCTCGATGATGGCATGCCGGACGTCCTTCCCCGTCGCGCGGAGGGCGGCCGCGATGTCCTCGGAGTCGCGCTGCGGGTACAGCCAGTCCGACGAGAACGAGAGCAGCAGCGTCGCGGCCCGGACCCGCGCGAGCGCCCGCTCGAGCGATCCCTGGCCGTACGTCCGGGCGAGGTCGAAGTACGTGAGCGCCCGCGAGATGTACAGGTAGGCGTTCGCGTCGAACCGCGCCGCGAACGCGTCGGCCTGATAGCGGAGGTAGGACTCGACCTCGAAGTCCGGTGTCACGAGCTCGTACAGCGGCTCGTCGCCGCCGCGCTGGAACCGCCGGCCGAACTTCTCGCGCACCGCCTGCGCGGACAGATACGTGATGTGCCCCACCATGCGCGCGACCTTGATGCCGGCATCTGGCGCGTGGCCCGTCCCGTAGTACGCGCCGCCCTGCCAGTCGGGATCGCTCGTGATCGCGTTGCGCGCGATCGCGTTCCAGGCGACGCCCTGCGTGCCCAGACGCGCCGTGCTCGCGATCGGGACGATCGCGCGCACCGCATCGGGATACGCGACGGCCCACTCGAGGGCCTGCATCCCGCCGAGCGACCCGCCGCTCGCGGCGAAGAGCGTCTCGATCCCGAGCTCGCGCAGGAACGCGCGCTCCGCGCGGACCATGTCACCGACCGTGAGCACCGGGAACGTGGAGCCGTACGGTGCGCCGGTGGCGGGGTCGATCGAGCCCGGTCCGGTCGAGCCACGGCACGAGCCGACGAGGTTCGTGCACACGACGAAGTAGCGATCGGTGTCGAACGCCTTTCCCGGCCCGATCATCCCGTCCCACCAGCCGAGCCCGCTCTTCCCGCGCTCGTTCGCGCCGACGCCGTCGACGGTCGTCGGCGCTGTCGGGTCGTCGCTCCATCCGGCGGCGTGCGCGTCGCCGGAGAGCGCGTGGCAGACGAGGATCGTGTTGTCCTTCCGCGGCGCGAGCGTGCCGTAGGTCTCGTAGGCGATGCGCACCGGGGCAAGCGACTTCCCGGAGTCGAGCCGAAGCGGCTCCGGAAGATCCAGGTATTCGGTGCGGATGGTGCCGACCGAGCCGCGCTGCTGCATGTGGACCGACGCTACGCCGGCCGATGGCGCAGCGTCCGGACGCCGACCACCACAGCGAGGATAGCGAGGGCCGCGGCGGCGCTGATCGCCCAGTGGTCGGCGACGTGCGGATCGATCGCCGGGTCGCCGAGGATCATGTCTGCGGCGGTCCAGATGAGCGCGAGCGCACCGAGCCAGATGAGCCGCGGTACCTGGTCGAGGACGGCCGCGATGACGCCGCTGCCGAAGAGGACGATCGGGATCGAGACCAGGAGCCCGAACGCGAGGAGCGGCAGGTCCCCGTGGGCTGCGCCGCCGACGCCGAGCACGTTCTCGACGCTCATGGCCGCGTCCGCGACGACGATCGTCATCACCGCCTCACGCAATGTTCCGGCGGGCTGCAGGCCGGGGTGCGCGTCGCCGATGGCCGGCCGCACGAGCCGGTACGCGATGACCGCGAGCACGATCCCGCCCGCGAGCTGGAGGTACGGGATCGCGAGCAAGAACGTCACGATCGCGGCGGCCGCGATCCGCAGGCCGACGGCGAGCGCGCCGCCGAGGACGATCGCGCGCCGTCGCTGGGCGTCGGGCAGGCGACGCGCAGCCATCCCGATGAGCAGCGCGTTGTCGCCGGAGAGCGCGAGATCGATGAGCACGATGGCGATGACCGCGGAGAGCTCCATTAGCCCATCAACCGTAGCAAGGCCGTCGCTGCCGCCGAGAGCTCGGCGCCCTGCCGCGTGAGGGCATGGATCGCGCGCTTCGGCGGCGGATGGCCCTCGACGCGCAGCTGCACGAGGTCGCCGCGCCCGAGCTCGGCGCGGATCGCCATCTCCGGCAGGAGCGCCGCGCCGAGACCGGACAGCACCACGCGCTTGCAGGCTTCGGTGTTGTCGAGCTCCATCAGGATGCGCGGCGCGGTATCCCCCGCGGCGAAGAACGCCATGGTGATCGATCGGAGAAAGGCGGCGGGGTCGCGGACGACGAGTCCAGACTGAGCGAGCTCGTCCATCTTCACGGTGCCCCGCCGCGCGAGGCGATGGGTCGGTGCCACGACGGCCGGCACCGCCTCGGTGAACAGCATTCGCGAGGCGAGGTCGGGCAGCAGGATGAGCTGGCTCACGAGCGCGAGCTCGACCTCCTCGGATCGCACGAGATCGGCGACGAAGCGCGAGTGGCCGCTCCGCACGAGCGTCTCAACCTGCGGGTGACGCACGGCGAAGCGCGCGAGCGCGCGCGGAGCGAGGTAGAGCGCGAGGTCCGACGCCAGTCCGATGGCCAGGAGCCCACCGCGGGCCTCGCTCCCGGCCTTCGCTTCCGTTGCGCCGCGGCGCAACGAGTCCATCGCGGCGATGGCGCGGGGCAGGAAGCGCCGCCCCGCCGGCGTGAGCGACACGCCGCGCCGTCCCCGCACCAGCAGCTGGGCCCCGAGCTCGCGCTCGAGGCCGTGCAGGCGGGCGGTGCAGGTCGGCTGGGTCAGTCCGAGGGCGAGCGCCGCGCGGCTGATCGATCCGCGGCGGTTCGCCTCGACGAAGGCCTCGACCTGACCCAGCTCCATCGCTCAGATATAGATGAAACCTATGGTGATAGCAAGACGATAGGACTGGCCTATGCCGTGATGCGCGCCTACGATGACCCCGCGCCACAGGGGAGGACGCCGATTTGGCCGCGTTGAACCTGACCCAAAAGATCATCCAGAGCCACCTCACCGCCGGTGAGATCAAGGCCGGCACCGAGGTCTCGCTGCGGGTCGATCAGGGTCTCCTACAAGACACCACCGGCACGATGGGCTTCCTCCAGCTCGAGGAGCTCGGCGTGGAGCAGATCAAGATCCCGTTCGCGATCGTGTACGTCGACCACAACATCCTGGCCATCGACTTCAAGAATCCCGACGACCACATGTTCCTGCGCTCATTCGCGCAGCGGCACGGGATCCACTTCTCGCGGCCGGGAACAGGTATTTGCCATTACCTTCATATGGAGCGCTTCGCCAAGCCCGGTCAGCTGCTCCTCGGCGCCGACAGCCACACCGTGATGGCCGGCTCGGTCTCGATGATCGCGATCGGCGCGGGCGGTCTTGACGTTGCGGTCGCCCTCGCCGGCCACGGGTTCACGATGGCGATGCCGAAGGTCGTCGAGGTCCGCCTCGAGAATAAGCTCGGGCCGTGGATCCAGGCCAAGGACATCATCCTCGAGCTCCTGCGCCGCCGCGACGTGAAGGGCGGCGTCGGCCGGATCTTCGAGTTCACCGGCCCGGGCGTCGAAACGTTGTCCGTGCCTGAGCGCGGCACGATCTGCAACATGATCGCCGAGCTCGGCGCGACCACCGGCATCTTCCCGAGCGACCGCCGCACCAAGGAGTGGCTCATCGAGCAGAAGCGGCCCGCCGACTTCGTCGAGCTGGCCGCCGATGCCGGCGCCACCTATGAGGAGCGCGAGGTCATCGATCTCGCGAAGCTCGAGCCGCTCATCGCCAAGCCCTCGAGCCCCGGCAATGTCGTCCCGGTGCGCGAAGTGGCGGGCACGAAGGTGCAGCAGGTCTGCGTCGGCTCGAGCGTGAACTCCGGCTACGCCGACCTCGCGATCGTCGCCGCGGTCATGAAGGGCAAGACCGCCCATCCCGAGGTCTTCATGACCGTCACCCCTGGCTCCAAGCAGATCCTCGACGCGCTCGCCGACAGCGGCGCGTACCAGGCGATGCTCGGGGCCGGCGCGCGGATGCTCGAGCCCGCGTGCGGGCCGTGCGTCGGCATGGGCCAGGCGCCACCCACGGGCAGCGTCTCGGTCCGCACGTTCAACCGCAACTTCCCCGGCCGCAGCGGCACGGACAACGATCAGGTCTACCTCTGCAGCCCGACGACCGCGGCCGCGACCGCGCTACGCGGCGTCATCACCGACCCGCGCGACCTGGGCGACGAGCCGACCTTCACCATCCCCGCCATGGATCCCGGCGTCGACGACTCGAACATCCTGGTCCCCCTCCCGCTCGCGGAAGCGATGAAGGTGCACGTCGTGAAGGGGCCGAACATCCAGCCGCCGCCGCGGCAGAGCGCGCTGCAGAACATGCTGCACGGCGAGGTGATCATCAAGCTCGGCGACAACGTGTCGACCGGCGACCTCTCGCCGGATGGCGCGGTCGTGATGGCGCTCCGTTCGAACGTGAACGCTATCGCGGAATACACGTTCAAGCGGTTCGACCCCACGTTCCCCCAGCGCGCACGTGAGAAGGGCGGCGGGTTCATCGTCGCCGGCCAGAACTACGGACAGGGCTCGAGCCGCGAGCACGCGGCCCTCGCGCCGAAGGCTCTCGGGATCCGCGCGGTCATCGCGCAGTCGTTCGCGCGGATCCATCGGCGCAATCTCATCTCGCAGGGCATTCCCCCGCTCGTCTTCAAGAACGAATCGGACCTCGCGAAGATCGCGCAGGGCGACATGCTGACGATCGACGGCCTGCGCGACGCGCTCAAGTCCAACAAGGAGAACGAGATCGTCATCGCGCGCACGGACAAGGGCGTCGAGATCCCGCTGAGCGCGAGCTTCCTGCCGAGCGAGGCACGCACGCTGCTCGCCGGCGGCCTGCTGGCCGAGCTGCGCGCCGGCGGCGAGACGCTGTCGGCGGGCGTCGTCGTCAGCGGCTCGGTGGAGCAAGGCTCGCCGCAGGAAAGCCACAACCTCTCGATCCCCGGCGACGAGCCGGTGAAGACCGCGAAGGAAGCGGCAAAAGCACCGAAATGAGCACGCACAAGATCACCCTGATCCCGGGCGACGGCACCGGGCCGGAGATCGTCGAGGCGACGCGCCGGGCCATCGAGGCCACCGGCGTGCAGATCGAATGGGACCGCCAGGAGATCGGCGTTCCCGCGATCGCGAAGTACGGCACCCCCTTCCCACCCGAAGCCCTCGCATCGATCCGGCGCAACAAGGTCGGCCTCAAGGGGCCGCTTACGACCGAGCTCGGCAAGGGCTTCCGCTCCGTCAACGTGGCGCTCCGCAAGGAATTCGACCTCTACGCGAACCTTCGCCCGGCGAAGACGTACCCCGGCGTGCGCGCCCCGATGGGCAACATCGACCTCGTCGTCGTGCGCGAGAACATCGAGGACCTCTACGCGGGCATCGAGTTCGATTTGGGGACGCCCGAGCTGACCGAGGTCCGGGCCGCCATCGAGAAGGCTGGCAAGCAGAAGATCCGCGAGGACGCCGCGATCTCGATCAAGTACATCAGCGAAATGGGCTCGCGGCGCATCGTGCGTTTTGCGTTCGAGTACGCGAAGGCCAACGGCCGCAAGAAGGTCACCGCGGTCCACAAGGCGAACGTGATGAAGTTCACCGACGGCCTGTTCCTCCGGGTGGCCGGCGAGGTGGCCCAGGAATATCCGGACATCGAGTTCGAGGACCGGATCGTCGACAACATGTGCATGCAGCTCGTGCAGAAGCCCGAGCTCTACGACGTGCTCGTCCTTCCGAACCTGTACGGCGACATCGTGAGCGACCTCGTCGCCGGGCTCGCTGGCGGGCTCGGCGTCGCGCCCGGGGCGAACATCGGCGAGAACGGCGTCGCGGTCTTCGAGGCGATCCACGGCTCGGCCCCGAAGTACGCCGGCCAGAACAAGGTGAACCCGATGGCCCTCATGCTCGCGGGTACCCTCATGCTCCGGCACATCGGCGAGCGCGAGGCCGGCGACCGGCTGGAGCGCTCGATCGCCGCGGTGGTCGCCATGGGCAAGGACGTCACCTACGACCTCAAGCCGGATCGCGACGACCCGACGGCGGTGGGCACGAAGGAGTTCGCCGACGCGGTGATCACGCAGATGGAGGCGGTCCATGCCTGACCAGGATCCTCGCAACCCGAGGCGGTTCCTCTACAGCACGAAGACGAAGTACGAGTTCCAGTTCGGCTACTCCCGCGCGGTCCGCCACGGCAACACCATCCGGGTCGCCGGGACGGCGGGGCGCGACGACAACGGTGTGCCACTCACCGGCGGCGTCGTCGAGCAGACCAAGCGCGCGCTCGAGATCATCAAGGCGGCGATCCTCGACCTTGGCGGCAGGGTCGAGGATACGATCATGACCCGGGTCTACGTCGCCGATGCCGCGTCGATCGAGAGCGTCGCCGTCGTCCATGGGGACTTCTTCCGGGACATCCGCCCGGCCACGACGATCGTCCAGGTGAACTTCATCGACTCGCGGGTCCTGGTGGAGATCGAGGCCGAGGTCGTCTACGGCGGCGCGGATGACAAGAAGGCCGAATGAGCACGGTCCGCGTCGTCGTCACCGGGGCCACCGGTCAGGTCGCCTACGCGCTGCTCCCCCGCATCGCGGCGGGCGAGATGTTCGGCCCCGACACGGAGGTCGACCTGCGGCTCTCCGACATCCCGCCGGTCATCGAGAAGGCCAAGGGTGTCGTGATGGAGCTCGAGGACGGCGCCTACCCGCTCCTCGCGCGGGTCACGGCGAGCAGCGACCGGGCCGAGAGCCACACGGACGCGGACTGGGTGCTCCTCGTCGGCAGCGTGCCCCGCGGTCCCGGCATGGAGCGTGGCGACCTCATCCGGAAGAACGGACCGATCTTCGTCGACGAAGGGAAGGCCATCGCGCAGTTCGGCTCGAAGCACGTGCGCGTGGTGGTCATCGGCAACCCCTGCAATACCAACTGCCTGATCGCGCGGCACGCCGCCGGCGACACGATCCCCGCCGACCGCTGGACCGCGCTCACCCGGCTCGATCAGAACCGCGCAATTTCGTTGCTCGCAGCGAAGGCGCGACAGCGCAGTAAGGACGTGAAGCACCTCGCGATCTGGGGCAACCACTCAGCGACGCTCTACCCGGATTTCACGAACGCGACCGTCGGCGGGAAGCCGGCGGATCAGGTCGTCGAACGCGCCTGGCTGGAGACCGAGTTCATTCCCGCCGTGCAGCAGCGCGGGGCCGCGGTCATCGCGGCACGCGGCGCCTCGAGCGCGTTCTCCGCGGCGCAGGCCATCGTCGATCACGTGAAGAGCCTGGTGAACCGGACCGCCGGTGACGAGTGGTTCAGCGCCGCGGTCGTGTCGGACGGCAGCTACGGGATCGAACGCGGCATCGTGTCATCGTTCCCGCTTCGCTCGAGGGGCGATGGCGCGTACGAGATCGTGCAGGGCGTTCGACTGGACGCCTTCGCGAAAGCGAAGATCGACGCGACGATCGCCGAGCTCGAGAAAGAGCGCGACATCGTGAAGGACCTGCTCGGCTAGTACCGGATCACAGGAGCCGCGGTGTCTCCCGGCGAGCCACCGGCCCCGCCGCACGCGCTACCAAGCAGGACGGCCGCGAGAAGGACCGCGAGCAGCCTCTTCATGACCACCTCATGCCAGTGCTACGGATCGGCACGGCCGGTGGACGCATGCGGCACCCCGCGGACTGGCATGCTGGTCCGGTGCAGCGTGTCGATGTGGCGATCGTGGGCGGAGGTCCGGCCGGGCTCTCGGCCGCCCTGTTCCTCGGTCGCTGTTGCCGACAGGTCGTCGTCATCGACGCCGGCGAGAACCGCAACCGCCAGGCCGCAAAGATCCACGGCTTCCTCACGCGCGACGGGACCCCGCCGCCGGCGCTGATGGCGGCCGCTCGAGCCGATCTCGCGAACTACCCGACCGTCGAGCTGCGGAGCGGACGGGTCACGGCGATCGACGGGACGCGCGGGGCGTTCGTCGTCCGTACCGACACGGGGGCCGAGCTCGAGGCGCGCCGCGTCCTCCTCGCGACCGGCGTCGTCGACGTCGTCCCCGGCATCGAGGGCCTGCCCGAGCTCTTCGGCAAGAGCGTCCATCACTGTCCGCATTGCGACGGGTACGAGTACGCGGGCAAGCCGATCGCCGTGTACGGCCAGGCCGGCCCGGGCGTCGAGGCTGTCCTCTCGATGCTCGCGTGGAGCGACGACGTCGTGCTGCTCACGGACGCGCGGCCGTTGACGGCGGAGGATCGGTCGCGCTGCGAGCGCCTTGGCGTCATCGTGCGCGATGAGCGCGTCGTCCGGCTCGACGGGCGTGACGGCCGGCTCGAGCGGATCGTCTTCGCCGACGGCACCGCGCTCGCACGGGTCGCGCTGTTCCTCGTTGCCGGCCAGCGCGAGCAGTCGGAGCTCGCGAAACAGCTCGGCTGCGAGCTCAACGCCGACGGCGTCGTCGTTGCGGATGAACATGAGGTGACCAGCGTGCCCGGCGTCTACGTCGCGGGCGATGCCTCGGTCGGCGAGCAGCTGGTCGTGGTCGCGGCGGCGCAGGGTGCGATCGCGGCGACGAAGATCCATGCCTCGCTCCACGAAGAGGACCTCGTCGCGCGGATGAACAGCCGCTAGATCCGGCTCTCTGAGGCATAGATCGCGTTGAGGAATCGGCTCGGCACTCGCCCGAGCGATCGCGCGCCATTGAAGCCGGCGCTCGGCGCGATCGCGAGCCACGTCGTGTAGCCGATCGGGTGCGGGACCCAGAGGTTGCCGCGATCCGCGTCGTACTCGACGAGCACGAACTTCCCGCCGGACTTGAGGTACGAGCGCACGAGCGCGAAGACCGGCGCCTTGTCCTTCACGAAATGGAGCGCATTCGCCATGAGCACGCCGTCCATGCCGCTGAAGCCGAGCGGCCGCGTGAAGTCCGCGGTCCGCTGATCGAGCCGCACCGACGCGAAACGCGAGTGGACGTCGTGCGCCTGGGTCGCCAGCGCGCCGCGGTCGGCGTCGATCGAGTGGATCGTCCCGCCGGGGCCAAGAAGGTCGGCGAGCGCGAGCGTGAACGCTCCGGTGCCCGATCCGAGCTCGAGCCAGGTCTCGCCCGGCGTGACCGCGTCGCGAATGAGCGCGACGTGGTCGGAGTGATCCACCTAGCCGGCGTCCGGGCTACAGATCCATCAGGATTCGTAGGCGCGATTCGATTTCCTGCATCGTCGCTGGGGAAAACGCGCCCCGCCGTGTGCCGAGTCGTGACTTCGCGATCGTACGGATTTGGTCACACAGCACGTAGCTCACTGTGGTGAGGCCACCTTCAGGCGGGTGGACTTCAAAGTGGAAGGGGATCCCGCGCCGCGTGCGCGTGATGGGTACAACAGCAACGAGGTCGGCCGCGCTCCAATTGAAGGGGTCTGTGGATACGATCACGGCAGGACGTGATTCGCCCTGCTCATGTCCTCGGACAGGGTTCAGATCGACAGTCCAGACCTCACCCCGACGAGGTAAGGCCGTGGCGATCGACCTAATCGACGAGACCGTCAGCTACGGTGCGCTCCCAGAGTTCGTCGTCAGGTGTGGCGGCGGTCGAAGCTCCATATGCCGCAACCGCGAGGGCAAGGAACACGTGGCGGCGGTAATTCTCGACCGCCTGCGCCAAGACCTCGCTCATCGGTTTGCCGCTCTCGCGGGCAAGCTCCTTTAGGGCTTCGTGTGTGGACCCTGGCACCCGAACCGCGCTCGTCATGGTCTTCTCGCCTCTCCGCTAGCTCTCTACCGTCTTAACGGCCCTGTGCGCAAATCTGTTCGCCGGATTGTGCACCAACAAGTCAACAAGCAGATTTTGGGCCGAAACTCGATGCGGGGCCGACAAACGCGCACCTGTATCAGGGAGCGATGTCGGTCCGCGCCCGCTTGCGCGCGTAGGCGCGGGTGTCGGCGTTCTCGACGAGCGCCTTCGCGGTCTTGCCATCCAGCGGGTAGCTCGCGATGCCCCACGACCGCGCAGGCATGCGGATCTTGCCGCCATCGGAGAGCTCGACCTCGCAGCGATCCAGCTCGTCCATCAACCGCTGCACGACGCGCTCGGCCTCGTCGCGAGGTGTCTCGGGCATGACGATGGCGAACTCGTCGCCGCCGTAGCGGGCTGGAATGTCCTCGGTGCGGACGCGCCGCCCGATGAGGCCGCCGAGCGTGCGCAGCACGGCGTCGCCGGCAAGATGGCCGTACGTGTCGTTCACGCGCTTCAGCCCGTCGATGTCGAAGTAGGCGACGGCGAGAGTCGCGTTGTGGCGCTCGGCCCGCGCCACCTCCTCCTCGAGGCGGTCGTAGAAGTAGCCGTAGTTGTGGATCCCGGTGAGCGCGTCGGTGTTCGCCGCCCGCTTCAGGCGCTCGTGCAGCTCGGCGACGTCGATCGCGGCCGCGATCTGCGCGGCGACGGCCTGGAGCAGCGTCAGGTCGCGCTGGCCGAAGACGCCGACGGACGGGTGCGAGACCACGAGCACGCCGATGGTGTGGCCTGACGACACGAGCGGCACGACCATCTCGGAGCGGACGTTCGGGTCGCCGATGTACCGCGGATCGCTGCGCACGTCGTCGACGATCTGGGCCTCGGCGTGCTCGACCACCCAGCCCGAGAGTCCCCGGCCGCTCTCGACGCGCCCGGGGCCGGCGAGATCGGTCCGCGCTCCGGCGGCGGCGCGGACCACGAGATCGCCGGTGGTCTCCTCGCGCAACATGATCGTGAACGCCGAGCCTGGCATGTGCCGCTCGAGGATCGCGAGGATGCGTGCCAGGAGCTGGTGCATGTCGAGAAGCGTGTGGAACTCGGGCGTGATCTCGGCGAGGATCGCAAGCTCGCGCGATGCGCCGACCTCCACCTCCGCGGCCGCGACGGCGCCACGAGCCTCGATCATCACGATGAATTCATCGACGATCGTCGGGTCGTACCAGGTACCCGCGAGCGTGCGGAGCTCGGCGACCGCGGCCTCCGGATTGAGCGCGCGCCGGTACGGGCGGTCGGCGAGCATGGCCTCGTAGCTCATGGCGACCGACAGGATGCGGGCCGGCAACGGCGTGGCGTCGCCCTTCAGTCCGTCGGGATAGCCCGTTCCGTCCCACCGCTCGTTCGCGTGGCGGACGATCGGCACGACGGTGCGCAGGAACTCGATCGACTCGAGGATCCGCGCGCCGAGCAGCGGGTGTTCCTGAACGATCTTTCGCTCCTCCGGGGTCAGTGGCCCGCTCTTCGCGAGGATCGTCGCCGGCACGCCGATCTTGCCGAGCGAGTGGAACAGCGAGGCGTACCGGAGGTCGCGGAGTGCCACGTCGTCGAGGCCGAGGCGTTCGCCGAGCGAGACCGCGTCCGCCGCGATGCGGCGCTGGTGGTCCTCGTGATAGCCGTCGCGCGCCTGGATCATCGCGGTGAGCTTCGAGACCGTCGAGAGGTACGCGTCGTCGAGCTTCTGGTAGAGGCGCGTCGAGCGGATCGCCGTCGCGCCCATGCCCGCGAGCACGCCGATGAGCTCGCGCTCGTCATCGGTGAAGCGGTGCGGATCCTTCCAAGTGATCATCAGGGCCCCGACCGACTCGGACGCCGCGGTCAGCGGCTGGACGAAGAGCGCCCGGTGGCCCCACTCGCGCATCCGCGTGCGCGTCGGTTCGGGCGCCTGCTCCGAGTCGGTGATCTCGAGCGGCCGTCCGGACTCCAGCGCCGAGTTGATGCCCGACGATGCCGACTTCGGGAGGGCGAGGTGCTCGGTGGGGCGCCGCCCGGTCGTGTTGCCGGCGAACTCGAGGCTCTCGCCGCCGGTGTCGAGGTATACGGCGGCGGCGGCCGCGCCGATCGGATCGACGAACGCGTTCGCGAACAGCTGGATGACGTCTTCCAAGCGGTGCTGGCTGTTGAGCTGCACGCCGGTGCGGTGCAGGTCAACGAGGCGCTTCGACAGACCGCTCGCACGGGCATACAGGTCCGCCCGCTCGATGGCGACCGCAGCCTCGTTCGCGATGGCGACGAGCAGCTCGAGGTCGCCCTGGTCGTACGCGTTCGGCTTCACGCTCTGCACGGAGAGCGCCCCGACGACGACGCCCTGGATCCGCATCGGCGCCACGAGGATCGACCGCTCGTTGATCGTGCCCCACGCACTGCGGACGAGGCCGAGCTTCGGGATGTCGCGCTCCGTGTCGCGGATGAGCAGCGGCTGGCCGCGCTCCACGACGAGACCGGCGAGCGTGCCGGCAAGGGGCTTGTCCTCGCCTGGGAGCTCGGCGTTCCCGTCCACGAGGAAGCGGTACGACACCACGGAGCGCGCGCGGTCGACGATCGCGACGAAGAACGCGTCGGACTCGAGGACCGTCCGCACCTGCGCGTACACGGCGCGGAAGACCTCGGTCGTGTCGAGCGACATGCCGACGGCGTGCCCGACCTCGACGAGGGTCGCAAGGAGGCGCGCGCGGCGCTCGGCGACGAACCGGGCCCGGATGTCGAGATAGCCGAAGATGAACAGCGGGATCCCCGGGACCAGGAACCACGGCTCGATCAGGATGATCTCGATCGTGATCACCGCGGCGAGGCTCCAGAGGAGCTGCGCGCGGCCGGTGCGGACGAACCAGCGCCAGCCCTGGCCGAGGATCGCGCCGCGCAGAACGACGAGCAGCAGGTACAGCTGGCCGAGGTCCACCGCGACGAGCGCGAGCACCGCGACGACCGCAGCGGGGATGGACGCGGGCTCGTGCATCTGCGGCGAGAGCGCGCGCCACACGATCGCGTACACGAGCGACGCGACGCCGCTGGACACCGCGATCGCGGCGGCGTTCCGGATGATCTGCTCGCGGCGCTTGCGCCCGATGAGGTCGCTGGTCAGCCGCGCGACGGCGGCGACGATCGACACGGTCCCGGGCGGCAGGAACACGATGCCCGCGACGATGGCCACGTCGGACGGGCTGAGGTCCGCGTCAGGGTGGATCTTGATCGGCCGCGCCGCGAGGATGACCGTCGCGGCGTACAGGGCGCCGACGAGCCACAGCTGGACCGGCATCTGGATGAGCCCGACCACGCCGATGGCCAGGAAGAGGATGGAGACGGCCGCTGTCGCCAGGATCAGGCCCGTCGTTGCGGAGGGGTTCCGCACGCCACCCATCGTTCGGAGGTGAGGCTATCAGGGGGTCGCGAGCCGACCCTGTCGAGGCGGGATCAGCTACCGCGAACGAAGGTACCGCTCGAAGAGGAGGATCGCGGCAAAGATCACCGCGATGATCAGTACTTCTTGAATTCCGCCCCGCTCGATGCCCGGACGCACGACAACCAGCAGGAAGACCACCCCGAGCAGCGCACCGGCCGCGACGACGAACGCGCGGCGCCGATCCATCGCTACGCGTTCGCCGACGGCGGCTCCGGTTCGCCCTTGCCCGGCTGCGTGGGCCGTTGTCCCATGATGCGTCGCTTCACCCAGGCAAGCGGGTCGTAGAACTCGGTCACGATCCGCTCCTTGAGCGGGATGATCGCGTTGTCGGTGATGTGGATGTCCTCGGGACAGACCTCGGTGCAGCACTTCGTGATGTTGCAGAACCCGAGGCCGGCCTTCGCCCGGATGAGCTCGAGCCGGTCGTTCACATCGAGCGGGTGCATCTCCAGCGCCGCGAGCCGCACGAAGAACCGCGGGCCCGAGAACGCCTTCTTGTTCTCCTCGTGGTCGCGGATCACGTGGCAGGTGTCCTGGCAGAGAAAGCACTCGATGCACTTGTGGAATTCCTGGACGCGGTCGATGTCCTCCTGGTACATCCGCCGCGTGCCGTCGGCCTCCTTCGGCTTCGGCTTGAACGCCGGGATCTCCTTGGCCTTCTCGTAGTTGTACGAAACGTCCGTGACGAGGTCCTTGATGATCGGGAACGTCTTCATCGGCGAGACCGTGATCTCCTCGCCTGGCGCGAACGTGTTCATCCGGGTCATGCACATGAGCGCAGCCTTGCCGTTGATCTCGGCGCTGCACGAGCCACACTTCCCGGCCTTGCAGTTCCAGCGCACCGCGAGATCGGGTGCGCGGAGGGCCTGGATCTTGTGGATCACGTCGAGCACCACCATGCCCTCGTCCGCGGGCACGGTGTACGGCTCGAATCGCCCGCCGTCCTTCGTGCCGCGCCACACCTGTAGCGTGACGTTGCCTTCGCTCTTCGCCGAGGCCATCAGATCCTGTTTCACGCTGACTTCTCTTCGCTCAGGACGAGCTGACGTAGCTCCTCGGGGATCTGCGGGAGCGGCTCCGTGGTCAGCTCGAGCTTGTCACCGCGCAAGCGAGTCACCACGTTCTTCTTCCCCCACTCCGGATCGGCCTTCGGGAAGTCGTCTCGGGTGTGCCCGCCGCGGCTCTCCTTGCGCATGAGCGCGGAAGCGGCGCAGGCCTGCGCGATCGTGATCAGCGACCGGAGATCGAGCGCGAGGTGCCAGCCGGGGTTGAACTGCCGGTTGCCTTCGACCGTCACGCGGTCGATACGTTCGCCGAGCTCGTTCAGCTTGCCGATCGCCTCTTTGAGCTCGCTCTCCGTCCGGATGATCCCAACCAGGCCCTGCATCGTCTCCTGCAGCTCGGAGTGGAGGGCATATGGGTTTTCGCCACCTTCCCCCTCGAACGGCGCGAGCATCGATCGGGCGGCGCTCTCCACCTGCCCGTCGTCGATCGCGCGAGCGTTCGTTCGGCTCGCGTACGCCGCCGCCCCGGCGCCCGCCCGGCGCCCGAAGACGAGCAGGTCCGAAAGCGAGTTCCCGCCGAGGCGATTGGCCCCGTGCATCCCGCCGGCGACCTCACCGGCGGCGAAGAGGCCAGGGATGGTCGCCGCGGCCGTCTCTGGCTCGACCCGCACGCCGCCCATGATGTAGTGGCACGTCGGGCCGATCTCCATCGCGGTCGTGGTGATGTCCACATCGGCCAGCTCCTTGAACTGGTGATACATGGAGGGCAGCCGCTTCTTGATGTAGTCGGCCGGCCGGCGCGACGCGATGTCGAGGAAGACGCCGCCGTGCGGCGTTCCGCGGCCGGCCTTCACTTCGGTGTTGATCGCACGCGCGACCTCGTCGCGCGGCAGGAGGTCCGGCGTGCGCCGGTTGTTCTTCTTGTCGTCGTACCAGGCGTCCGCCTCGCGTTCGTTGTCGGCCGTGTCCGCGCGGAAGAACTCGGGGATGTAATCGAACATGAAGCGCTTGCCCTGGTTGTTCTTCAGCGTCCCGCCGTCTCCCCGCACGCCCTCCGTCACGAGCAGGCCGCGCACGCTGGGAGGCCAGATCATCCCCGTGGGGTGGAACTGCACCATCTCCATGTCGATGAGGTCCGCGCCCGCATCGAGGGCCATCGCCATCCCGTCGCCGGTGTACTCCCATGAGTTCGACGTGATCTTCCACGCCTTCCCGACCCCGCCCGTCGCGAGGACGACCGCGCGCGCGCCGAACAGCACGAACTTGCCGGTCTCGCGCCAGTAGCCGAACGCGCCCGCGATCTTGCCGCCGTCGGTGAGAAGGCGCTGCAGTGTGCACTCCATATAGACATCGATCCCTTGATGGACGGCGTGCTGCTGGAGGGTCCGGATCATCTCGAGGCCGGTGCGGTCGCCGACGTGCGCGAGTCGCGCGTAGCGGTGGCCGCCGAAGTCGCGCTGGAGAATGAGCCCATCCTTCGTGCGGTCGAAGAGCGCGCCCCACTCCTCGAGCTCGAGCACGCGGTCCGGCGCCTCCTGCGCGTGCAGCTGGGCCATGCGCCAGTTGTTGAGGAGCTTGCCGCCGCGCATCGTGTCGCGGAAGTGGACCCGCCAGTTGTCCTCCTTCCACACGTTGCCCAGCGCGGCCGCGATACCGCCTTCGGCCATGACGGTGTGGGCCTTGCCGAGGAGCGATTTGCAGACGAGCGCAGTGCGCGCGCCCGCAGCCGAGGCCTCGACAGCCGCGCGCAGGCCCGCGCCGCCCGCGCCGACGACGATCACGTCGTAGTCGTGGCGCTCGATCCCGTCGTTCACGAGATCCAGTGGGGGTCGACGATGACGCCCATCGCGACGAGCCGGATGTACAGATCGGTCAAGCCGACGACGATGAGACTGGCCCAGGCCCACCGGTTATGACGCGCGTTCAGCCGGTTGGAGAAGCTCCACAGCCGGAACCGCAGCGAGGCCTTGTGGAATGAGTCGAGGTACCCGCCCACGAGATAGCGCGCGGCGTGGCAGCCGAACGTGAAGCCCGTGAGCAGGATCACGTTCACGACCATGATCACCGTCCCGAGTCCGATGCCGAAGTGACCATGGAAGTTGAACGCCTCGAATGCATCCCACCAGAGCACGAGGAGCACCGGGATCGCGAGGTACAACGCGTAGCGGTGGAAGTTCTGGATGATGAACGGGAAACGCGTTTCGCCGCTGTACGTCTTCGGCGCGTCCGGCACCAAGCACGCCGGCGGCGAGAGGAGGAAGCCGCGGTAGTAGGTGCGGCGGTAGTAGTAGCAAGTGAAGCGCAGCGCGAGGGGTGAGCCGACGATGAGGATCGCCGGCGAGAGGTTCCACCACGAGCCGAGCAATGGCAGCGTCGGATGGACGCAGTTCTGCGCGAGGCACGGGGAGTAGAACGGCGAGAGGTACGGGTCGGCGTAGTAGTTGCCGTTCACCAGGCTCGCCCACGTGGCGTAGAGGACGAATCCGCCGAGGACGACGACATAGATGAGCGGCTCGATCCACCAGAGGTCCTTCCGCTCGACGCGGTCCCCGATCCGGCGGACGCCGGACGCCGTCGCCATCCGGGCGAACGCTAGGCCGCGGCTGCCTTGCAGGCAAAGACATAGATGGAACAGCGTCTATAGCCGTAGGCTATGTATTGATGGAGCCCCAGCAACTGCGGTATTTCGTGGCGGTGGCCGAGACCGGCAAGTTCACGACGGCCGCGCGCGATCTCCACGTCGCCCAGCCATCGGTGAGCAAGCAGGTGAGGAAGCTCGAAGCCGAGCTCGGCGCGGTGCTCCTCGAGCGCAGGAAAGCGGGCGTCGCGCTCACCGACGCCGGCGCGATCCTCCTCCCCTGGGCGAGGCGTGTGCTCGCGGACCTCGACGGAGCGCGCTCCGAGGTCGCCGGGCTCGCGAGCCTCGAGCGCGGCCGGCTGTCCGTCGGTGCGACGCCGAGTCTCAGCACGGTGCTGCTACCGCGCGTGCTCGCGGCGTTCCACTCCGAGCACCCTGGGGTCACCTTGAGCGTGATCGAGGCCGGATCGCGCGACCTCGTGGACCGCCTGGCCGCCGGTGACCTCGACCTCGCGCTCGTCATCCTTCCGGTCCCGCGCGAGGAGCGGTTCGACACGCTGCCGCTCCTCCGCGAGAAGCTCGTCCTGGCCGTGTCGAAGGACCATCCGCTCGCGCGCCGCAGGACCGTCAAGGTCGCGGATCTGCGCGGCGTGCCGCTGGTGATGTTCCGCGACGGCTACGACCTTCGGAGCACGACCATCACCGCGTGCGAGCAGGCCGGCTTCCATCCGACCTTCGCCATCGAAGGCGCGGAGATGGACGGCGTGCTGCGCATGGCCGCCGCGGGCGTCGGCGTCGCCGTCGTGCCGAGCATGGTCGTGGAGCGCGGCGGGCCGCTCGTCGCGGTCCGCATCTCGCAGCCGACGCTGTCGCGCTCGGTCGGCATCGCGTTCCGCCGCGACCGCCATCACTCGCGCGCGGCCGAGGCGTTCGTGACGCGGCTGCGAGCGTTCATCTAACGTCAGGGCGTGCCTTCGCTTGACGCGATCGGGATCGTGTCCAAGGATCTCGCCGCGTCGATCCGCTTCTACGGCCTGCTCGGCGTCCAATTCCCCGCCCCGGACGGCGACCACCTCGAGGCGACGCTTCCGAACGGGCTCCGCCTGATGCTCGACACGCTCACGCTCATCAAGGAGCTCGACAAGGAATGGACGGAGCCGAAAGGCCACCGAATGGGTCTCGCGTTCCGGTGCGCCGACCCGGCCGAGGTCGATGCGGTCCACGCGAAGGTGACCGCGGCGGGCTACGCGTCGAAGACCGCGCCATGGGATGCGTTCTGGGGTCAGCGGTACGCGCAGGTCGTCGATCCCGACGGCAACGTGGTGGATCTCTTCGCCGCCCTCCCGGGCCGGGAGGCCTAGCTCCGGTCATGCGGAAGCTGATCGCGACGGTGTTCAACTACTCGCTCGACGGCCTTCTCGCCGACGAGGGCACGGAATTTTGGAAGTTCTGCTTCGACCAGCCCGGGAACCGTGAGCCCGACGACCCGGTGCAGCTCGACTTTCTCGGGAGCGCGTACGCGCACATCATGGGTCGCACCGCCTACGAGGCGATCGCCAGGTCCATGACAACGACGGCCACCGACCACCCGTTCGCCGGCATCCTGAACGCCGGGCGCAAGACCGTCTTCTCCCGGACCCTGAAGACGGCCGGGTGGGCCAACACCACGATCGCCGCCGGTGACACGACCGAAGAGATCGACAAGCTCAGGCAAGGCGGCGACGGTCACATCGTGGTCTGGGGCGGCGTCAGGCTCTGGCGGTCGTTCATGCAGCTCGACCTGATCGACGAGCTCCAGCTGACCATGTTCCCCTACGTTGCCGGCGAGGGCACCCGGCTGTTCGACGGCGTCCCCAAGTCCTACCAGCTCGACCTGCTCTCCAGCACCGCTTCAGGCAACGGGGTCATGGAGCTGCGGTACCGCCGTCACCGAGACGGTATGGAGCGCCGCTAGCTAGCCCAGCGCGCGCACCGGTAAGGGGTGCTCCCCGTCCTGGTCGACCATGAACGCGCGGCCACCCTCGCGGCCGCTCACCACTTCGATCAGCCGCTCGTCCTCATATCTGGCGGCCACGCCGTCGTCGAGGGCGATGCCCGGCGGCAGCCCGGCAGCGATCTCGCGGGCGTAGACCATCGGCCGCCGCGCCTCGCTGTCGTAGTGCGGTGTGGCGCTGCCGCTGAGGAATCCGAGCCCGTCGCGGAGCGCCCCGAGCTCCGGAGTGAAGGAATCGGTCGTGCCGCCCTCGAACCAGCAGATGCATCCGGCCGACCAGCCGGTGAGCACGGTGCCCGCGTCATACGCCGCGCGGAGCGCGCGGTCGACGCCATGGACCCGCCAGATCGCGAGCATGTTCGCGGTGTTTCCGCCACCAACGACCACGACGTCCTGGTCGCGGATAAGCGCATCGATGTCGGCGACCGTGCGGCTGAAGAGCTCGAGGACCGCGCGATCGCAGTCGTGCCCGGCGAAGGCGCCGTTGAACAGCGTCACGTACGTCTGGTCATCGCCCGACGCGGTGGGAAGGAACAGCACCTTCGGCCGCTTCCGCTTGGCGAAGGAGAGGACATACGCGATGAGCCGCGGGTAGTAGAGCTCGCGCCCGCCCGCGGGGATGATCCGGCGAGTCACGCGAGCGTGAACACTGGTCGAGCGTTCACGCGAGCGTGAACACTGTGATCGGCCGAGCCTTGCCCTTTACGGCCGCGTCGCCGAGGGGTCGCAACGCGATCGTGCCGTCGAGCTCCGTGGCAATGTCCGCGGACAGCACGCTGTCGACGCCGAACTCCTTGCACAGCGACTCCATGCGAGCCGCCGTGTTCACGGTGTCGCCGATCGCCGTGTAGTCCGAACGCTCGGGCAGGCCGATCGCCCCGAGCACGACCTCACCCACGTGGAGCCCGACGCCGTACTTGAGGACCGGGACGCCGCTCGTCGCGCGCTGCGCGTTGAGCACGCCGATCGCCGTGCGGATGTCGAGCGCAGCACCGGCCGCGGCCCGCGCGCCGGCCGGCGTATCGCTCATCGCGCCGAAGATCGCCATGAGCCCGTCTCCGGTGAACTTGTCGATGATCCCGCCACGGTCCATGACCGCGCGGGCCATCGTGCGCAGGTACGTGTTCACGATAGCGATGACCGCCTCAGGGTCGAGCGAGTCCGCGAGCGCCGTCGAGCCGCGAAGATCGGTGAACACGACGGTGACGACCCGGCGGTCACCCTCGAGGCGCAGCTGGTCGCCCTGGATGACGCGCTCGACGACGGTCGGCGGCAGGAACCGCTCGAGGCCGCGGCGCCGGTCGAGCTCGATGAACAGGGCGACGAGGGCGATCGCGATCGCGGCGAGCATCAGCCCGTGGTACTCCCACCACGCGAGCGACCACAGCTGGCCCAACGTCATCGAGATCTGCGTCTGGGCGAGGAGCACGTACGACGCGACGAGCGCGCCCTGCAGCGGGAGCCGGCTGCGGAGGTACTCCTGGCCCTGGCGGATCGCGCAGAACCCGAACAGCGCGATCGCGATCACGCCGGGCAGCAGGATGACGATGTCGGACGTCCCCAGCCCGTTGTTCGTGGCGTTGCCGGCGTACCCGCCGAACCCGCCGGTGGCCGACGGCAGGATCGCCCGCATGAGCCCGCCGATCACGGACGGTGCCGTGAGCGCGACCGCGGCGTACGCGAAGATGCCGCCGACCACGATCGCCACAAGGGCGCGTGCCGGGATGAGGCGCTCCAGGCGCCCGACGGCATTGGTGTAGCGGACCGCGAACAGCACCGCCGGGACGAGCAGCGCCAGCTGCGCCGAGAGCGCGACGACGGCGAGCGCGTCATTCGAATTCCCGCGCAGGAGGACGCCCGGCGTCGAGAGGCCGTGGACGGCGAAGATCCCGCCGATGCTCCCGAACCCGAGCGCAACGAGGAGCGTGCGGTACTGCCGAAGCTGCAAGGCCGCGCGCGCGACGAGCACCGCCGCGAAAAAGGCGAGGACGGCAACGTTCGTCGTGATGACCAGATGCTCGACGGGGCTGCTCAGGTCCACATTCGCGCTCGGGGTCACGAGCAGGTAGACGAAGAGCAGGAGCGGCGCAGCGACAGCGACGACCGCGAGGGCCCGTCTCACGGGCGCAATCGTACGGTCGGGCTCAGTTCGGCTCCCGCCGCCGGAGAGCGATGGCGAAGACCGCGGGAATGACGAGGAACCCGATCGCGAAGACGGCGACCCAAAGGAACAGCGCGGTCGGGTTGCAGGTGAGCTGACCCGCACAGCCCTCGATCGACCGCTGCCGCTCGACGAGCAGCAGCGGGAGGCTGGCCGGCGCCGCGACGACGGATGCGGTGACGAACGCGGTCGCGACCGTCGGGATCGAACGGGCGATGGAGCCGTCTCGCGCATCGATGCGCCGCGCGGACCATGCCGCCCAGCCCATCGCGATCGCGGACGCTGTTGCTGCGAATGGGATCGACCAGCCGCGCGGGCCCCAGAGCTCCCAGACCGAGAGCGCGGCCCAGTACGCGAGCTTGATCGTGGTGATGCGGCCGACGAGGAGATTGAGCGTGCGGAGATGAGGCCGCGGTCGCGGAGGATCGTCTAGCGGTAGTTGGTCCACCACTTCTGGAGGAAGTACATGGTGGCGATGAGGATGATGACGGTGACCAACACCATGTAGAACTCGTTGGCTTCGCCGATCTCGGTGATCATCGCTCTCTCCTACTTCCCGAGGCTCATGAGGTACGCGGCCAGGTCGTTTATCGCGGCGTCATCGAGGGGGCCGCCGCTCTTGTTGCTGAACGGCGGCATGATCACGCCGGGCTTGATCGCCGGAGGGTTGCTGATCCATTTCTGCAGCCAGTTCGGATCACCCGACGCCTTGAGGGCCTTGAGCTCGTTGTTCAGCGGGCCATCGACGCCGTACTTGCCGAGGTTCGGGGCGAGGGTGATCGGCGAGGCCTTGGCCGGGTCGAAGCTGTGGCACGTCACGCACGCGGTGCCGCCGTTGCTCGTGGTGAGCGCCTTTCCATGTTCGACCGGGCTCAGGGCCACGACCTTCGGCGGGTTCGGCACATCGGAGAGGTTGAGCTCGCGCCGCACCGTGACGATGTCGTTCCACTCGGAGTCGGGTGCGTGCTCGATGAACGCGATGAGCTGCCGGATCTGTTCGTCGTTCAGCGGGCCGCCGTCTTGGCTGCCCCACGCCGGCATCGACACCTGCGGCGCGGGCTTCGCGCGACCGCGATGGATGGTGAGATCGAGCAGCGACTCGGTCGCGGCGAGCTTCGCCGGGTCGGCCTTGATGTTGTCGTACTTGAAGTCGGGCTTGTTGAGCGGGAGGCCGGGGAGGTCCTTCTGGTCCGGGTCCGCGGCGCCCAACCCGGTCTTGCCGTGGCAGTCGAAGCACAGGTTCGCGTACAGATTGCGCCCGCGGGTGACGAGGGCTTCGAGCTGATGCTCCTCGGCCACCCGGTCCCTCCAGGTGCCGCTGCTCGCGTCGGCTCGGATGACAAGCAGCGTGAAGAGGTACGCACCGATGAGCGCGAATGACGCGAACAGCATGAAGCCGCCGAGCACGATCTTCTTGTCGAGGTTGCCGGCGATCTCGAGCGGATCCGGCGAGCTCGGGATCGGCGCGACGTAGTACGGGGTCGGCTGTTCGATCGTTTCGCCCGCCCCGTAGTGCTGGCGGATGAGCTCGACACCCTCGACCGGTCGCTCCTCGGGCTCGACCTCGTTCTGGTGTTTGATGACGAAGGCGAAGAATCCGATGAGCCCCAGGAAGAGGGCGACACTGAGCGCGGCGAGAACGACGTTCATGTCCAACGTCATGCCTTGATCTCCACGACCGAGGCGTCCCACTCGTTCCTCGTGCGATCGATCACTTCGAGCGGGTTGGTGTTCACGACGAGCGTGCCGTTGGTGTCGGTGATGTGGAAGAGCTGGAGCGGCTTGGGCGCCGGCCCGCCCTCCACGACCGCGGTCTTCTTGTTGTAGAGCGACCCGTGGCACGGGCAGTGGAACCGGTTCTCGGACGGCACGTACGGCACCGAACACCCGAGATGGGTGCACTTGCGGTACGCGGCAACGATCCCGCCCTCGGGCGTGTGCAAGAGGAAGAACTTGCCCTGGGTGTTGAGGATCGGCGCATCCTGCGTGGAGGCGAACTGCGCGAGGACCGATTCCTTGGAACCGACCGGGACCTTCGCGCCGAGGCCGACGATCTTGTTCGGCTTCATGAACGGGTAGAGCAGCGCGGTGATCTCACCGAGCGCCAGGAGCGTGCCACCCAGGAAGCCCAGGCGCAGGAGCTGGCGGCGCTTGATGCGGCCGAGGATCCCGCCGCCGCTGGTCGTGACGTCGTCGTGCGGCCGGATCATGGGGCGAAGCACTGGTGCGTCGAGGGCAGCGCCCACGGCGCGTACATATCCATACCTGGTCCGCGCATGGAGGTGCCGACGATGGTCAGCACGAGATACACGCACACGAACCCGGTCCACACGGCGATCATCCAATCGCGGGTGTTGCCCTTGAAGATGACCTTGACGAGCATGACGAGTAGGGCCGAGAGCACGATCATCACAGTGACCGGGATGATGTAGTCGGGGAAGAGCTGCTTGCCGCCGGGCAGGTTGTCGCTCGCGAACTGGATGTACCCGTGGTCCTTGAGGAGCTTGTCGAACAGGATCAGCGTGAACGTGAGGACCGTCGCGTACACCGCGGCGAAGTAGGTGACGCGCTTGCCGCGAGGCGAGGTGAACCAGATCCCGACGCCCTCCCGCGACCGGTCGATGTACGGGATGGCCATCATGAACACGATCCAGATCGTCGGCACGATGACGCCGGCGAGGCCCTTGTCCATGTGCAACAGGAGCTCCTGCAGGTTGAGCAGATACCACGGCGCTTTCGACGGGTTCGGGGTGCAGTCCGGCGTGCTGTGGTCCTGCAGTGGCGCATTGAACGCCGCCGCGATGATGAACAGGCCGATGAACCAGAGCATCGCCGCGATGAACTCGATCACCAGCAGGTGCGGCCAGACCATCGCGGTGTCCTCGACGCGCTTGTCCACGCGGACCACGGAATCCTGGCGGACGAACGCGAGGAGCCGGAGGCGCTTCTCCTGACCCGAGAACGGCTGGGGGCCGCGCGGTGTCGTCATCTACTAAAGCGGTCCGGAGATGCCGCCATCTTTGCGGATCCGCCAGAAGTGGATGGCGATGAGGAATCCGGTGGCGAGCGGCAGCGCGACGACGTGGAGCACGTAGAACCGCAGCAGCGCATTCGCGCCGAGCTGGTACCCACCGAAGAGCACGAAGGCGAACTCGTTACCGATGAACGGCGCGGCCTGGGCGATGTTGTACCCGACGGTGACGGCCCAGAACGCAAGCTGGTCCCACGGCAGGAGGTAGCCGGTGTAGCTCAGCACGAGCGTGAGCACGAACAGGAGCGTTCCGACGACCCAGTTGAACTCGCGCGGCGGCTTGTACGACCCGGTGTAGAAGACCCGGATCATGTGCAGGAACACGGTGATGACCATGCCGTGCGCGGCCCAGCGGTGCATGTTGCGGAGGATCTGACCGAACACGACGACCGTCTCGAGGTCCTTGATGTCGGTGTACGCGAGATCGGTGGTGGGGCGGTAGTAGAACATCAGCAGGGTCCCGGTCAGCGTGAGGACGAGGAACAGGAAGAACGACAGCCCGCCCATGCACCACGTGTACGGGATCGCCAGCGCATGCCGGCGGACCTTGACCGGGTGCAGGTGCAGGAAGACGTTCGTGAACACCGCGAGCGACTGGTTCTTGCGCGAGTCGGGATAGCCGTGCCGGAACAGGGACTTCCAGATGGGGCCGGTCTTGACCCGGCGCCACATCTCGGCCGGCAGCTCCAGCATCGGTTAGTGGGTCTGCGCTGTTTCGCGGTCCACAGCAGTGCCCTTTCCGTTGATGTGGGGATGCCCGTTGCCATTGCCGTTGTGCCCATTGGCCGACTTGTACCCGGCCGCGACGACGGGATCGTACATGGGAAGCGGCCGGATCGACTTCCCGCTTCCGACCGTGAGGTCGAGATGGATCTCGTCGTCGATGGATTCCTTCGGTAGGACGCGCCCGACCGACGGCGACACGCTGCCGTAGCGATTCATCGTGATCGCGTCGGTGGGGCAGCGGATGACGCAGAGCGCGCAGCGGATGCAGGCGGTCTCGTCGAGGAAGAACGCGACGCCGTTCTCCCACTTCTTCGCCTCGGCGACGCCGGGAATGGAGCCGTCGTCGACGATGTCGGCCATGTCGACGAGGTGGATGACGTCCATCGGGCACACGTCGACGCAGCCGCCACAGATGATGCACAGCTCGCCGATGATCTCGATGTTGAAGTTGCACTTGAGGCAGCGATCCGATTCCGCGACGGCCTGCGCGGTCTCATAGCCGCGGTTCACCTCGAGGAACAGGCCGCGCCGCTCGCCCTTCGCGAGCTTCGGCATCTCCTGGCGGGGGATGCGGTCGTAATCGACGGACATGTTGTGGTAGATCCGCGCCAGCTCGCCTTGGCCGGCGATCTGACCGGTGTTGTCCGCGGTACTCGAGCGGCGGAGGGTGACGACCTCGTGGTACTCGGGCACGTTCACTGAGGCGGCGATGGGGTCGAGGTAGCGGGCGATCTGCTGCGCGGCCGAACGGCCCTCCGCGACAGCCTCGATGATCGTCGTCGGGCCGGTCCGGTAGTCGCCGGCGATGAATATGGACTCGATCTCCGTCTGGAACGTCTCGGGGTTCACCTTCACGTCGCGCCAGCGCTTCACGCGGAACGGCTCGAAGTCGTTCATGAACGTGCGGTCCGGCGCCTGGCCGAGCGCCAGGAGCAGGGTGTCGCAGGGGATCTCGAACTCGGAGCCCTCGATCGGCTCGGGCGCGCGACGGCCGCTCGCGTCAGGAGCACCGAGGCGGTTGCGCACGAACTTCACGCCCCGGACGTGGCCCTTCGCGTCCGCGAGGACCTCGACCGGCGAGGCGAGGTAGACGAACTCCATGCCCTCGCGGGCGGTCTCGCCGAGCTCCTCTTCGTCCACGACCATCTCGTCGCGGCTCCGGCGGTAGACGATGTAGATCTCCTCGGCGCCGAGACGCCATGACGTCGACGAGCAGTCCATCGCGGTGTAGCCACCGCCGAGCACGACGACGCGCTTCCCCACCTCGACCGGGCGGCCGCGGTACGCGCGCTCGAGGAAGACGATGCCGGCCATGACGCCCTGGCTGTCTTCGCCGGGGATCCCGATGTACGTCGGCTCGAAGCAACCGGCGGTGACGAGCACGGCGTCGAACTGCTCAGTGAGCTGCCGCAGCTTGATGTCCCGGCCGACATAGGTGGACATCTTCAGCTCGACGTTCTCGTTCACGATGCCGGCGATGTCGCGGTCGATCACCTCGCGCGGCAGGCGGAACGGCGGGACGCCGGCGAGCGTCGTGCCGCCGGCCTGGTCGAGCGCGTCGTACACGGTGACGCCGAAGCCGAGCTTCGCGAGATCGCTCGCCGCGGAGAGGCCCGCGCAGCCGGCGCCGACGATCGCCACCTTCTTGGCCGGCGGGCCGTAGATCGGCGGCGCCGGCTGGCGGTACTGCTTGCCATCGATGGTGACGTTGTCGTGGGTCCAGTCGGAGAGGAACTTCTTCACGTAGCGGATCGAGAGGGGCTTATCGACCTCTTTGCGCCGGCAGGCCGTCTCGCAGGGGGCCGCGCAGACGCTCCCGCAGATGCTCGCCATGGGGTTGGGGTCGAGGGCCAGCTCCCAGGCCTTCTCGAACTCGCCGGCGGCCGCCAGATTGAGGTACCCACGGCAGTTGGTCTTGACCGGGCAGGCCTCCTGGCAGGGGATGTTGTCCTGATACCAAGCGGGACCGACCTCCACCACCTGGTACAGCTCTCTCACGCCATAGTCATGCTACGGATGCGTAGTGGGCTGTCAAAAGACCGGCCGATCATCGAGCGCAAGACGCGCTTCGATGGCTCTGTGCAGGAGTTCGCCTGCCGGATCCTCGCCCTCGAACCGGGGAAACGCGCGGTCATCCGGTATGACCTTGACCGCGACTGGCACGTCGGTGGGATGGTGTTCCCGAAGGGCGGATACACCGCCGGGCACTTCTGGACCGACCGGCCGTATAACGTCTACCACTGGCTGAACGACGGACGCACGCTCGCGTACTACTTCAACGTCGGCCTGGTCGACGAGATCAGCGAGACGCACGTCGCGTGGCGCGATCTCATCATCGACGTGCTCGTGAAGCCCGACGGCGCGATCGACATCCTGGACGAGGACGAGGTGCCCGCCGATCTGCCGTCAGAGCACCGCAGCACCATCGCCCGGGCCCTCGAGCAGATCGTGACGAACCCGAAGCGCCTGGTGCAGGAGATCGAGCGCGAGACCCGCGACCTGCTATGACCGCCGGCCCGGGCCGGTCCATGACTGCGCGTCTTCGAACTTGGCGCGGTTGGCCGCCAGCACTGCCGACGCTCCACCCTTGGCTTTGACGCCGAAGTCCTCGATCAGCATCGTCAGAACGTCCTCCAACGCCACGCGACCCGTCGGGATGTGGACCTTCCTGAGCACCTGCCCCTCATGCCCAGCAGGCCTGACATGGACATGGCAGTACTTCACCTTCGAGCCCGGGTGGTAGTGGAACTCGATGAGCGGCTTGCCCGATCGGAGAACCTGGTATTCGTAACGGGTCGTTCGGATCGGATGCGTGGCATCACCGGTCGCGACTGCAGTGTGCTGGACCGTTAGAGCGATGCGGGCATCGATTGGGATCGGAGATCCGAGCAGGTCGGTTGAGATCAGGCCTTCGCGACCGGCGAGAGAAACCAATACAAGCCGATCATCAGAGACGGAGTGATCGAGCGAAGCAGTGAGCGCGTCAGCCAGCGCGCGAAGCGCAAGCTCAGCGCTACGTCTTGGCGTACTCGGCGATGAACGCGAGACGGCGCGCTTCGGCGCTACGGCCTGACCAGCCTTCGATCACCGGGCTGTTCCGCAGTTGGCTGGCCCGCATGCCGAACTTCTTTTGGGCGGCGGCGTCGGCGATCTCCAACAGCTGCGCTTTCTTGAGCGGCCGGCCCCCGCCATTGGCATCCATCGATCGAGTGTACGACCGGGCCTTGCTACACGACCCTCGTTTCCTCCTCTAGCGTTCGGGCATGTCCTCGTTCCTCACCGGCCTGATCGCGGGGTTCGCCATCGCGATGCCGCCGGGTGCGGTGACCTCGCTCATCGTGCGCATCGGCCTGCAGCGCGGCTTCCGCTCGGCGCTCGCTGCCGGCTGGGGCACGGCGACGGTCGACGGCACCTACTGCGTCATCGCGGTGCTCGCGGGCGCGGCCCTCGTGCCGCTCCTTGGCGCGATCGATCCGCCGCTGCGCGTTGCCACGGGCGTGGTGCTCATCGGCCTTGGGCTCCGCGGGATGCTCGCCGCCCGCCACGACGCGCCGTCCGCCGGGTCGCCCGACGCGCGCGACCTGGTCGCCACCTATCTGCGCTTCATCGCGATCACGATGGTCAACCCGGCGACGCTCGCGTACTTCGTCGCGGTCGCGCTTGGGTTCGCCGGCGCGGTGCTGAACGACGCGTTGGCGTTCGTCGTCGGGGTGTTCGCGGCGTCCCTGACCTGGCACCTGATCCTCGCGGTCCTCAGCGGCTCGCTCCACGGCCGGCTGAGCCCGAACGCGCGAGCGGTGCTGGCCATCGTGGCGAACGGCGTCGTGATCGCCCTCGGCCTGCGGATCCTCGCCCAGGTGGTCACGCCCTAGACCGCGCTACTTCTTCGTGTCGCCGTCCTGATCCCAGCCGGCCGTCGCCCGGCCGACCAGCGAGGCATCGTCCACGAGCTTGCGGACCTTCGCCACGGCGGCGCCGGAATAGCCCTCGTGCGCGAAGTCGTCCAGCGCCGCGCGCGCTTGAGCTTCCAGGTCCGCCATCGGGCCCCGCAGCTGCTGCGTCCAAAGCGCGAGCATCTCGTCGCGCACCGCAAGGGCGAATTGCGCTTCACGGTGCGCCGCGGCCGACTCAGCCGACGCGCTCTGGGCCCGGACGAGCGCTGAACGGAGGCCCGTCGTAAGCAGCGTGATCAGGACGCCCTCGGTCAGCAATGCGACGACCGCAACGGCATCGGCAGGCTCAGCGGAGAACCCAGCCCCGGGAAGGAAGTACAACGCTCCGAGCGACACGAGCATCGTCGCGAGCAAGCCGGGCCCGAGGCCACCGAACCACGCAGCCAGCGCGACCGCGCCAGGAAGCAGGACGAACGGGTGGTCGGTGCCGAGGCCTGGGAACAGGATCTTGAGCGCGATCGTGAACAGGACGACGAGGACGGCGATCCCGCATCGCCGCGCGACGCCACGCCACGGTGGATCGGTCACCCGTTCCGATGCTATGCGGGACCGGCCGCTGGCGGAATGGCGATGAAGCTCAACAGCAGCCCGACCACTCCACACAGGATCACCGAGCCCGCCACGAAGGTGAACGTCCAGCCGAAGCCGTAGCGTACGAACACGACCGCGAAGTAGAGGACGAAGTACGCCATCGGGACGGCCGCAGCGATGGTCCGCATCGCGAGCGGGCGCGCGGCCGACGGCCGCATCCACGACAGCAGCACGTCGCCGACGATCCCGGCCGTGATCGCGACGGCAATGAACGACAGCTGCGCGTCGAGCGGCGTGTCGCGGCTGCCCATGAGGATCATCGCGACGCCGTCGAGCCCGAGGATGACGGTGATCGATCCGACCGGGAGCGTCGTGCGCCGGAGCGTCATGAGCAAGAGGCCGCTGATGAGACCGCTGAACAGGAACATCCCGAGAAGGCCGCGGAATACGCGGTCGCTCGTCGTGCCATTGCCGCTCGCGCCGAGGAAATTCGAGTACGGACCGCTATATAGGGTGAAGAACGTGAGGAGCGAGAACACCGCGACGAGCGAGAGCACCATCGGCAGCCGCCGCCTAAGCGCCGGGCTCGCGTCGTCGCGCCGGAGCTCCGCCGCGAACGGCCCGCTCACGATGAGGAACATGCCCAGTCCGAGGAGCATATGGCTCGGGCTCAGGAGGATGTCGTTGCCGACCTCGACCCCGAACGCGGTGTGCCACGCCGCGTCGGCCAGGCCGCCGATCGCGAACACGACGACGCCGGCGAGCGACGCCGTGTAGCCGCGCGGCACCGCGGCACGCCAGCTCGGTGCGGTGCCGCGCCGGAGCGCGATCGCGCCCGCGAGGACCGCGGCGCATGCCGCGAAGCCCGAATAGAAGATCCCGTGCCACACGGTCCAGAAGCTGTCGGGGAGCCGGTTCGAATGCGCCCACCCGTCCGCGAACAGGCCGCCAAGGAGCCACGCGATCGCGGCGATCACGAGCCAGTCGAACCGCCGGCCCGCGTCGGCCGCGAGCGGTCGCGCGACGACTCCAGCGATCGATTGGCTGCTCACTCCTCCTTATATACGCCCTTGGGGCAACAGGATGACGCTCTCGAGCCACCGCTCCGCTTCGGCGGACGTGCGGAACCGGTGGACGGTCAGGTGGCGGTACGCAGGCGTCGCGAGGACCTTCGGCCAGTTACGCCGGCGTCGCCAGTGGGAACGCAGCACCCACACGTACAGGGAATCGAACGAGAGATACGCATTGCGGAACGTCTCGCGGTTGCCGTTCCACAGCTCCTCGCGATCGCGGATCCGCTGATTCGACCGCTTGAAGACGCGCGACAACAGGACGGGCGCTGACAGGTCGAGCCAGACCAACGTGTCCGCTCGCCCCCAGGTCGCATCGCGGATCACGGAGTAGTTGCCGTCAATGACCCAGGCATCGGCGTTCGTCGCGGCGAGGACCCGTTCGCGGAACATATCTGTCGGCGTCGGCGTCCAGTTGGGCCCGTGGAAGAGCGAGTCCAGCTCGATGATCGGCACGCCCATTTTCGCCGCGAGGGCCCGCGAGAAGGTCGTCTTTCCCGCGCCGCTCCCTCCGCCCACAACGACGCGCCGCATGGGTGGACACGATAGAGTCCGAGACCCGTGAAGCTGCACGAATTCCAGGCCAAACAGGTGCTCGCGCGCGCCGGTATCTCCATCCCAGAGGGTCGCGTGGCGACCACGCCCGCGGAAGCCGAGGACATGGCGACGGCGCTCGGACTTCCCGTCGTGGTGAAGGCGCAGGTGCATGTCGGCGGGCGCGGCAAGGCCGGCGGGGTGAAGCTCGCGAAGACCGCAGCCGAGGCCAAAGCCGCGGCGGTGGCGATCCTCGGCATGGACATCAAGGGCTTCACCGTGCGCCGCGTCTATGTGGAGCGCGCCGCGAAGATCGCGAAGGAGCTGTACCTCGGCATCACCATCGATCGCGATCGCCGCCGTGCGGTGGTGATGCTGTCGACGGTCGGCGGGATGGACATCGAGGAGGTCGCCGCGACCCAGCCCGAGAAGATCGCGCGCGGCTGGCCCGATCCACTGCTCGGCCTCATGGGCTACGCCGCGCGGAACCTGTGCCTCGAGGCGGGCGTCCCGGAGCCGCAGCGCGACGCGGTCGCGGCCATCGCGCGCCAGCTGTACGGCGTGTTCCGGGCAACCGACGCGATGACGATCGAGATCAACCCGTTGTTCATCCAGGAGGACGGGAGCGTGGTGGCCGGCGATGCGAAGCTCGAGGTGGACGACAACGCGCTCTACCGCCAACCCGACCTTGCGAAGCTGAAGGAGACCCAGCCGAACGAAGAGCAGGAGGAGCGCGCGAAGGCGCTCGGCTTCAGCTACGTCCAGCTCGACGGCGAGGTCGGGATCATCGGCAACGGCGCCGGCCTCGTGATGAGCACGCTCGACGCGGTGAAGAACGCCGGAGGCCACGCCGCGAACTTCCTGGACGTCGGCGGCGGCGCGAAGGAATCCGTCGTGAAGGCCGCACTCGAGATCGTCCTCGCGAATCCCAAAGTGAAGAGCGTCTTCATCAACATCTTCGGCGGGATCACCCGTGGTGACGAGGTCGCGAAGGGCATCCTCGCGGTGCTGCGCGACACGAAGCCGAAGGTCCCGCTCGTGATCCGGCTCTCAGGAACGGAGGCCGAGGCCGGCCGCGCGCTCCTCGAGGGAGCGCCGCTCGTCTCGCGCGCGACGATGGACGAGGCCGCGACAGAAGCCGTGCGGCTCGCGGGTCCCGCCGGGAGCGTCACGGGTCCCGCCGGGAGCGTCAAAGGATGAGCGTGCTCGTCGGTGCCCAGACGCGCCTGCTCGTGCAGGGGCTCGGGCGGGAGGGCGCCTTCCACGCCGCTCGGATGATCGAGTACGGGACGAAGGTCGTCGGCGCGGCGAAGCCCGGCAAGGGCGGCACCGTCCAAGAAGGGATCCCACTCTTCGACACGGTCGCGCAGGCGGTCGACGCGACCGGCGCGAACGCGTCGATCATCTTCGTGCCGGCATCGGGCGCGCCCGACGCGATCTTCGAAGCCCTCGACGCGGAGCTCGGCCTCGTCGTCGCGATCACCGAGGGCATCGCGGTGCACGAGATGCTCACCGTCGCGTCGGTTCTGGAGAAGTCGACGAGCGTGCTCATCGGCCCCAACTGCCCAGGCCTCATCTCGCCAGGCACCGCGAAGGTCGGGATCATGCCTGCGGAGAATTTCTCGAAGGGTCCGGTCGGGTTCGTGTCTCGAAGCGGGACGCTCACCTATGAGATCGCGGATCTGCTCACGAAATCGGGACTCGGCCAGACGACCTGCATCGGCATCGGCGGCGATCCGATCATCGGCCTCCCCACCCCCGATGCGGTGCGCTACCTCAACGAGGATCCCGAGACCGAGGTCATCGTGATCGTCGGCGAGATCGGCGGCAGCGCCGAGGAGCGTGCGGCCGAGTACATGCGCGCGTTCGGCAAGAAGCCCGCGGTCGCGTTCATCGCCGGCCGCTCCGCGCCGCCAGGTAAGCGGATGGGCCACGCCGGCGCGATCGTGTCCGGCAACTCGGGCACCGCGGAGTCGAAGGTCGCCGCGTTCGAGGCCGCGGACATCCCGGTGGCGACCGCGCCGAGCGAGATCCCGGCGCTGGTGAAGAAGGCCCTCGCCGGACGCCGGTAGGCCGGAGCTAGCCCCCGCCCGTCGCTCCCTGCACGTCGCGACGGTGGAAGACCCAGAACGCGAGCGCCCCGAGCACGAGCGTGTACGCGACGAGCACGAACCCGGCGTGCGCGAGGTCCGCAGGCGCAGCCGGCGCGCCGAAGCCCGAGCCGCCGGCCCACGCGGCGATGTTGTGCACCGGCAGGTAGTCGGCGACCGTCGTGAACCAGCTGAAGAAGTTCGAGAGCAGCGCGACCAGGATCTGTTCGGCGAAGTAATAGCCGAGGCCGATGGCCATGCCGGCGGCCGACGACCGCGCGAGCACGGTGACGAAGGCAGTGAGCGTGATGTACGGGATGAGCGAGAGCCAAGCCTTCCACAGCGCGATGCCCGCCGCCGACCAGGTGGCGCTCGATGGGCCACCCGGCGCGACCACGAGCCGCCCGGCGATCGTGCTGCTGATCGCGACGGTCGCCGTGGCGACGATCAACGCGAGTCCCGCGAGCACGACGAGCGTAAGCAGCTTTGCGGCGAGGTAGGGCCAGCGACCGGTCCCCTGCACCAGCACCGAGCGCAGCGTTCCGGCGCCGTAGTCGATGCCGATCGCCGAGGCTGTGAGCACCGCGATGAGGATCAGCCCGAGGGTCTGGAGCGTGCCGAGCGCGAGCGGGATGCTCCCCGGCAGCGTGAGGTTGTCGTACGCACGCTGGAGCCGCTGCGGCTGCGACGCGAGCTGGACGCGGCACTGCGCGCGCATCCCGTCGACGACCTGCACGTCGAGGTCGGCCGGCTGCCGCGCGGCATCACCAGATAGGAGGTCGTTGCACGCGACCGTGCGTGGCGCACGACCCTGCTGCGACTGCAGCGTCGCGGGCACCGTGATCTCGCCGCCGGTGCTCACAAGGTTCTGATACGAGAAGAACGAGCCCCACACCGCGAGCTGCCCGAAGAGGATCGCGAACGTGAGCAGGATCCAGAGCATCCAGCGGCGCCGGAGCTTGAACCACTCCCAGATCGAGAGGTTGATGATCTTGCCGATCACTCCAGACCCCTTCCCGTCGTCGGATCGGTCCCGGTGATCTCCATGAAGAAGCTCTCGAGGGTGTGCCGGATCGGGACGAGCTTCGTGACGTAGATGCCGGCCTCGGCGAGGGCGCGGGTGATCTCCGCCGCTCGCGCGGGCGGCGCGGTGACGACGAGCTCACCTTGGCCCGATGCCACCTGCTCGACGGCCGGCATCGCTGCCAGCAGCGTCGCGGCCGCGGCATCGTCGGTCGTGCCGAGCCAGAAGGAATCCTTCTCGTGAAGGAGCTCCTTGATGTTCCCCTGAACGATGAGCTTGCCGCGGCCGAGCACGGCGACGTTGTCACACACCAGCTCCGCCTCGGCGAGCAGGTGGCTCGACAGCACGATCGTGCGGCCGCCCTTGCCGAGGCCGCGAATGAGCTCGCGCACTTCGACGACGCCCGCGGGATCGAGGCCGTTGGTCGGCTCGTCGAGGAAGACCAGGTCGGGATCGCCGAGGAGCGCGCACGCCACGCCCAGGCGCTGCTTCATGCCCAGCGAGTACGTGGCGAATTTGCTGTCCGCGCGCTTGCCCAGATCGACGAGGTCCAGCAGGCGATCGATATCGGCTGGCGCGCCGCGGCGGCCGATGGCCTGGAAGTAGCGCAGGTTCGCCCGGCCCGAGAGGTACGGGTAGAACGTCGGCGACTCGACCATCGCGCCGATGCGGCGCAGCGTGTCGGATTCGCCGGCCGGAGCGCCGAAGATCCGCGCCTCGCCGGAGGTGCGCTGGACCAGGCCGAGCAGCATGCCCATCGTCGTCGTCTTTCCCGACCCGTTCGGGCCGAGGAAGCCGAAGACGCCGCCCTTCGGGACGCGCAGCGACAGTTGATCGACCGCGACGACATCGCCGTACCGCTTCGTGAGCCCATCGGTCTCGATGACCAGCTCGCCATTCGCCGCAGCGTTGCTCACTGCCGTGCTGCTCACCGAACAATGCTAGTAGCCACAGGCCGTGGGCGATCGCGCTCCAGTGACGCGCAGAATATTGCCGTGGCCGAGCTCGATCGGTTCCTCCCGGGGATCATCGGCGCCGTCGTCGGCGTCGTGGGCTGGCTGCTCGTCGGTGTCTACATGCAGCGTCGCCAGTTCGCACGCCAGGCGATGAACGCCGGACGCGCGGTGTACTTCGAGCTGCTGATCAACCGGATGAATGTGGCGGTGGCCCGGGACCTCGGGAGCTTCCAGCCCCTCGGCCGATCGAGCTTCGACCGGCTCCTCCCGGAGCTCGCGACCTGGCTACCGGCGCAGCCGCTGCAGACGGTCGTCGGCGCGTACATGGGTCACGCCGGCTACCAGTCCGCCAGCGCACAGCAGGACGCACCGGCCGACCTGCGCCGGGTCGCGCTCGACGCGATCGAAGCTGCCCATCGCGCTGCGCTCGACGCGCTCCGGCCGCGGTTGTTCAGCGCGCGGGAGATCGCGGCACTCACGAAGGCCGCCGGCCCGTACGCGATCGACATCACTCCCGCGGCGGCAGAGTCGCGGTCGCGCTGATAGCTGGGTCGGGTGTGCGCTCGACCCATTTCGCGCGCCATGCGGGCGCCTCGAACGGCGCGGCGAAGTAGGTGATGAGCTTCGCGATCTTCCCGCCGCGCATCTCGATGAGCTGCACGAGATGCCAGACCTCGCCGTTCGGATATGTGATCAGGCCCGTGCCGGTGTAGCGCTCGCCCGCGCCGTTGATCCGCAGAAGGCTCAATGTCGGGGTCATGACCCATTGGTCCTCGCCCACGACGGTGCGCACATGGGCGGAACCGAAGTCGTGCTCCGCGCGGCCCGGGTAGTTCTCGAAGATCGCGTTGCGATTCGCGCGACCGCGGATGCGCTCGCCCGACTGCGGGTAGTCCTCGACCAGGTCCTCCGCGATGTATTCGTCGCCGAGACCGGGATCATGCGACGCCTGCGCCTGGACGAAGCGCTCGACGATCTCGCGGTTCGTCAGCTCAGCCATGGAGTCCTCCTACGCGCGCAACCGCTCGTGGTCGGGATCGAAGGTGACCTTCCACTCGCGGCGGGGGCCAGCCATCACGTTCAGGTAGTAGACCTCGTATCCCGGCGGAGCGGAAACCGTGTGAAAGCCGCGCGGCACGAGCACGAGGTCACCGTCGCGCGCGGCGACGCTCTCATCGAGCGAACGGTCCGCGGTGTACACGCGCTGGATCGCGAAGCCGCGCTCCGGGTCGCGCAGCCGGTAGTAATACGTCTCCTCGAGGAGCGTCTCGCGCGGCGGGTCGTCGGTGTCGTGCTTGTGCGGCGGATAGCTCGACCAGTGTCCTGCC